>DAOUAB010000036.1:0-3470 GCA_034434015.1 Anaerolineales bacterium
GTCCACCACGCGCGTCTTGCGCGGGTCCCAGATGACGATGTCGGCGTCGGCGCCGACGGCCAGCGTGCCCTTCTTCGGGTACAGCCCGAAGATTTTGGCCGGGTTCGTGCAGCAGACTTCGACAAACCGGTTGAGCGAGAGGCGCCCGGCGCCCACGCCGAACGTCCACAGCACCGGCATCCGGTCGCCCAGGCCGGGCACGCCGTTGGGGGTCTTGGTGAAATCGGCGTGGCCCAGCTCCTTGCCGGGCGCCTGATAGGGCCGGCCCTCGTACTGGATGGCGCGCGCGCCGTCGAACAGGAACGGGCAGTGGTCGGTGGAGATCACCTGGAGCGTATCGCCGCGCACCGCCCCCCACAGCGCCGCCTGGTCGGCCGCGGACCGGAACGGCGGCGAGCACACCCACTTGGCGCCGTCCGGCCGGCGCAGATCGTCCTCGGTGAAGAAGAAATACTGGACGCAGGTCTCGCCCATCACGCTCAGGCCGCGCGCGCGGCCGTAAGCGATCTGGTCCACGGCCGGGGCGCTGGTGACGTGGACGATGTAGACCGGCGCGCCGGCGGCCGCCGCCAGCGCGATGGCGCGCAACGTCGCCTCGCCTTCCAGCCAGGCCGGCCGGGTGCGGGCGTGCCACTCCTGGGCCAGCCGGCCGGCGGCCACGGCCCGGCGCCGCAGTTCGTGAATGGCGTCGCCGTTCTCGGCATGCACCATCGTCAACATCCCGTGCTCGGCGGCCTTGAGCATCGTCTTGAACAGCGTGTCATCGTCCACCTGCACGATGCCTTTATAGGCCATAAGCAGTTTTAGCGACGGCAGGCCCTCGGCCGCCAGCGCCGGCAACTCGTCGAGCACGTCGCCGTCCAGGCCCACGATGCCGACGTGCAGGCCGTAATCCACCACGGCCCGGCCCTGCGCGGCCGCCAGCCAGCGGGCGACGGCGTCGTGCAGGCACTCGCCGCGCGCCGGCATGGCGAAGTCGATGGTGAACGTGGTGCCGCCGAAGGCGGCGGCCTTGTGGCCGGTGTAGAAATCGTCCGACGGGACGGCGGCCGGCCCCGGCAGGTGCAGGTGGGTATGCACGTCAACGCCGCCGGGCAGGACATACTGGCCGGCGGCGTTGACCGTCTGAGCATCGTCACTGCTCAGATGGTCAGCAATCTGCGCGATGCGCTCGCCGTCGATAAGCAGGTCGGCCGTGAAGGTGTCCGCGGCCGTGACCAGCGTGCCGTTCTTGATGATCGTCTTCATGGGATGACCTCTACCCGCGCCATCAGGAAACCGGCCAGGGCGTCGGCGCCCGAGGTGTGGCCGACGGCCAGCAGCCGGCGCAGCGCGGCTTCGAGCAACACGTCATCGTCAACCGCCAGCGCGGCGAACACCTGGTGCCAGTGCTCGGCGCATGCGCCCTGCGCCGCCGCGCGCAGATACGCGCCCGAGAGCGTCGTCGTGCGCGGGGCAGCCGCCTCGGCGATCGGCCCGGCCAGCGCCTCGGCCCCGCCCCCCCATAGGCCGGCCCAGGCCGCCAGCAGCGCGCCGACGATGAAATCGTCGCCGGCCGGCGTCAGGCCGCCGCCCAGGCCGGCCAGGGCATGGGCGCCGGCGAGGGCCGCCTCCAGCGAGCGCGCGCGGAGGCCGTGGACGAGGCCCCCACCCCGGCCCTCTCCCAGAGGGGGAGAGCCCATGATTTCAAGCAGGCTGCCGGGTCTGCCGATGGCGAACGCGAGGGCCCGGGCGCGGTCGAGCCGATCCGGACGCGCGGCCAGCGCGGCGCGCACGCCGGCCCAATCCGGACGCGGGTCCCAGGTCGCCGCGCCCGCCGCCGTGACGCTCAGCGGGCCGATGGTCAATGCGCCGCCGGCGATCCGCACCGGGCTGTGGGCTGTGAGCGCGTGGAAGGGGCGCGTCTCCCCCTGCACGGCCAACCCAAACGGCGTGAGGCCGACGCCGGGGCCGGCCAGCGTGAGGACCGCGCCGGCCTCGTCCACCAGGTTGCAGGTCCGCTCGAAGACTCCCAGGACGCGGGCCGGGCGCGCCGCGGCCAGCCAGGCCTGCGCCGCCGGCGTGATCGCGCGCGCCGTCAGAGTCGTCATGCGACCTCGGCTCAGGCTGCGCCCGGAGCCGCCCGCACCAGCTCCCACAGCCGCCTGGGGCTGAGCGGGATCTCCAGGATTTCAAGGCCAGCGACGGCCAGGGCATCCTCCACGGCCTGGGCAAACAGCGGCCCGACCGGGATGGCGCCGGCCTCGCCCGCGCCCTTGACGCCGAGCGGGTTGAGCGGCGACGGCGTCTCCTGATGCCCGATCTCCATAGGCGGCACGTCCAGCGACGTGGGCAGCAGGTAATCCATGAGCGAGGCATTGAGTAACTGGCCGTTCTCGTCGTACAGCAGGTGCTCGTAGAAGGCGTTGCCGAGGCCCTGGGCGACGCCGCCCTGCACCTGCGCTTCCAGGATCAGGGGGTTGATCACCCGGCCGCAGTCGTGGACGACGACGTATTTCAAGACCGTCACCAGCAGCGTCTCCGGGTCCACTTCCACGATCATGGCGTGCGCGCCGCTGGCCGTGGCGCCGCGTTCCGGGCCGAAGTAGTTGGTGGACTCCAGGCCGGGCTGCGTGCCGGGCCGGACGGCGCCGCGCAGCGGGTTGGCGCGCCGCGCCAGCTCGCCCAGCCTGATCGCGCGCTGGGGCACGCCGCGCACGCGCACCTCCCCGTTCACCAGCTCCAGGTCCTCCTCCGCGCACTCCAGCAGTTCGGCCGCCAGCCGCAGGATCTTGGCGCGCACATCCCTGGCGGCCTCGTTGATGGCATTGCCGGCCACCACCGCGCCGCGGCTGGCGAAAGTCCCGGCGCCCCAGTAAAACCGGTCGGTGTCGCCGGTGACCACCTCCACGTCGCGCACATCCACGCCGAGCTGGTCGGCCACAAGCTGGGCGAAGCTGGTGAAGTGGCCCTGGCCCTGCGTGCCGACGCCGGTGGCGACGCTGACCTTGCCGCTGGCCTGCACCTGGACGCGCGCGCCCTCGTACGGGCCGATGCCGGTGCCTTCCACATAGCACACCACGCCGATCCCGACGCAGCGGCCCTCGGCGCGCAGGCGCGGCTGCTCGTCGCGCACGAACCGCTCATAGCCGATCATGGCCAGCGCCTTTTCAAGGATGGGCGCGTAGTTTCCGCTGTCGTAGACCAGCGGCGCAAAATCCTGGTAGATGAGCTCGTTGTTGTACGGAAAGGCGTCGGGCGGGATGAAGTTGCGGCGGCGGATCTCGGCCCGGTCCAGGCCCAGTGCGCGGGCGGCCAGGTCCAGCAGGCGCTCCATGACGAAGACGCCGTGCTGGCGGCCGGCGCCGCGATAGGGCGTGACGATGGTCTTGTTGGTGAAGACCGCCCGGAACTCGCTGTAGTAAGCGGGCACCTGGTAGACGCCCAGCAGCGTGCACTGGCTGTTGAGCGGCACCGTCAGGCCATACGGG
>DAOUAB010000037.1:0-23101 GCA_034434015.1 Anaerolineales bacterium
TGCAGCACGAAGCCGCCGTTGGTGGAAAGCTCCCAGCCGCCGATGGGCCGGGACTGGCGCACGTACAGCCGCTGCTCCTGGGGCAGGTTCGGGTCGATGCCGGGCGGGATGGCGTTGGGGACCGTGAAGGCGGCGGTCAGACGGCCGTCGGCCTCCGGCTGGATGAGGCGGAATTGTTGCGGGTCGGCCGGGTCGCGCAGGGGGAAGAAGTCGCCGATCGGGCTTTGCCAGATCAGCTCGGCGGCCGTGTCCGGGCGCAGGCCGGAGCCGGTGACGGTGAGCTCCTGGCCGACCGACGCGCAGCCCGCCGAGAGTTCCAGCGTGATCCCGTCCAGCGTGTTGACGGCGTTCGGAGGCGGCTCCGCCGGGCAGGGGACGATCAGTTCCACCCAGGCCTCGCGCTCCTCGGCGCGCGGGCGGAGGAAATCCGGCTGCAGCATCGGCCGGAGGATGAGCATGACGCGGTCGCCGTTCTGGGTCAGTATGCCGAGGTTGATCTCGGCCGCCTGCCAGCCGAAGACGATGAACATGGCGCTGGCGATGAGCGCCGGAATCCAGCCCGGCGCGGCCGTCGGCCGCGCGGCGTCCCACACATTCCAGGCCCAGATCAGGATCGGCGCGGCCAGCCACCCCCACAGGCCGGCGTCGCCCTTGAAGGCGATGACGGCCTCGGAAAATCCCTCCGCCGGCGTGGTCGCCCACCACAGCAGGCCGAGCATCAGCGCGATCACGCTGAACACGGCCAGGCCGCGCGCGCGCCGCCCGGCCAGGAATTGCCCCAGGCCGGGGAGGACCAGCGAGGCGAAGGCCAACGAGGGATGCATCAGGAAACCGGGCCGGTCGCCTCAGCCAGGCAACCGGCGGCGTCGCTCAGGCCAGGACGGGATCACGCCGCCATCCCCGCCCGGACCTCCACCGCCTCCTCGCCGTAGATCGCCTTGAAGCGGGCCCGGTCGATCTCCTGGGGCAGGCCGGTGAAGACGATCCGGCCGTCTTTGAGCGCGATCACGCGGCTGGCGTAGCGGTGGACCAGGTCCAGGAAATGCAGGCTGCAGACGACCGTGATCTTTTCCTCTTTGTTGAGCTGCTCGAGATATTGCAGGATGCTGTGCGAGAGCACCGGGTCGAGCGACGCCACCGGCTCGTCGGCCAGGATGAGCTTGGGCTCCTGCATCAGCGCCCGGGCGATGCCGACCCGCTGCTGCTGCCCGCCGGAGAGGGCGTCGGCGCGGGCGGACGCCTTGTCGCGGATGCCCACCCGTTCCAGCGCGCGCAGCGCCATCTCGCGGTCCTCCCTGGGCCAGATCCCCAGCAGGCTGAGCCAGGGGTTGGCGTAGCCCAGCCGCCCGGCCAGCACGTTGGTGAGCACCGACGAGCGCTTCACCAGGTTGAACTGCTGGAAGACCATGCCAATGTGGCGCCGGATGCGGCGCAGCTCGGCCCCGGAGGCGGCGGTGACGTCGACGCCGTCCCAGATGATCTGACCCCGCGTCGGCTCGATCAGGCGGTTGAGGCAGCGCAGTAGCGTGGATTTGCCGGAGCCCGACAGGCCGATGACGACCAGAAACTCGCCGTCCTCCACGCTGAAACTGACATCGGTCAGGGCGACGGTGCCGTTGGGGTAGACCTTGTGGAGGTTGCGGACTTCGAGCATGGGCGGCGGGATCTGGCCTGGGCCGGGTCGAGGGCGGATTACACGGATGTCCGCCGGCATGAAAGCGGCGACACCCGTGTAATCCGCATTGACGGACTTGCGCTCGGCTGCGACCGGGCCGTCAGCGCACGAGGCCCGCGATGTCGATGCCGGAGGCGGCCAGCAGGACGCGGAACTCGTCGAAGAACGTGTCATCCACGGCCTTGATGCCGTCGATCGAGTACAGTTTCCGCAGCGCTTCCTTGCCGGCCTCGGACTCGGCGACCTTGACCATGGCGGCCATGATCTCGGCGCGCAGGTCCTCGGGCAGATCGTAGGCGGACGCCAGCGTGTCGTTGGGGATGATGTTATCGGTCTGGTAGACCACGATCACCTTCTCGTTCACGTCCGGCAGGTCATTCTGGACGGCCGAGTTGGTGCGGGCGTCCACGAACGTGGCGCCGAAGTCGCAGATGCCGCCGGCGTAGACGGCGCGGACCACGGTCGGGTGGCCCTGGACAAAGGCGGCGGTCCGGGTCTTGATGCCCTCCTGCGCCAGCAGCGAGGCCGGGATCACGTAGCCGGAAGCCGAGAACGGATCGGTCCAGCAGGGCTTCTTGTCCGCAAACTGCTGCAGGGCGGCCAGGTCGTCCACGCCGGTCGCGGGCGTGAAGGCGTCGGCCCGGCCGATAAACTGGGTGGCATAGTGGTCCAGGCCGTTGCGCAGGCTGACGAAATCCACATTGGCGCAGTTGACCTCGGTGCCGTCCGCCAGCTTAACCATGGTCTGATGCGCCAGCAGGTAAGCGAACGGCGGCAGCCAGCCGATCTGGGCGTTGCCCGAGCACATGGCCTCGATCATGGCCTTGTAATTGGTGGGCACCACCGCCTGAATGGTCAGCCCGGTCTCCTTGGAGAGCAGCTCGGCGATGGTGTTGCCGCTGGCGATCAGCTCATCCGTGGTCGCTGAAGGCGCGATGGCCATGATGATGGGCTTCTCGGGGGAGCCGTAGGGGACCGCGGTGGGCTCAGCCGTGGCGGTCGGCGGGACGGCGGTCGGCGGCGGCGGCTCGGTGGGTTTGACCGTGGCGGTCGGCGGGACGGCGGTCGGCGGAGCCGCGGTCGGCGTGGGGGTGGCCGCCGGCGCGCAGGCCGCGAGCGTCAGCGCCGCCACCGTCAGGGCGACGACGAGCCAATGGAAAATGCGATTGGACTTCATGTTTTTCTCTCCTTCTCCTTGAAGAAAGCGATCAGCATGCCATGAATTTATCGAATCAGGTGCTTCGAGAGCGGCGCATTCCTCCTTGCCTCGAGCCTCTGCCGGGCATCTTGCCACAAGCCGCCGGGGGCGACTGGGAAAGGCAATCGGACTGATGGGTGGGCTGTAGGGCGCCGGAGGCGGTGGCGATGGGCGCATTATATCATCTCCTCCGGAGCGGTCGCCAGAACAGGATTATTGTGCGGGTCAGTTAACGGAAAGTGGAGGGTGGATCAATTTTCTTTGAGGGAGCGGGCGCTGAACTCCACGGCGGCCGGCTGCCCGCTCACGGCTGGCCGATCAAGATGAAGGCCGGGTCCACCCGGTTGTTGATGGCCGCCACCTCGACCTCCTCGTGGATCAGGCCGGCATAGAAATACTGTGGATTGCGGGCGCTGACGACCTGATCCAGCACGACGCCGCCGGTGACGACCGCCCGCTGGCCGGCGGGCAGATAATACTGCGGGCGCCCGCTCGAGTCGCGGATCATGAGCAGGTCCTGCGGCCGCCCGATGGCCCACCGCCAGGGATAGTCGCTGACGCAGGTCTCGCACATGATGCCCACCCGGAAGGCGCCGGCCTGCACGTACTGGCCGATGGTGTTGTAGTTGGTCGCCATGGAGTCGTAGACGAAGCCCGGCTCCGGCCCGGTGGTGCGGATGGGGGCGGTGCCGTAATTGTTGACGGTCAGCGTGAAATACAGCGTCTGCCCGATGACCACGCTCTCCGACGAGAACTGCACCTCGCCCCGGTAGATCTCGGCGCGCGGCAGCCCGCCCAGGGCCAGGGTGAGGGGGGTGGAGATAGCGGTCCGCTGGCCCAGGCGGTCCTCGGCCTCCGCCCGGACGAGGTACGCGCCGTCCGGCGGCGGATTCCGGCCCCGGTCCACGCCGCCGTCGTAATCAAAGGTGTGCAGGCCCGCCTCGCCCGGCTTCTTCTTCGAGAGGGGGCTTTCGGCCAGCGGCTCGGGCACGCCAGCGCCGTCGGCCCGGACCAGGCTCAGGCGCAGGCCGTCCTCGGCGACGGCTTTGGCGAGGTCGACGTTGATGGTCACGCGGTCGTCGAGCCCGTCCCGGTTGGGCGTGAAGACGGCCGGGCTGACGGTCAGGTTGCTCAGCAGGGGCAGGGCGGTGTCGGCGTCCTGGACGGTCAGCGAACCCGTGATCCGGTTGGCGTCCCCGGCCGCGTCGCGCGCCTCGATCACCCAGGTGTACGGGCCGTCCTGGAGCACGCGCGCCAGGAGCGCGCCCGGGATCGTTTCGCCGGGCAGCGTGTACGGGTCCACGATGCCGCTGAACAGGACCTCGTTCTCGCCGGACGGGCGCGCCTTGTCGCGGCGGAAATCGAAGCGCCGCCCGGCCGCATCGAGGAAGTAGATCGAGACGGTCGCCGGCCGCCGCAGCGCGTAGCGGATCACGGCCACATCGTCGCGGCCGTCGGCGTTGGGGGAGAGCGTCGTGTGCGACAGCGACGCGGCCTCCAACGGCGGCCCGGCCGGATTGAGCAGCGCGCCGGCCGCGACCAGGACGGCGGCGGTGACGGCCAGGGCGACGAACGCGGTGATCCAGAGGGACAGGCGCATAGCGGGCACTCTACCAGAAACGTTCGCCGCGCGTCAACGGCGCGGCCGCAACTGGCATCCGGCCCCGCATCATGCTACTATGGGCCTCCATGCTCACCTACCAGGAAGCGCTGGATTATCTGTACAGCTTCGTGGATTACAGCGCCACGCGGCTGGTGAAATACTCGGCCCAGGCGTTCGATCTGAGCCGCATGACGGCCCTGCTGGACCTGCTGGGCAATCCGCAGCGCCGCTATCCCGGCCTGCACCTGGCCGGAACCAAGGGCAAAGGCTCGGTGGCGGCGATGTGCGCCAACGCCTTGCGCTTGGCCGGCTACCGGGCCGGTTTCTACACCTCGCCGCATCTGCAGGATTTCTGCGAGCGCATCCAGGTGAACGGCGGCCTGATCCCGCCCGCCGACCTGGTGGCGATCGTGGAGCGCCTGCGCGAGCTGGCGCCGCAGGTTCCCGGCCTCACGACGTTCGAGCTGACGACGGCCCTGGCCTTTGAGTATTTCGCCCGCGCCGCCGTCGACGTGGCCGTAGTCGAGGTCGGCCTGGGCGGCCGGCTGGACGCCACCAACGTCATCACGCCGCTCGTCGCGGTCATCACCTCGCTCAGCTATGACCACATGGACCTGCTCGGCCACACGCTGGCCCAGATCGCGGGCGAGAAGGCCGGCATCATCAAGCCCGGCGTGCCCGTCGTCACGGCCCCGCAGCAGCCGGAGGCGCAAGAGGTGCTGGAGCGCGTGGCGGCCGAGCGGGGGGCGCCGCTGATCCAGGTGGGGCGCGACTGGTTGTTCCGCCCGGTGGCCCACACGCTCGAACAGCAGACGTTCGAGATCTGGTCGTCGGAAGAAGAGCGTCAGATCCGGGCGCTGCGCGCGGCCGGCCACGTCGCCGCCTGGCAGCCGGCGCGGCTGGCGATCCCGTTGCTCGGCGCGCACCAGGTGGAGAACGCCGCCACCGCCTACGCCGCCTTGATGGCCCTGAGCCATGCCGGTCTGCCGCTGACGGCCGACGCCGTCCGCGCCGGCCTGCACACGGTCCGCTGGCCCGGCCGGTTCGAGATCCTGCAGCGCGGGCCGTTTGTGGTGGTGGACGGCGCCCACAACCGCGATTCGGCGCGCCGCCTGGCGGCCGCCCTGGCCGACTATTTCCCCGGGCCGAGCGCGCGCCGGCGCGTGGCGTTGCTCTTCGGCGCGTCGTCGGATAAGGATGTGGCCGGGATGCTGGACGAGCTGGTGCCGCACGTCGGCCACGTCGTGGTGTCTCAGGCGGTGCATCCGCGGGCCCTGGAGCCGGACGAGCTCGCCCGGCTGGCCGCCGGGCGCGGCGCCTCGGTGGAGGTGTGCGTACCCGTCGCGGCCGCGCTGGCCCGGGCGCTGGCCTGGGCCGGGCCGGAGGATGTGGTCCTGGCCTGCGGCAGCCTGTTCATCGTGGCCGAGGTCCAGGCCGCCCAGGCCGCCCGGGTGGCCCGCCCCTGAGGGTTCCGCTTGCCTGGCCGTTATTTGAGTCCGCCTATGAATGTCGCTTACGAAAATAACCTGCGCGAAATGTTCCTGCGCTCCGGTCTGGCCGACGCCCTGGGCCGCCAGGCGGATGAGTTGTACGACGTCCCGGACGCCGAGGTCGACGACGACGGCCTGATCGAGCTGCCGGTGCTGCCGCTGCGCGACCTGGTGATGTTCCCGCACATGGTCACGCCGCTGTTCGTCGGCCGCGAGCGCTCCATGGCCGCCATCGGCGAGGCCAACGCCGCCAACCTCACCCTGATCGCCGTCGCCCAGATCAACCCCGAGGTCGAAGACCCCACCCCGCAGGACCTGTATCTGGTCGGCGCCGAAGTCGCCGTGGGCCGGATGCTGCGCATGCCGGACGGCTCGACCTCGGTGCTGGCGCAGGGCCGGCGCCGCGTGCAGATCGTGGAGATCACGCAGACCGAGCCGTTCTACGTGGCGCGCGCCCGGCCGGTGTACGAGCCGACCGACAAGCCGCGCGAGACCGAGGCCCTGATGCGGGCGGTGCTCGGCCTGTTCGAGCGCGTCGTGCGCCTCAACCGCGCCATCCCGGAAGAGGCGTACGTCTTCGCCATGAACATCGAGGAGCCCGGCTGGCTGGCCGACCACATCGCCTCGATCATCGACCTGCCGATGGCCGAGCGCCAGGCCGTGCTGGAGGTCTTCGAACCGGCGGCCCGCCTGCAGCGGCTGAGCATCCTGCTCGGCAAGGAGCTGGACGTGCTGGAGCTGGAGGACCACATCCACTCCCAGGTCCAGAACGAGGTGGACCGCAACCAGCGCGAGATGTACCTGCGCGAGCAGATGAAGGCCATCCAGAGCGAATTGGGCGAGGGCGACGCCTGGAACGCCGAGATCAGCGAGCTGCGCGAGAAAATCGCGGCGGCGCAGATGCCGGAGGAGGTGCGCGGCAAAGCGCTCAAGGAAGTGGAGCGCCTGACCCAGATGCCGCCGATGGCGCCCGAGGTCGGCATCATCCGCACCTACCTGGACTGGCTGATCGATCTGCCCTGGGTGACGATCACGGTGGACAACCTCGACCTCAAGCACGCCGAGGCGGTGCTGGAGAAGCAGCACTTCGGCCTGCCGAAGGCGAAAGAGCGCCTGCTCGAGTACATCGCCGTGCGCCGGCTCACCGGCGGTCAGAAGCGGGCGCCGATCCTGTGCTTCGCCGGCCCGCCCGGCACGGGCAAGACCTCGCTGGGCAGGTCCATCGCCGACGCGCTCGGCCGCAAGTTCGTGCGCCTGAGCCTGGGCGGGGTGCGCGACGAGGCCGAGATCCGCGGCCACCGGCGCACGTACATCGGCGCGCTGCCCGGGCGTATCCTGCAGGCCATGCGCCGGGCCGGCAGCATCAACCCGGTGATGATGCTGGACGAGATCGACAAGCTCGGCCAGGACTTCCGCGGCGACCCGGCCGCGGCCCTGCTGGAAGTGCTGGACCCGGAACAGAACCAGGCGTTCCTGGATCACTACCTGGACGTGGACTACGACCTGTCCAAGGTGATCTTTGTGACCACCGCCAACACGCTCAATACCATCCCGCCGGCGCTGCATGACCGGCTGGAGGTGATCGAGTTCCCGGGCTACATCGAAGAGGAAAAGGTCGCCATCGCGCGCAAGTTCCTGGTGCCGCGCCAGCTGGAGGAGAACGGCCTGGCGCGGTCCGGACTGACCTTCACCGACCAGGCCGTGCGCCACATCATCCGTTCTTATACCTACGAGGCCGGCGTGCGCAACCTGGAGCGCGAGATCGCCAAGGTCTGCCGCAAGGTGGCGCGCCGCCAGGCGGAGGGCCGACCCGGCCTGGCGCGCATCACGCCCTCCAGCCTGCACAAGTTCCTGGGTCCGCCGCAGTACACGCCGCTCGACGCCGAGAAGCAGGACGAGGTCGGGCTGGCGATGGGCCTGGCCTGGACCGAGGCCGGCGGCGACAGCATGCCGATCGAGGTGGCGCTGATGGACGGCAAGGGCGGCCTGCAGATCACGGGCCAGGTGGGCGAGGTGATGCAGGAGTCGGCGCACGCCGCGATGTCGTTCATGAAGTCGCGCGCGAAGGAGCTGGGCATCGACCTGAAGCGTTTCGAGAAGACCGATACCCATATCCACGTGCCCGAAGGCTCCATCCCCAAGGATGGCCCGAGCGCCGGCATCAGCCTGGCGACGGCCCTGATCTCGGCTTATACCGGGCGCAAGGTGCGCCGCGAGGTCGGCATGACGGGTGAGATCACGCTGCGCGGGCGTGTGCTGCCGGTCGGCGGCATCAAGGAGAAGGTGCTGGCCGCGCACCGCGCCGGCCTCAAAACCGTCATCCTGCCCAAGAAGAACGACAAGGACCTGGTGGACGTGCCGGCCGCCGCCCGGCACGACCTGAAGTTCGTCTTTGCCGAGCACATGGACCAGGTGCTGGCGGAGGCGCTCCTGCCGGTCCCGAAATCGAAGTCGAAGGCCGCGCGCCGCAAGACAAAATCCGCCCGGCGGCGCAAGTCGGCTGCGGCGGCGCGCGCCTGAATCCAACCGGCCAGGCGCGCCCGCCGGCGCGCTCTTGTCGCCCCGCCTGACAGGGGAGGCTGTCGATGGGCCGTCATCGCCTGCTCCGCCTCGTGCTGGCCGTGTTGCTGGCCGCCTGCGCCGCCCCCACGCCGACGTCTCAGTCGCCGGCCACGCCCTCCGCCGCCCTGACCCCGCCGACGACTACCGTCGCCGCGCCGCGGCCCACGCCGACAACGCCGACGCTGACCCGGCCGCCCTCGGCGACGGCGCGCGCGACCGTCGCGCGGCCCACGTCCACTCAGCCCGCGCCGACCCGGCCCTCGGCCTGTCCGGGCGCGCCGCCCCTCACCCTGCGGGTCGGCCAGACGGTGATGGTCAGCCTGGACCCGCCGGTCCCGAGCCGCGTGCGCACAGCGCCGGGCCGCGCCAGCGCCCTGGCCGGGGAGGTGGGGCCGGGCGAGTTCGTGGTGGTGGAGGCCGGCCCGGAGTGTGCCGACGGCTACGCCTGGTGGAAGGTGCGCTCAGAAAAAGGCCTGACCGGCTGGACCGTGGAGGGCGACGTCTCGGGCTACTGGCTCGTCACGCCGACGCCGCTGCCCGGCGCCACGCCGCCGCCGGCCCTCAGCATCGCCCTGGCCGAGGCGTCGCCGCTCGCCACCGGCCTCACCCAGACGACCGTGCCCGCCTGCCTGGACCCCAACGACTGCTTCCGGGTCCTGCCGGCTTACACCAGCGCCCGCGTGGAAGGCTACCCGCTCTCTGGACGATTCAACCCGGAGTTCCGGGTCTACCCGGCCGGCGACTATGAGCGCCTGGCGACCTCGCTGGAACCGCTACGGGCCGCGCTGGCCGCGCAGGACACGGATTACCGCTATGGGTACTGGCTGGTCGTCAACGCCGCGCAGGTCTTGCAGGCCCAGCCGCGCTTTCTGTCTTTTCAGAACGGTGCCGGCGTGCGCGTGCTGGCCCATTTCGCGCAGGCGACCTGGCCATTGAACAACAGCGATCTGACCTATGTCTTCGTCGGGCTGACCGCGGACGGCGGCGCGCTGGTGACGCTGACGCTGCCCGTGCACGCGGCCAGCCTCCCAGACGACGGCGGCGTCTGGCAGACAGGCGGCCTGCCGCCCATCCCCACGCCCAACGCGGACTACAGCAACGGCGACGCCATCCTGGACGCCATCCTGGCGTTTAACACCCGGGCCGCGGCGGAGTTGGAGACGCTCGAGGCCGGGGCGTTTACGCCCGGCCTGGACCAACTCGACGCCCTCGTCGGCGCGTTGCGCGTCGGCCGCTGAGAGGCGCGATGACGGAGGTGCGCGGCCGGGTGGTCCTGATCACGGGCGCGTCGTCCGGCATCGGCGCGGCGACCGCGCGCGCCTTTGCGCAGGCCGGGGCGCGGGTGGCCCTCGTCGCCCGCCGCGCCGACCGGCTGGCGGCGCTGGAACGCGCGCTCGGGCCGGCCGCGTACGCCCTGCCGGCGGACCTGGCGCAGCCCGACGGGCCGGCCCAGGTCGTGGCCGGTACGCTGGATCGTTTCGGCCGGATTGACATTCTTTTCAACAACGCCGGCTTCGGACGGTTGGGCTGGCTCGACGATCTGAGCGCCGACGAGGTCGAAAGCCAGGTCCGCGTCAACCTGATCGCCGCTATCGAGCTCACGCGCCTGGCGCTGCCGGACATGCTGGCGCGGGGCCGGGCCGGGGAGCGCCCGGCCGGCCATATCCTCAACATGGCCTCGCTGGCCGGCCTGATCGGCTCGCCCACCTACTCGGTCTATGGCGCCGCCAAAGCCGCGCTGCGCCGTTTCTCCGAGGCGCTGCGCCGCGAGGTCGCGCCGTTCGGCGTGCAGGTATCCGTGATCTCGCCCGGCGGCGTCGCCGCCACCGAGTTCGCCGAGCGCGCCGGCATCCAGCGCCGGACGCGGATCACCACGCCGGGCTGGCTCCAGCCCTCGGCCGACGACGTGGCGCGGGCCGTGGTCGAGCTGGCGCGCCGGCCGCGGCGCGAGGTGGTCTTCCCCTGGCCGCTGGGCGCGCTGGCCTGGCTCAATCAGCACTTCCCGTCGCTCACCGATTGGCTCGTCGTCAACGTGTTCACGAAGCGGGAGCGCCCTCATCCTCGACCTCGCCTCCCTTCCCGGCCCGACGGCTCCCTTCTCTCCCGCGACTCTGCCGATGGGCAGGGGGGAGGGGACGGGGGCGGGGAGTGAAGTTGTCTTTTGTGCGCTTAGGGCTAAAATCCGGGGCTAATGCGGATACCGTTTGCGCCACCCCGCGACTGCGGACCGCGCTCCGAGGCAGGCCAAGCCTGGTCGAGGCCCGAGGAGCGCGGTTCACGCCTGGGCCGTTCGGCGCAAACTAACCGGGAAATCGCTGTAAGCCGCTGGTTGCTGTGGAGGCCATTATGAGCATGGACACCGAGAGCGAAGCCAGCATCAAATTTGACTACAACGGTCTGGCGACCTGGCCCTTGTGGCTGCACTACACCCGGGTGTTGGATTATTACACCGGCGACGCGCTGTGCGCTGACGGACACCCGCGGCGGCTCAGCCGCCACCTCTTCGTACCGCCCAACGTCGCGGCCGTCGTGTTGTTCAGCCGGCGCGGGCGGAAGGCCCACGGCGAATTCATGATCCTGCCGCCCGGGCGCCATCACATCCGGTCCGTCCTGGAGGGCGGCTGGCCGGTCAGCGTCCAGTATGTGCGGACGGATAAACTCACCTATGATTTCGAGCTCTCGAAAGTCCCGACGAGCGAGCTGCTGACCCTCGACCTCAAGGTGTGGTTCACGGTCCAGGTGGTCCAGAACCAGGCGCAGCGGGCGACCCAACTGCATGAGCCGGTGGAAGACATCAAGCACACGATCCGCCAATGGCTCATCGCCCGCCTGCGCGGCGTGACCCATGAAGCCGCCCTCAAAGCCCTGCCGGGTTGGGTCGAGGGCGAGATCAGCCAGGGTGTGGCGTCCCAGTTTGCCGCGTATGGCCTGGAGGTGAAGGTGGGCCTGACGGGGTTTGAGCCGGATAGCGCCTGGCGGGACCTGCAGCGCGAGGCCGGCACGGTGGACAAGAAGAACGAGGTCGGACGACGCGTGGCGCAGATGAAGGAGGATGTCTTCGCCCTGGAGCAGCCCGGCCTGAGGCGCATGGCGGCGGTGAATATCGCGACCCAGATGCGCGAGAAGAACCAGGAAGCGCGCATGGAGGCCATTGACACGGTCAAGGACCTGGCCAAGGCCCTGGTCGAAGATTTGCGCCGGTTCCCGGGGCGGGTTTACACCGAGAAGGACATGCAGCCCCTCGTCCGGGCGCTGGAGTTGCTGGACAAGCTGGCCCAGCCGGTGCCGCCGCCGTCGTTCCCCACCCAGGTGCGCAGCTATTTCGCCCTGGATGCGACGAGCGACAACAAGACGCCGTATCCCCCGCCCGAGTATCTGCCGCCGAACCTGCCCGTGCCGCCCGGCTCGGTCTGGGACCCGAACCGGCCAACCGGTCAAAGCCAGCCCCCGCCTCCGGCCGGGACGCCGCCCCAATCTCCCGGACCGGCGGCGCCTGCAACGGACCCGGCCCCGAGATGGGGTGAAAAGCAGTGACCGATCCGTACGTATCCATCGGCGCGCCGCCCGGCGAGGGCGGCTTCCACGCGGTGTTCGCGGCCCGCGTGCGCCACTGGCCGTTCCGGGACCTGGCGGACTTCGTCTGGGTGGACCGCGACGACGAGTTCAAAATCCAGGGACAGATCCTGGACCGCCAACTGCGCTTCCTTATGGCTTTGCACCCGGGCGAGGCCGCCCTGGCGCAGGGCCGGCGGCCAACCGTCGACATACGTTATCTGCGCCGGCCGGAGACGGACGGGACGGAATGCGTTTTGCTCGGCAAGGCCTTCGATCCGGCCGACGCCGAGGCCGCCCGCGCCGCGGCCCTGGACCTGTGGCGCACCGCGTCCACGGTCGTGCCCATCGGCTATGACCTGGTCCCGGCTGAGACGTCCGCCGATTTCGAGGCCTGGTCGGGCCAGGCGTTGATCCGTCAGGCGGCCGCCGACCGGCAGTGGGTCGAGGTGCGCCGGCCGGCCGAGTTTCTGGCCTGGACGGATGAGGCCAGGCCGCAGCAATATCTGCCGCTGGTCTACCCGTTTCAGTGGGAGCCGTCCAGTTGGGAGGTGGTGTGGGCGGCGCTGGCGCGTCTGGAGGCGCCGGCGCTGGTCTCGGTGAGCCTGCGGCCGGAGGTGGTCTCCGAGGCCGACGAGCGTGTGTTGAGCAACCTGGTGTATGACCTGAGTGCGCTGGGCGGCGACGACGGCGCCCGGCCGCCGCTAAGGACACGGGCGGCCGAGGCCGCCGCCTGGTATGACGGTTACCTGCGCGGCCTGCGCACGGCCTTTGGGCTGCGTGTAAGCGTGCTCGGGGCGCCGCCGTTGCGTTGGGCCGTGCGCAGCGCGCTGAGCGGACCGGGTTGGTCCCTGGAAGCGGGCGCGGCCAGCGGGCACCCCCTCCAGGCCGAGATCGCCGAGCCCGCCTCGGCTGTGGAGTGGGCCACGGCGCTGGCCAACATGCTGTATCTGGAACAGGCCGTGTGGGGGCCTAACCCGTGGGGCGCCGCCCGGCTCCTGCCGATCCTGGAGCGCCTGCGTTACCTGGCCGACCCCGCCAGCGCCTTGTGCGCCTTCCGCCTGCCGCTGTTGCCGCCCAGCGGGCTCCCCGGCGTCAGCATCGGCGAGGAGATCGAGCCTCGCCGGCGCGGCGGCCCCACGGCGCTCAGTTGAGGGCGGGCGCCCGCCCGGCCTCCAGTTTAGCCAGGACCTCCAGCAGCAGCGCCTTCCATTCCGCCTCCGGCCGGCGCGGCAGCCACAGCTTGTTCTTGCTCACGCGGGCGCCCTCGACCAGGCCGAACTCGAAGTAGGCCTGGTCCACAGCGTCCAGCGGCGGCAGGAACAGCACGATCTGGCCGTTCTCGCTCGCCACGCCCAGCACCCCGGCGCGCGCTGCCCTCAGCTTGACGCGCAACTGGTAGAGCAGGTTGTCCACCGGCCGCGGCGTCGGCCCGAAGCGGTCGGCCAGCTCCAGCGCCAGCGTGTCCAGGTCGCGTTCCTCGCTCACTTTCGCCAGGCGCTGATACAGTTGCAGGCGCAGTTTTCGGTCGTCCACGTAATCGGCCGGGATGGAGATGGCGAGCGGCAGATCGACGGTAGTGGCGGCGCCCAAATCGGGGTCAACCCGGGGGGGTGGAGGCGCAGGGGGGACCGTCTCGGCGTGCTCCCCTGTCCCCCGGCTCCCCTGCGCTTTGAGCCGCCGCACCGCCTGGCTCAACAGGCGCGTGTACAGGTGAAACCCCACGGCCGTGATCTGGCCGGACTGCTTGGGGCCGATGATGTCGCCGGCGCCGCGCATCTCCAGGTCGCGCATGGCGATGGAGTAGCCGGCGCCCAGGTCGGTCTGCTCGGCCAACGTCTCCAGGCGTTCGCGCGCCTCGGGGGTCGGGCGGTGGTGTTTGTCGGTGAACAGGTAGGCATAGGCCTGCGCCGCGCTGCGCCCCACGCGCCCGCGCAGCTGGTAGAGCTGGGCCAGCCCGAAGGTGTCGGCGCGGTCCACGATGAGGGTATTGGCGTTCGGGATGTCCAGGCCGGACTCGATGATGGACGTGCACAGCAGCAGGTCGATCTGCGCCGCGGTGAAGTCGTCCATCACCTGCGAGAGCGCGCGCTCATCCATCTGGCCGTGGGCCACGCCGAGGCGGGCCTCCGGCACCAGGCGCTCCAGCTTCTCGCGCAGCAGCCCGATGCTCTGCACCCGGTTGTGGACGAAGAAGACCTGTCCGCCGCGGTCCAGCTCGCGCAGGACGGCCTGGCGCACCAGCTTCTCGTTGTACGGGCCGACGTGCGTCAGGATCGGCAGCCGCTCCTCGGGCGGCGTGTTGATGGTGGAGATATCGCGGATGCCGGTCAGGGCGAAGTACAGCGTGCGCGGGATGGGCGTGGCCGTCAGGGTCAGCACGTCCACCTCGGTGCGCAGGCGCTTGAGCTTCTCCTTGTGGGTCACGCCGAAACGCTGCTCCTCGTCCACGATCAACAGGCCGAGGTTCTTGAACTGCACGTCCTTCTGCAGCAGGCGGTGCGTGCCCACCAGCACGTCGATCTGGCCCTCGGCCAGCTGGCGCAGGATGGCGCGCGACTCGGCCGGCGACCGGAAGCGCGAGAGCATCTCCACCCGGATCGGGTAAGCGGCCAGCCGGGTCCGGAAGGTGTGGTAGTGCTGCTGGGCCAGCACGGTGGTCGGCACGAGCAGGGCCACCTGCACGCCGTCCATCATGGCTTTGAACGCCGCCCGCAGCGCGACCTCGGTCTTGCCGAAACCCACGTCGCCGCAGATCAGGCGGTCCATGGGCCGCGGGCGTTCCATGTCCTGCTTGACCTCGCGGATGGCGCGCAGCTGGTCCTCCGTCTCGATAAACGGGAAGGCGCCCTCCAGCTCGGCCTGCCAGGGTGTGTCCGGCCCGAAGGCGCGCTTGCCCACCAGCTCGCGCCGGGCGTACAGGTCCAGCAGCTCGCGCGCCACCTCCTCGGCCGCCTGTTGGGCGCGGCCCCTGGCCGTGTGCCATTCCGCCGAGCCGAGGCGCGAGAGGGCAGGGGGGTGGTCCTCGGCGCCGACGTATTTGGTCAGGCGGTCGGCCTGATAGACCGGCACGTACAGCTCGTCGCCCTCGGCAAACTCCAGCGCCAGGTATTCGCGTTCCAGCCCGTCCACGGTGCGCCGCACCAGCTCGAGGAAGCGCCCGATGCCGAAATCCTCGTGGACGACGAAGTCGCCGGGCGCGAACTGAGCGTAATGGGCCTCCGGGGCGGCGGCCGGCCGTGCGGGACGGCGGTGCGCGCGGGCATGCGTCAGGCCGAAAATCTCGGCGTCGGTCAGCAGGTGCAGGGACGCTGGTTGCAGATCGAAGGATGAACGCCCGCCCGCCTCTGGCCGGCTTTCGTCCTTTGTCCCGGGCCTTTCGTCGCCGGTCAGGTCGAGCCGCCATCCCTCCGTCAGGGTGCCCGGCACAAAGGTCACTGCGCCGGCGGCCGGCCGTTCCCGCATGGCCTCCGTGAGCGCGGGGCGCGTGTGCTGGCTGGCCCACAGCTCGGCCAGGCGCGCGGCCTGACGGGAGACGACGACGGCGGCGCCGCCGCGCGTCAGTATCTCGGCCAGCGCCTCGAACAGCGGTTTGAGCTGGCCGCCGTAGCGCGGGCCGGGGTGGAAGCGCGCGCCCAACCGGGCCGGCGCGGCGGCCTCGGGATCCGCCGGCGGGCCGAGGCACGACACGGGGCGGTCCGCGAGCTCATCCTGCAGCTCGGACCAGGTGGTGTACGGGATCGGGAAGTCCGGCGGGATCACGCCGGCCTCCACCTGCAGCGCGCGCTGCTCGACGGCGTGCGCCTCCAGCTCTTCGATCGTGTCGGCCAGCTCCTGCCAGTCGTCCACCAGGATCAGGGCGTGGGCCGGCAGGTACTCCAGCAGCGTCGCCGGCGGATACATCCGGGGCAGCTCGAACTCCAGAGAACCGACCCCGTCGGCCTCTGCCGTCCGGCCGCTGCCGTCCGCCGTCAGTCGTCTGAACTTCGGCAGCGCCTCGCGGGCGGGCGTGATCGTGACGCGGTCGACCTTGTCGCCGGAGCGCTGCGTCGCCGGGTCGAAGCGCCGGATCGTCTCGATCTCGTCCCCGAACAGTTCGAGGCGCACCGGGCTTTCGTCGACCGCCGGGAAGATGTCCACGATGCCGCCGCGCCGCGCGAACTGGCCGGGCTCCAGCACCAGGCTCTGGGCGTCGTAGCCGATCTCGACCCAGTGGGCGAGCAGCGCCTCCAGGCGGACCGGCTGACCGGTCTTGAGCGTGCGGGTATGGGCGAGAAATTCGCGGCGCGGGAGCGAGTGGGTGATCAGCGCGCGCGCCGACGTGACGATGACGGGGTGCGGGCCGGCGGGCGCGGTCAGCCCGGCGTAGGGCGCCAGCGCGGCATAGGCCGCCAGCCGCGCGCGCAGCGGGCGGGCGCCCCAGGCCGCCGGTTCGTAAAACAGCGGCCCCGGCTCCAGGAAATGCCGCCGCGGCAGGCCCGGGGCCCAGACCGCCAGCTCTTCGGCCAGGGTCAGCGCGCGATCCGGTCGGCCGGTGATGAGCAACACCGGGCGGTCCGCCGCGCGGGCCACGGCGGCGGCCACCGGCGCGCGGGCGGCGCGTGGCAGGGCCAGGCCGGGCGGCGGTTCGGCCGCGGGGTAGTCGGGCAGGTCGCGCAGGAAGTCGAGCAGGCCGGAGAGGTCCATGCGGGCAGCGCAAAACAGCGGATGGGGCGACCATCCGCTGCCGGTGGAAAGCGTCGGGCGCCGGGCGGCTAGCCCTCGCGGTTGGCCGGGCCGTTGAAGCGGCTCATCGTCAGGACGACGCCGTCCTTAATGAAGGATTCGACGACATCCACGGCGCGCTTGAGCATCAACTCGATGACGTCGAACTCGTCCTTGTCGAAATTCTGGAGCACGTAACTGGACGGCGCCGTCTGGCCCGGCGGGCGCCCGATGCCCAGGCGCAGGCGCGCGAAGCGGTCGGTGCCGAGCACGTTGATAATGGACTGCAGGCCGCGCTGGCCGCCGGCGCTGCCGCGCGGGCGCAGCCGGATGGTGCCGAAGGGGATGGCGATGTCGTCCACGCACACCAGCAATTTGTCGACGGGGATGTTGTAGAAGCGCATCATCGAGCCGACCGCTTCGCCGGACAGGTTCATGTAAGTTTGCGGCTTCACCAGCAGGACCGATTGGTCGTGGACGCGCCCGGTGGTGTACAGCGCCCGGCCTTGTTTGCGCGTGAAGCCGGCCATCTCGAACCGCTCGGCGACTTCGTCGAGCGCCATGAACCCCAGATTGTGACGATTGAGGCGATACTCGCGGCCCGGGTTGCCCAGGCCGGCGATCAGATACTGGTATTCAGACACAAAGGACCTCGACCGAACAGTGTGAATGCCGTGCGCTGGATCAGCGCCTCAACGTTGAGGACGTCGGCGCCACCAGGCCAGGAGGGCGGCGCGCAACCCCAGATAGACACCGAGCAGGCTGAAGATGGCGAACGTCAGCTGCACGCCCGCACCGAAGGCGGTTTGCACCACCTGGGCACTCAGGCCAGCTTCAACCGGGCTGCCCTGCCCGGCGCCCCGGCCTGTTTCCGGCGTCGCGGAAGGCATGGGGGCTGGAGGCAGGGCGATGAGTGGCGCTGTCGCGGTTGGCGTGGGAGTGCGTGTCGGCGGTTCGGCCGGCGTTGGCGCCCCGGGCGTGGCGCCCGATTCCGTTGGGCCGGGCGCTGCCGCGCTGCGCACGCGTATCCCGCGCACAAGGGTCTCAACGTATTCGCGCTCCGAAGTATACACGCGCACGCGCAGAACGTACAGACCAGCGGTGAGGTCGCCGGTCCCCCAGACCGCCAACGGCCCCTCGGTGACGGGCGTGGTCGAGGCGAACAGTGAGAACCAGGTGCCGGTTGGGTCGTTTTCGTAACCGAAGGCGACCTCGTAGCGCAGGAAACGAGGGGCGGCCGCGGTGCCCGCGATCGTGACCACGCCGCTCACGGTCGCGCCGGGCTGCGGGGTCGTGACCACGGCCGTGGCCTGCCCCTGGCCGGACACGGGGCTTCCCGCGAGCAGGACCAGGCCGAGCACGGCCAGGCAGGCGGACAGCGGCAGGCGGCGCATTGCGGCGGTGAGTGTAGCACCCGGCGAGGAGGGAGTCAAAGCGCGCCGGGCGCCAAACTTTGACCTCGCCCTCCGCCTTTGCTATACTGCCGCCACTTGAGAAACTTTCACGGGCGCCGGGTGTTTGATTTAATAGCCGGCGCGCCCGAACGGGAGCGAACGGCGGGTGCTGACCCACAAGCAGGACGAAGCCGAGCTCGTGGCGCGGGCCAAGGCGGACCCGGAGGCCTTCGGCCAGTTGTACGAGCGCTACGTGCGGCCCATTTACAATTACATCTACTATCGCACCGGCAACGCCCAGGATGCGGAGGACCTGACGGCGCGCGTGTTTCAGCGCGCCAGCCAGCACCTGCCGCGCTACACCGACCGGGGGCTGCCCTTCTCCGCCTGGCTGTACCGGATCGCTCACAACGCCGTGGCGAACTGGCACCGCGACGAGTCGCGCCGGCAGGCGCTGCCGCTCAACGGGACCGCGCTGACGGATTTGCGGGCGGACGCGCCGGAGGAGACCCTGGAGGCGCGCCGGCAGCAGGAGTTGATGTTGCGCGCCATCCGCCGTCTGCCCGGCGAGCGCCAGCAGTTGCTCATCCTGAAGTTTGTCGAGCAGTTGTCCAACGCCGAGATCGGCGTCGTGATGAACCGCAGCGAGGGCGCAGTGAAGAGCCTGTATCATCGCACCCTGCAAGCGCTGCGCGATGAAATGACCGGGCTGGAAGCGTCCGCCCACCCACAACCAGAAGGGTATTCCATTCATGACTAAAGCCAGGGTTGCCATCGTCACGGACTCGACCGCCTACATCCCCAAACCCATGGTGGCCCAGTACGGGATCCACGTCGTGCCCAACGTGGTCAACTGGGGCGAGCAATCCTTCCGGGATGGCGTCGACATCGGCGCCGTCGAGTTCTTTGAGCGCCTCAAGGTCGACCCGGTCCATCCGACGACGTCGGTGGCCTCGCTGGGCGAGATGAAGGAAGTCTATGCGGCGGCGGCCGAGTCGGCCGAGTCGGTCGTGGGCATCCACCTGTCGGTCAAGCTGTCCAACACCTTCAAGGTGGCCCAGGAGGCGGCGGCGCTGCTGCCGGACAAGGTGATCCGGATCGTCGACTCGCAGGTGACGGCCATGGCGATGGGTTTCATCACCATCGCCGCGGCGAAAGCCGCCGCGGCCGGCCAGTCCGCCGACCAGATCGTGCGCCTGGCGGAGGACGCCATCCCGCACGTCGGCGTCCTGCTGACGCCGGAGACGCTCAAATACCTCCAGCGCGGCGGCCGCATCGGCGCCGCCCAGGCCTTCGTCGGCGGCGTGCTGGACCTGAAACCGATTCTCGAGCTGCGCGACGGCGCGATCCATCCGCTGGAGCGCGTGCGCTCGCGCAAGAAGGCGCTGAGCCGGGTGGTGGAATTGACCGCCGAGCGCCTGGCCGGCAAGACCAGTATCCGCCTGGGCGTCATCCACGCCGCGGCCGAGGCTGAGGCGCGCGAAGTGATGGAGATGCTCACGACGAAGCTGGGCGGCGCCGTCGTGGAGGCCATCGTCACCGATGTCAGCCCGACGGTGGCCGTGCACACCGGGCCGGGCACGCTCGGCGTCACCTATGCCGAAGGCTTTTGAGGCCGCGCTGAAAGCTCAGGGGAGGAAAAGGATGAAGACACGCGACCTGGAAGAATTGTTGAGCGCCCACGCCGACGGCCTGAACCAGGACCAGGACCTGGCCGAGGCGTTGCTCCGCCGCCGGCCCGAGCACGCCGGCCGGGCGGCGCCGCTGTTGTCGCTGGCCCGCCAGGTACAGGGCGCGTTGCGGCCTGTCGAGCCGCGCCCGGCGTTCGTGGCGGCCCTGAAAGCGCAACTGGCGGCGGGTGAGCCGCCGACGGCATCGCCGGCAGGCCGGCCCCAATCCACCTGGGTCTGGGTCCTGGCCGGGTTGGGCGGCCTGATTTCCATCGCCAGCGCCGTGCTCATCGTGGCCCGCCTGGCCTCCGGCGGCGCCCGGATGACGCCGGCCAAAATGCGCACGGCCCACTGAACCCGGTCTTTAACCCCTGTCTGTAGCCGCCAGGCTTGCCGCTCCGGCATACCTGGCGGTTGACATTTGTTCTAGTTCTGCTATGCTTGTTTAGCATTCAGCGGACCCAACACGGACGAGCCTGTCCGAGCCTGTACCTCGCCCCGCTGAATAAAAGGTCACATGCCCCTCTTCCCCCTCCCGGTTTTCTCCAATTCGATATTTGGCCAGCCGCTTTAGCCGCCGGGTAAGCCATTCTGGCGGCGCGGCCGGCGTGTGCAGCCCCGGCCGCTGCCGGTCCTTACCCGAGAGAGTCGCAGCAAATTGAAAGGAGCTCGACGCCATGTACCACAAGTTGATTCTCATCGGAAACCTGGGCCGCGACCCGGAGATGCGCTACACGCCCTCCGGCCAGGCGGTCACCAATTTCAGTATGGCCACCACGGAGAAGTGGACCGGCCAGGACGGCCAGCTGCAGGAACGGACCCTGTGGTGGCGCGTCAGCGTCTTCGGCAAGATGGCCGAGACCTGCAACACGTATCTGAAGAAGGGCTCCAAGGTCTATGTCGAGGGCCGTATGAACGGCGACGCCAAGACCGGCGGTCCGCGCATCTACACCCGGCAGGACGGCACCACCGGGGCCAGCTTCGAGCTGACCGCCAACACGGTGAAGTTCCTGAGCTCGCGCGGTGAGACCGGCGCGGCGCCCGCGGGCGGCGTGGGCGAGCACGAGCCGGCGCCCCATGAAGAAAGCGACGAGATCCCCTTCTAGCCCTCATCTGAACGCGGCCAGCCGGCCGGCGGACAGCCGCCGGCTGGCTTGTTTCGGATGGTTGCCGCTCGTTTCCCTGGAGGACCCCGATGGCTGAGACCCCCGTCCCGCCGGCGGCGCCCAACCCTCCGCCGGCCCCCACGCCGCAGGTCGCGATCGAGCTGCCCGTCAACCTGGAGGCGGTCTACAGCAACCTGGCGCTGATCACGCACTCGCCGTCGGAGGTCGTCATCGACTTCGCCCGCGTGCTCCCCAACACGCCGAAATCGCGGGTTTACGCGCGCGTGATCATGACGCCGCTCAACGCCAAGCTGCTGCTGCGCGCCCTGGCCGATAACCTCGGCAAGTACGAAAGCCAGTACGGCGAGATCATCATCCCGACCCACCTGGCCGACCAGTTGTTCAAACCGCCCAAACCGGAGTAGCATGCAGAACCTGGACGCCATCGCCGACCGCATCCGCGCCAATTTCGCCCTCAAGAACGCCGCCCGGGACCTGGCCGTGGAGCGCTCGCGGACGCTCATCCGCCACTGCTCGCTGGCCATCCGCGCCTCGCACCGCGACGAGCGCGCCGAGGCGCGCCAGCAGATCGCCGCCGCCCGCCAGATCGTCGCCGCCATCCGCGCCGACCTGGCGCCGTACCCGGACCTGTATCACGCCGGCTACACCCAGGACGCGCTCAAAGAGTTCGCCGAGGCCAACATCGTCTATGCCCTGCTGGGCGCCGAGCCGCTGCCGGAGCCGGAGGCGCTGGGCGTGGAGTACGCGGCCTACCTCAACGGCCTGGGCGAGGCCGCCGGCGAACTGCGCCGGCGCTGTCTGGACATCATGCGCCACGACCATTCGGACGCGGCGGAGCGCCTGCTGGAAGCCATGGACGAGATCTACCTCCTGCTCGTCACCATGGATTACCCGGACGCCATCACCGGCGGCCTGCGCCGCACCACCGACATGGTGCGCGGCGTGACCGAACGCACGCGCGGCGACCTGACCACCAGCCTGCGGCAGGCCCGGCTGCAGGAGGCCTTGAAGGCGCTCGAGGCGCGCATGCCGCCGCCCGGCGTCTGAGCGCGGCGGCCGCCCGCGCGGTTCGGCGCAACGGCCTGGGTCTTTCACCCCATGCGCGTCATCCGGGCTTCCGAGATCGGCGAGTACGTTTTCTGTCATCGCGCCTGGTGGCTCCGGGCGGTGGCGGGGCAGGCCTCGGCCCATGCGGAAGAAATGGCTGAAGGGACCGCCGCCCACGCCCGCCACGGCCGCGCGGTGGGGCTGGCGTCCGCGTTGCGCGCCGCCGCGCTGTTGCTCCTGGCGGCCGCCGTCCTGCTCTGGCTCCTCGCCCGCTAAGCTGTCCGGCCTCTCGGGATTTGGGATGTGGACCTCGGGATTTTCTTTCTCCTGATCCTGGCCGTCGCGCTGTTCTTCCTGGCCGGGCGCCTGCGCCGGTCCACGGGCCTGCCGGGCGGCGCGGTGGTCTATGCCGATACCGGCGCCTGGGGACGCCCGGAACGGCCCCTGTACTCGGCCCGCCTCGGGCTCACCGGCAAGCCCGATTACCTGGTGCGCGAGGGCGACGCCCTCATCCCGGTCGAGGTTAAATCCGGCCCGGCGCCGGCCGGGGCGCCGCATGCGGCCCATCGCTTTCAACTGGCCGCCTACTGCCTGCTGGTGGCCGAAACGTACGGGCGCCGGCCGTCTTACGGCCTGATCAAGTACGCCGACGAACTGCGCCGGGTGGCGTTCACGCCGAAGCTTGAAGACGAGCTCATCGAGCTTCTGGACGCGATGCGCGCCGACGCCGAGGCCGACGCTGTGGCCCGTTCGCACCACGCGCCGGCGCGCTGCGCCGCGTGCGGCTTCCAGGCGGTGTGTGACGAGCGCCTGGCTTAGAATCGGTATAATTCTCTGAACATGCCCAAGCCGCCCGCCCGTCTCCTGATTCTGTATCACCCCAAGGCTGAGGGCGCCCTGGCGTTCGCGCAGGACATGGCCGGTTTCTGCGCAGCGCGGCCCGGGACCACGGCCCGGGTAGACGCCATCGACGGGCCCGAGGTCCGCGAACAGGTGCTGGGCTGCGATATGCTCGTCGTGCTGGGCGGCGACGGCTCGGTGCTGCGCGCCGGCCGCCTGGCGGCCCCGCACCAGGTGCC
>DAOUAB010000038.1:0-10617 GCA_034434015.1 Anaerolineales bacterium
AGGTGACCGCCTGGCCGATCGCGCTGCGCGAGTCCGGATGGCGCCTGGACCTGGACCGGCTGGCCGCGAGCCTCACGCCGCGCACGCGCCTGCTGGTGATCAACTTCCCCAACAACCCCACCGGCCTGCTGCCGGGCCGCGGTGATTTGGACGCGATCCTGGAGCTGGCGCGGCGGCGCGGCGTCTACGTGTTCTCGGACGAGATGTACCGCTGGCTGGAGCCGGACCCGGCGCGCCGTCTGCCCGCCGTCGCCGACCTCTACGAGCTGGGGATCACGCTCTCCGGCCTGTCCAAGTCCTTCGCGCTGGCCGGCCTGCGCCTGGGCTGGCTGGCGACGCGGGCGCCGGGCGTGATCGAGCGCTGCCTGGCGCTCAAGGACTACACCACCATCTGCCACAGCGCGCCGAGCGAGGTCCTCGCGCTCATGGCGCTGCGCGCCCGCGACCAGATCCTGGCGCGCAATCTCGACCTGATCCGCGCGAACACGGAAAAGGCCGCCGGGTTCTTCGCCGCCCGGCCGGACCTCTTCCGCTGGCTGCCGCCGGACGCCGGCTCGGTGGCCTTCCCGTTGTGGACCGGGCCGGGGACGGTCGAGGCGTTGTGCGAGGGCCTGATCGAACAGCAAGGCGTGATGGTCGTCCCCGGCAGCCTGTTCGATCAACCCGGCCACCATTTCCGCGTCGGTCTGGGCCGGCGCGGCTTCGCCGCCGCCCTGGAGCGGATAGACGAGTATCTGGACAGTTAGGGCGGCGTGACGCGGCGGAAGTTGTGGTAGAGGGCCAGGTCGTAGGCGATTTTCAGGCCGCCCGCCGCCCAGAAGGGGGCGCTCAGCCAGCCGCCGCCCAGCAGCAGGCCGGCGAGCAGCGGCGAACAGGCCGCGCCGACCGTGCGCGCCAGGCCGGTGAGGCCGGCGGCGGCCGAGCGCTCCGCCGGGTCCACCACGGCCATCACGTACGACTGGCGCGTGGGCACGTCCATCTGCGACAGGCTGAAGCGCGTCAGCAAGACGGCCACGGCGAGGGGCAGAGACGGCATCAGCGGGACCAGCATCAGCAGCACGTTCGAAGGGATGTGCGTGAAGACCATAGTCGGCACCAGCCCGATGCGCGCCGCGATCCGGGCGGCGGCCAGCGCCGATAGCCCGGCCAGGATATTGCCCCCGAAGAAGATCGCGCCGATGACGGCCGGGTCCGCGCCGAAGCGGACGGAGAACCAGTAGGCGACCAGGCTCTGCAAGATCAGGCCGCCGGCGAAGGCGTCCAACGCGAACAACGCGGACAGCCGGGCGACGATGCGCCGTGAGCGGCTCAGCCCGAATGGGCCGGCGGCCGGCGGCGGGTGGGTCGCTTCGACGGCTGAGGACAGGCGGCTGAACAGAATCAGCAGGACCGCGCCCAGTCCGGCGTAGGCCGCAAAGACCAGGCGGTAGCTCGCCAGTGGCGCGACGCCGAATGGCAGCAGCCATTGGACAGACGCGCCCCCAACGAGCGCGCCGCAGGCGGTCGCCAGCGAGCCAGCCAGGTTGTACCAGGCGAACACGTGGGTGCGCTGGCGGTCCGGGATGGTCTGGGCGAGCCCCGCCTGTTCGATGGGTAAGAATGCCCCGACTTCGTTGCCGCTGGGGCTGAGCGTGCCGACGATGGCGGCCAGGGTCAGCGCCGGCCAGCTCTCGACCAGGGCGAACGCGGCTCCAGCCACGATCATCAAAACGGCGCCAGCGAGCAGCATCGGCCGCCGGCCGAGGCGGTCGGCGCGCGTGGTCATCCACAGCGACAGCGCGGCGTCTCCGGCCAGCATGAGTGTGAGCAGCATCCCGATCTGCGCCTCGCCAAAGCCCATCTGCGCCAGGTGCAGCGCCAGCACGACCGAGATCAGGCCGTAAGCGAAGAGGCGGATGACGCGGGTGGCAAACAGCAGTCGGCCATCGCGCGGCCAGACACTGGTCAAATCGACGGCAGGCGCAGCCGACCGGCGCATGTTCAGCATCTCATGCAGTGGCGGATGTGCGGCCGGCGCTATCCCGGCTGACCCACGCGCTCCTGGCAAACCGCGTACAGGCAGTCGTAGATCGCGAAGCCCACCTCCAGCCGTTTCTCCAGCGGCCAATCCAGCCGATGCCAGCCGTTGGCGATCTGGCGCAGCCCTTCGCCCTCCGGCGCGGCGCCGCGGTCGGCGGTGTCGGCCGCGCGCACGATCTTGGCCAGCGCCAGCAGCGCCGGGTCGGTCAGCGCGTACTTGCGGATGAACGCCTCAAAGGATGAGCCGCCGTCCTGGTGTCCGAGCTCCACGCCGGGCACGTCGTAGGGCAGGGCGCCCGCGCGCTCCGCCGTCGCCATCACCTGATCGGCCGGAACAAACAGCAGTTCGGCCGCCGGATCGATGAATCTTCGGATGAGCCACGGGCAGGCGACGCGATCGACTTTCGGCTTCTCGCGGGTCACAAATCTGGCGGGCATGGTTCACTCCTTGTTCGGACTCTGAGCCTCGGCGGCCAGTTGGGCGTAGAGCGCGTCGTACAGCCAGCCGCCGCGTTCCATGGCCGTCGCGTCATCCGGGCAAAGGCGGCGGACGCCCAGGCACAAGGCCTCCAGGCCCGCCGCAATCGGTTCGACCGTCACGTCCTGGGCGACGTCGGCTTCGTCGATGATGGCCGCGATCCGGTGCAGGACCGGGTCGTCGAGGTTGTAGTCGCGCAGCAGCGTGTGAAACGTGCAATGTCCGCGCCGGTGGGTCAGCCGGACGCCCGGGATGTCGAACGGCTCGTAGCCCTCGGGCAGCGGGGACTGGCCGGCGGGGACGAAGGCGAATTCGGCCTGCGGATCGATGAAGCGCCGGATCAGCCAGGCGCAGCCCATGCGGTCAATGCCGATGTTCTCCCAGGTTAGCCACTTCATATGTGCTCCGCACCTCGTCGCTGGATCAGTTTCTGGCGCGTCCCTTCGCCCAGGTCGGATCGAAAGTAGTCCTGCCGCGCGGCTTGCTGATAGCGTCGGGCCAGCGCCGCCAGGTCGGCCTCCGGCTTCTCCAGTTCCGCCAGGATCTCGCGGTAGACGGCATCGACCCGTTCCACGAACTGCTGCGCCAGATCGGCATCCTGCCCGGTGAAGACCTGTTGCGCCTCCCAGAGCGTCGCTTCCCCGCCTTCCATGTCACGGACCTCAGTAGCCAGCCATTGCAGTTTCTCGCGGGTCTGGGGGGTGGCCGGCAGCACCCAGGCGGTATCGTGGAGCAGGAGCGCGCCCAGGCCCTTCAGCTTACGCCAGACGTAGACGCGCCGCGCCGAAGGCTCATTCGGAACGCGGTACGTGAAAAGAAGCCAGGTCGTCATATCGAGCAGTTTCTTATTACCTTGCGCTGCGTATCACGATCTAATGTAACAATAGTTACAGATAAATCTAATTGCAGACTAGCTGGCAAGCCAGCTGCTGTCAATGACAGAAAAAAGTCAGTCTTTTCTATTGACTCAAAATAGAAAACTGGTTTATATTATCCCCTATAAATAGAAAATCGTAAACTATTTATTTTATGTCTGTTCGATTCGCCCTTTTAGGGCTTCTGGCCCAACGGCCCCGTCACGGTTACGAGCTGCACTCGGCGTTCGAGGCGCTGGTCGGCGGCGAGGCAAACTGGGACGTCAAGCCGGCCCAGGTCTACACCACGCTCGGGCGCCTGGAAGAGGCCGGGCTGGTGACCGAGGAAGGGAAGGCGCAGACTGAGGGGCCCGATAAGCGCATCTACTCCGTCACCCAGTCCGGCCGGGAGGCTCTGACCGCCTGGCTGGAATCGGGTGTGGAGCGTGAACACGGCCGAGACGAATTCTTCATCAAGCTGATGCTGGCGCTGATCGCGGGCGAGCCATCGCCGCAGCGCCTCATCCAGACGCAGCGCGCGGCCCTTTACCGTGGCCTGCACGCCATCACGGCCCAGCGCCAGGCCGCAGACCCCCGGCGCGAGCTGGCCCGCATCCTGTTGCTGGACAAGGCCGGTATGCACCTGGAGGCTGACCTGCGCTGGCTGGATATGGTCGAGGCCCGGTTGGACGAAGTGAAGCGCCAGCCGCTGCCCGAGCCGGAAGTCCGGCCGCGCGGCCGGCCGCGTAAATGGGCCGAAGCCGCAACCAGGTAAACGCCGCCCGGCCTCGGCGCCGGGCGCGTCCGTTGAGGAGCATCCCATGTCCATCATCCAGACCGAGAACCTGACCAAGATCTATGGCGCCGGCGAAACCGCCGTCACCGCCCTGGCCGACGTCAACCTGAGCGTCAACGCCGGCGAGTTCGTGGCCGTGATGGGCCCCAGCGGCTGCGGCAAGTCCACGCTCATGCACCTGCTCGGCGGCCTGGACCGGCCGACGCGCGGGCGCGTCATCGTGGACGGCCACGATTTGAGCGATCTCTCCGATCAGGCCCTGACCGAGCTGCGCCGGCGCAAGATCGGCTTCATCTTCCAGTTCTTCAACCTGATCCCGGTGCTGAACGCCACCGAGAACGCCGCGCTGCCGCTCCTGCTGGACGGTCGGCCCCAGGCCGAGGCGCATCAGAAGGCCCGGGCCTGGCTGGAGAAGGTGGGCCTGCGGGATCGCCTGCACCACCGCCCGGACCAGCTCTCGGGCGGCCAGCAGCAGCGCGTGGCTATCGCCCGGGCGCTGGTGGCCGAGCCGGCCCTGATGCTGTGCGACGAGCCGACCGGCAACCTGGATTCGCGCGCCTCGGATGAGATCGCCGGGGTGCTGCGCCAGGCCGCGGACGAGTGGGGCCGGGCGGTGGTCATGGTGACGCACGACCCGCGCATCGCGGCTTATGCCGACCGGATCGTCTTCCTCAAAGACGGCCTGGTCACCGACGAGACCGTCCTCGATCCGCAGAAGTCCGGCAATTCGGCCTACATCGAGACCCGCATGAAGGCCATGGCCTGAGGAAGCGTCGCTGGAAACCGTTCGGCCTTCGACGGCTGAACGGTCCTCCAGCGTGCAGCAACAGTCACGGAACGGAGGCCGGTATGTCCCTCTACCTCACCCTGGCCGCCCGCTACCTGGGCGGCCGGAAACTACGCACGGTCCTGACCACGCTCGCCATCGTCTTTGGCGTGCTGCTCATCTTCGGCATGAACACCATCATGCCGGCGTTCATCGGCGCATTTCAGGCCAATGCCCTGGCGCTGGCCGGGCAGGTGGACGCCACCATCACCAGCAAGTCGGGCGAGGCCTTCCCCGAGACGGTCGCCGAGACGGTCGCCGCCGTCGACGGCGTGCGGGCCGTCTCCGGCACGCTGGAGCGCGGCATCGGCTTGCCGGCCGACTTTATTGATCAAGACCCGGCCGCGGCCGACCGCATCACGGCGGTGACGCTGGTGGGCGCCGTGCCGGAGGCCATCCGCTCGCTGGCGTCCTTCAACATCCTGCAGGGCCGCTTTCTGCAGGCCGATGACGGCGCCGTCGCCGTGATCACCGAGTCCCTGGCCGACGAGGCGGGCGTTGGGCTGGGCGATACGCTGTCGCTGCCGACGCCGTCCGGCCTGGTGGACCTGACCATCGTCGGCCTGCTGCCGCAGCGCCTGCTGCCCGGCAACGAGGAAGTGCTCGTCACCCTGAGCGAAGCCCAGCGCCTGTTCAACGCGCCGGGCAAGATCAACGTCATCGACGCCAACTTCGACACCGCCGACGAGGCCCGCCGCGCCCGGATCGAGGCGGATATTGCCGCCGCGCTGGGCGAGAGCTTCACCATCGGCGTGCTCCAGCCGGGGGCCGAGATTCTGACCAATATCCAGACGGCGCAGATGATCTTCACCCTGCTCGGGGCGCTGGGCCTGCTGATGGGCGGCTTCATCATCTTCAACACCTTCCGCACCGTCGTGGCCGAGCGCCGCCACGACATCGGCATGCTGCGCGCCATCGGCGCCAGCCGCCGCACGATCACGTGGCTGATCCTGGTGGAGGGTTTGATCCAGGGTGTCGTCGGCACCGCCGCGGGGCTGTTGTTTGGCTATGGCCTCGGCTGGCTGGCCCTGAGCGCGGTGTCGCAGATCGGGCGGCAGCTCCTGAACATCCAGGTCGGATCGCCGGTGGTGACGCCCGGCCTGGTGGCGCTCTCCATCGCCGTCGGGGTCGGCATCACCCTGATCGCGGGCCTCCTGCCGGCGCGCGCCGCCAGCCGGGTGACGCCGCTGGAAGCCCTGCGGCCGACGGTCGGCGCGCTTGCGTGGCGGCGGCTGACTGGCCTGGGCTTCTGGGCCGGGGTCGTGATGCTCGCCGTGGCTGTGGCGGCGCTGATCACGGGGAACGCCGGGCTGCTCGGGCTGGGGAGCTTCCTGTTCATCGGCGGCCTGATCCTGATCGCGCCGGCGCTGGTCAACCCGATCGCGGGCGTGTTCAGCCGGCTGATGGCCCTGGCTTTTGCCCGGGCGGGCACGGCGCAGCTGGCCGAGGGCAACCTCTCCCGCCAGCCGACCCGGGCCGCCGTCACCTCGGCGACCACCATGATCGCCCTCGCCATCCTGGTGATGGCGGCGGGCCTGATCACCAGCCTGGCGATCACGTTTACGGACATGCTGGAGAACAGCCTGAGCAGCGATTACCTGCTCGTGCCGCCGACGATTGCGGTTTGGGGCGTCAACACCGGCGCCAGCCCGGCGCTGGCCGAAGCGCTGCGCGCCGTAGAGGGCGTGGACGTCGTCAGCACCCTGCGTTTTGCGGGCACGCAGATCAACGACGTGGCCGTGGGCCTGCTCGGCATCGAGCCGCGCGCCTACGTCCAGACCAGCGGGCTGGCCTTCATCGAGGGCGACCCGGAGACGGCCTTCCGCGAGGTGGAGGCCGGCCGGGGCCTGATCATCAACGGCCTCGTGAAGACCTCGGCCGGCGTCAGGCTGGGCGATGACGTGACCCTGCTCACGCCGACCGGCGCAGTCACGTACAGAATCGTCGGCATTGCCTCGGACTATCTGAACGCCAAGACGACGACCGGCTATCTCTCGCAGGCCAACATCGCCGCAGACTTCGGGCGCGCGGAGGACGTGTTCTTCCAGATCAACCTGAAGCCGGGCGCGGATCGCGCTGCGGTGGAGGCGGCGTTCAAGGACGCGCTCAGGCCCTATCCGCAGTTCAAGCTGGTCTCCGGGCAGGATTACGTGGACCAAAACCGCGGCATCTTCGACGCCGCCTTCGCCGGCATCTACGCGATGGTGATCTTCCTGGCGGTGCCGTCCCTGATCGCCATGATCAACACCCTGGCGATCGGCGTGATCGAGCGCACGCGTGAGATCGGCATGCTGCGCGCCGTCGGCGCGGCGCGCTCCCAGGTGCGGACCATCATCCTGGCCGAGGCCCTCATCCTGGCCGCCATCGGGACCGCGTTCGGCCTGCTCGCCGGCCTGTACCTGGGTTACATGGCGACGAGCGCGTTTGCGGCGCTCGGCTTCCCGGTCACATACGCGTTCCCGGGCCAGGCCATGCTGGTGGCGATCGCGGTGGGGCTGTTGTTCGGCGCCCTGGCCGCCATCATCCCGGCCCGCCAGGCGGCGCGGCTGGAGATCGTGCAGGCGTTGCGGTACGAATAGACGAAGGTTGGAACCCCCGCCCGCCCTTCGGGCACTCTCCCTCGTCCGCCTGCGCGGACGGGGGAGGGCCGGGGTGGGGGGTCAACCGGCCTCCTTAACCATCATCCCATACTGCCGGTATGGCTCAAAGCCAAACTTGCGGTAGAAGGCGAGCAGCGAGGTCCAATCGATGACGCAGCCGGCGACGCCGCGCGCGCGCAGGGCGCGCAGCCCGGCCCTCAGCAGTGCGCCGCCCTGGCCCTGGCCGCGCACCGCCCGGCCTACGCCGATCGGCCCCAGCTGGCCCCACGGCCGCGGCAGGCGGCGCATGTAGACGCGCTCCAGCGGCCAGTACGAGTCCTCAAACACGAGGCGGCAGAACCCCTCCACCCGGCCGGCCTCCCACAAAAGCAGATAATCGGACAGGCGCGCGCCATCGCGCCGCGCCTCCTGGACCTCATAGCGCCAGCGGCCCGGGAACTCGCGCTGCAGGAACTCGTCGAAGGCCGGGAAGTCGCCCGGCTGCGCGGGCCGGATCGCGGGCGGGGCCGGCGCGGCCAGGTCGTCGTCCGTGAGAGTCCGCGCCACGTCCCAGGCATGCCCGACCGATCGAAAACCCCGCTTCTCAAAGAACGGCTGTGCGCCCAACTCCACCGGCAGGCCGGCGGTGAAGTGGCGCAGGCCCCCGCCGAGGTGGACGGCGGCGACGTCCTGCTCGCGCAGCCAGGCCTCCGCCCAGCGCAGCAGGTCGGAGCCCAGGCCGCGCCGCTGGAAGCGGGGCGCGACGGCGGCGACGTCGATCCAGCCGTGGGCCTGAGACCCGTCGGACGCCGCGCTGGCCAGGACGACGCCGGCCGGCTCTTCGCCCGCGAACGCCAGCCGCCCGGCCTGCTTCAGGCCCGTTCCGGGCCGCGTGTTGTGCTCGGCCAGACGCTCGGTGAAGGCCAGGTCCGGGCCGCAGGCGGCGTTCCAGAGCGCGACGAGATGGGCGATGTGCCCAGGGTCAGCGCGATTGAAAGCGATGACGGAGTAGGACATCGGGCTCCAGGTTGGCCGGGACGTTGCGGCCACGAAGGCTCATGAAGACTTCAGGCGAAGTCGCCTGAATGCGTGTCATTTGCGGCGAAACGCCTCGGCCGTTATTGCGTTAACGTCACTTTGCGGATGTGCCGGGGCGCCTCGGTGTCCAGGCCCTTGGCCCGCGCCAGGTGGTAGCAGAAGAGCTGCGCCGGGATAATGCTCACCAGCGGGCTGAGCCATTCCGGCAGGCCGCCCGGCAGGCGCAGAGCGTCCTCGCCGGCCAGGGACAGCGCCTCGTCGTCGTCCGAGAGCACCAGCAGGTCGGCGGCATAATCCTGCTTCAGGCGGCGCATCAGCGCCAGCAGATCCGGCAGGGCCGCGCCGCCCGGCGCCATCACCAGCACCGGGAAGCCGGAGTCCACGACCGCGATCGGCCCATGCTGAAAATCGGCCGCCGAGTAAGGGTCGGCCAGGACGTAGGTCAGTTCCTTGAGCTTGAGCGCCCATTCGTGGGCGTTGGCGTAATTGAAGCCGCGCCCCAACACCACGGCCTGCGTCATCTCCCGGCGTCGGGCGGCGAGGCGCGCCACCTCGGGTTCCAGGCGCAGCGCCTGACGCACGGCCGCGGGCACCCGCGCCAGCGCCCGCAGGTCCTCGCCGTTGTCGCGCAGGGCGGCCGAGAGCGCGGCCAGGCTGAGCAGTTCGGCCGTGTAGGTCTTGGTGGCGGCCACGGCGCGCTCCGGGCCGGCGCGCACGTCCAGGACGAACTCGGCAGTTTGGGCCAGGGGCGAGGCCAGGTCGTTGGTGACGGCCAGCGTCAGCGCGCCCTGCCGGCGACCCTCGGCGATCACGCCGACCACGTCCGGCGACTGGCCGGACTGCGAGATGCCGACCACCAGCGCGTCCCGCAGGCGCGGCGCGGCGCCATAGAGCGAGAACAGCGACGGCGCGGCCAGCGCCACCGGCAGCCCGTTGCGCGCCCCCCACACATACTGCGCGTACACGCCGGCGTGGTCCGAGGTGCCGCGCGCGGCCAGGAGCACGAACCCCACCTCGCGGGCGCGGATGGCGCGCGCCGCGCGCTGGATGACGCCCAGTTGGGCGTCCAGCACCCCCTGCAAAACATCCGGTTGCTCGAAGATCTCGTCGCGCAATCCCATGGCAGCCTAGCCTTGCCAGCCAGGCGCGGACGCGAAGGCCACCTGCCCGGCGACCAGGGTCGCCAGCACGCACCGGTCCGGGCTGAGCAGCGTCAGGTCCGCGAGGTAGCCGGCGGCGATCCGGCCGCGCTCGTGGTCCAGGCCGAGCAGGCGCGCGGGCGTCGTCGTCACCGTCGCCACCGCGTCGGCCAGCGCGCAGCCCGTGAACGCCATCAGGTTGCGCACCGCCTCGTCCAGGCGCAGGAGACTCCCGGCCAGCCGCCCATCGGCTAGGCGGGCCGTGTGCCCATCAACGATGACGTCGAAGCCGGCCAGCGGGTACCGGCCGGGCGGCATCCCGAGCGCGCCCATGGCGTCGGTCACCAGATTGACCCCGTGCGGGCCGCGCGCGCGCCAGACCAGGTCCACCAGCGCCGGGTGGACGTGGCGGCCGTCGGCGATCAGGCCGACGACGATCTCGGGCCGCGTGAGCAGCAGGCCGAGCAGGCCGGGCTCACGGTGGTCCAGCGGGCGCATGGCGTTGAACAGGTGGGTGGCATAGCGCGCGCCGGCGTCGAGCGCGGCCTGCGCCTCGGCGTAGGTCGCCAGCGAGTGCCCCAGGCTGACCCGCACGCCGCGCCCGGTCAGCGCCCGCACCAGTTCCAGCGCGCCGGGCAGCTCCGGGGCCAGGGTCACCAGGCGCACGCCGGCCTCCGGGGACCAGTCCGCCGCCGCCGCCAGGTCCGGCAGGCGCAGGTCGTCCACATTGTGCGCGCCGCGTTTGGCCGGGTTGAGAAACGGGCCTTCGATGTGCAGACCCAGCGGCGCCGCGCCGACGAAACCGGGCGGGGGGCCGGCCTGCAGCACGCGCTGGGCCTGGGCCGACCGGCTCAGGGGCGAGGTGACGATGGTGGGCAGGAAGGCGGC
>DAOUAB010000039.1:0-29440 GCA_034434015.1 Anaerolineales bacterium
GAGCACCTCCCAGGACGATTTCTGCACCGGCCGCACCTGCCAGAGCTGGATGCGGTCCGTCTCGCCGGAGATGGCCAGCGTATCGTGCTGGTCGAACGCGAGCGCGTTGATCACGCCCAGCCGGGGGCGCAGGGTGGCCAGATGGTCCAGGCCGGGCCGGTACAACTCGACCTTGTCGCCGGCGCCGACGGCCAGCAGGCCCCCGTCCGACGAGTAGGCCAGCCCGGCCGAGCTTTCGGGCAACTCGGCGAACTGGTCGCTCTCGAAGTCGCCGACGCGCCAGGTCTCCAGGCTGCCGTCCTCGCTCAGGCAGGCCAGCTCCCGGCCATTGGGTGAGAAGGCCAGCTCCCAGGCCGAGGCCGCCAGTTCGATCTCGACCTCCGGATCGCCGGGCTGGCCGAAGCGCCAGACGAAGACGCCGGGTTTTCCGTAGCCGCCGTCGCTGGACGTGCCGGCCGCCAGCCAGGCGCCGTCCGGGCTGAGGGCCAGCCGGTCCACGTCGCCATCGCCGGCGCGGTATTCTTCCAGCAGCTCCGGCCGGGCGAGCCGGAGGCCCCCGGCCGCTGTGAGGACCTCCACGAACTCAATCCGATTGCCGACCGTGTCGCGACAGTAGAAGCGGCGCACGCCCTCGAGGGGGGCCTGAGCCTCCTCCACGGCATGTCCGTTGGCCGTGAGCATTTCGCGCACCGCGTCGAGGTCCGCCACGCGGAAGGCCACATGGCGGCGCGCGCTGTCGTGGGCGGGATGGTCGTCGCTGCCGACGTGCAGCGGCAGGTTGCCGGTCTCGAACCAGACGCCGCCCCGGCCCTGAAGCTGCGGCGGCTTGGGAATCTCGTGGAGGCCGAGCAGGCCGCCGTAGAACTCGCGCACGCGGTCTTCGCTGCCGCGCGGCGCCGAGATCTGGATGTGATCGATGCCGAGGATGGTCATGGTGATAACGAGGTGGTCAGGAACGACAACACCGCCGGCCGGACCTGGGCGGCGTGCGTGAACCAGGCCAGATGCCCGGCGTCTTCCAGGATCAGCAGGCGGGCGTTGGGGATCGTCATCGCGGCCCGGACGCCGAAATGAAAGGGGACCAACGGGTCGTGCGTGCCGTGGATCACCAGCGTCGGCGCCGTGATCTGGTTGAGCGGATACTCCGGCAACACCTCGGCCTGCACCCAATCGTTCAACAGGCCGGCGTGGCGGCGCGAGGCGTGCGGGACGGTCAACAGCCCGTCCAGGCCGCGGCGCGCGTCGGCGTCCCCCGCAATCAGGGCCAGATGTTCGGGCCGGACCCCGTTGATCTGCCGCCCGATCTCCGGCCAATGGGCGAGCGCCCACGCCGCGAAGTCGCTGGCCAGCAGCGTCTCGGCCGCCATCTGCGCGCCCAGGGACTGAAGGTAGCGGTGGGGCCGGGTGATGGCCGAGGCCAGGATCAGACCGCGGCACCGGTCGGGGTGGCGCAGCGCGAAGTTGACGGCCGTCATGCCGCCGGCCGAGAGCGCCAGGACGGCGGCGCGGTCAACGCCGAGCGCGTCCAGCAGGGCCGCGAACGTGTCGGCCTGCGCCTCGGGCGTGGCGTTGGCGGGCAGGGGGCTGCGCAGGTAGCCGAAACGGGAGGGCGCGATGAAACGCGCCTTCACGTCGCGCAAGACCTCGATGACGGACAGGCCCTGGTCGTACCCGCCGCCGCCGCCGTGGATCACGAGCACGGCCGGGCCGGACCCGGCCTGCGCATATTCCACCGGGCCGCGCGCGGTGTCGATGACGTCGCTGCGCGCCATGAGCTGCGCCAGGGTCACCTGTTGGTCGCGCCGATAGGCCTGGGCCACCCGCCCGGCGATGACGGCGCCGGCCAGGCCGCCCAGGGCCGCCGAGGCGGCCAGCAGCACCGATTTGGATTTCATGATAGCGCTCCTGTCACGGCCCCCAGCCAGCGATGCTGGCCGCCCGCCAGCGTCACACCCAGGTCGGCCCATCGGTACTCGAACACCATGCCCCGGTCCTCGCCCCGGCCCTGGACCACGTGCGTCCAGGCGTCGGGCAGCGCGCCCACGGCCTCCAGATGGAAGACGTGCCGAAGATTATCCCACTCCGCCTCGAAAGCCTCGGCCAGCTTGCCGATCAGGCGCAGTTGATCCGGCTTCAGCCCCGACTCTTCCTCCACTTCGCGCCACAGGGCCCGTTCCACCGGCTCGCCCGGCTCCACTGTGCCGGCCGGGACCTGGGCGCCGGCCTCCGGGAAGTCGCGATGGTCGAAGACCAGCACCTCGCGCCGGCCGCGGCGTTCGCGCGTGATATAAGCCAGTACCTTGTGCCGCATGCTCATGGACGAACGACCCAGGTCGTTTTTCGAATTTTGTGTAGTTTCCCGCCAGCAGGGGCGCACGGCCGTGCGCCCCAACGCTTTTACACAGGAATCGGGACATGGCCCGACCCCAGGACGGATGACGAAAGCCGGCTATGCCTGGAGGGACGTCGTCATGGGCCGGCCGTCCTTCGTCAGTTGACCAGCGCATCCAGTCCCTCCACGAGCCGCTCCGCGGCGCCCAGCGTCCGCTCCGGCGGCGTGGCGTATGAGAACCGGATCCAGTCCGCGCCGTACTCGGAGAAGTAGATGCCCGGGACCACGGCCACGCCGTGCTGTTCGGCCAGGTACTGGCCCAGCGGCTCGGTATCTGCCCAGCCCTTCGCCCGCAGCCACCGGCCGACGTTGATGAAGGCGTAATAGCCTTTGCCCAGGATATGCTGGAAATTGTGCTTGGTCAAAAAATCCTTGAGCACCTGGCGGCTGGCGTTGGTCGGCGCCACGATGCTGCGCGACGCCTTGTCGAACCCGATCTCGTACGCCGCCTGGGCGACGGCCAGCGAGAAGTAGCTCGGGATGACGGCGTGCGAGGCGCGGGCGACGATGAACTTGATGACGTCTTCGGACGCGATCAGGTGACAGTTGCGCACGTTGGAGGCGCCCAGCGACTTGGTGATGCCATCCAGGAACATCAGGCGCGGCCGCTCGCCCGGCTCGAAGAGCCGGAGGAACCGGTTGAGGTCCATCGGCTGCTCGTCGGTCACGTAATGATACATCCAGTCGAACAGCACGAACGCCGCGCCGGCGGCCAGCGCGGCCCTGGCCAGGTCGGCCTGCTTCTCGACCGAGATCGTCAGGCCGGTGGGGTTGTCCGGGTTGGTGATAATCAGGCCGGCGATTTTGCGCCCGTCGCGGGCCGCAAACTCGACGCAGGCGCGCAGCGCATCCTCGGAGTAGGCCCAGCCCTCTTCCGGGCGGCCGGGGGCGAGCAGGACGTTGGCGCCCACGCCGTACGGGCCCCAGTTGTAGCTGATCCAGGGCACGCGCGAGACGACCACCAGGTCGCCCTGGCGGCCATGGCCGAGCGCGAGCATGGCGCTGTAGGCCTTCACGAGCGCGTCGCGGCCGCCCTGGGTGCCGATGACGTTGGCCGGGCCCAGGCCGGTGGCGGCGTCCAGTTTCCAGTACTTCTCAACCACGGTCTTGCGGTACGCCTCGGTGCCGAAGGGCATGTCGTAGGCCGTGCCGTGCTCGATCTGGAGCTGGGCGGCCCGCTCCAGGATCTCGCGCGGGACGCCGGGCAGGCTGGCGCCGCCGTCGCCCTGGGAGGCGTCGTAGGTCTGGCCGGCGGGGTGTGCCTGCTTGTAGACGGCCAGGCTCTTGTTGATCAGGAACATGCGCGAGGCCGGGATGGGCGCCATCTGAGCCAGATGCGCGCTGACGGGGATCAGGTTTCCGGCCGGCAGGTTGTAGGCGGGGGTGTCGGGTGAAGCGAGCGACATGGGGAGGTCCTTTTCAACCAAAAGCCCCGGCAGGGTTGCCGGGGCCATGGTCTGCGAACTGGCGAGCCGCACCGACACACCCTACCGTGGGCAGGCGCTGGTGGTCAGGGTGCGGTTCAGACGGAACATACCGGGAGTTTAGCACGGGCATGGCGGCCGGTCAACGGAAAAACGCGGCCGCTGGAATTGTGCAAACTGCTCACCGTTTTGGGGGCGGCCGGCGCTTGACTTGGAACGCCGAACTGTGCTACCGTATCGCCAATGAAATTCTGGCGGCGCTTCTACTTTTATGCGTTCTATTTTACCGGCTGCACCGCCACAGCCGTTGCCCGCGTTTGAGTAGAAGCGACGACCCGCCTGACACTCTCTACCGCGAAGCAATGGGCTTCGCGGTTTTGTTTTCGGAACGGGGAGGAGACGGACCATGCCGGTGCGCGGGATCCGGGGAGCCGTGGTCGCGGACGCCAACACGCCGGACGCCATTCGAGCGGCGACCGGGGTGCTGCTGCGGGCGCTGACGGACGCCAACGGGGTCGATCCGGCCGACATCGCCAGCATTTTCTTCACGGCCACGCCGGACCTGAACGCCGAGTACCCGGCGGCGGCGGCGCGTGAGCTGGGCTGGCACGAGGCGGCCCTGATGTGCGCGCAGGAGATTGCGCTGCCCGGCGGACTGCCGGGCTGTATCCGGGTGCTGATCCACTGGAACACCGACAAGCGCCCCGACGAAATTCAACACCTGTACCTGGGCGCCGCCGCCCAGTTGCGGCCGGACCGCGCGGCCCCCGCCCGCCTCTTCCCCCAGCGTGAAACGATCGGGGAGGCCCGGGACGGGGGCCGCGCCCCTCAGTCAGCTTCGGAGGTTGCCTCATGATCATCGTCATGCAGCACCGGGCTACCGCCGCGCAGATCGCGGCCGTGGTCGCCCGCGTGGAAAGCGTCGGCTACCGCGCCAGCCTGATCAAGGGCGAGGAGCGCACCATCATCGGCGTCATCGGCGACGACCGCCCGATTGACCGGGCGCAGTTTGAGACCCTGGACGGCGTGGACAAGACCATGCCGGTGCTTAAGCCGTTCAAGCTGGCCTCGCGCGACATGCACCCGCTGGACACGCATATCCCCCTGAACGGCACGCCGATCGGGGCCGAGCGCATCGCGGTCATCGCCGGGCCGTGCTCGGTGGAGGGCCGGACGCAGATCATCGAGGCCGCCCACGCCGTGAAGGCGGCCGGGGCGACGGCGCTGCGCGGCGGGGCCTTCAAGCCGCGCACCTCGCCCTACAGCTTCCAGGGCCTGGGCGAGGCAGGTCTGCAATTCCTGGCGGAGGCCCGCGCGGCCACCGGTCTGCCGGTGGTGACCGAGGCGATGTCGCCGGAGCAGGTGCCGCTGGTGGCGAAGTACGCGGACGTCATCCAGATCGGCGCCCGCAACATGCAGAACTACGACCTGCTGCGGGCGGCCGGCAAGGCCGACAAGCCGGTGCTGCTTAAGCGCGGCATGATGTCCACCATCGAGGAACTGCTCATGTCGGCTGAGTACATCCTGGCCGGCGGCAATGCGCGCGTGATGCTGTGCGAGCGCGGCATCCGCACTTTCGAGAAGTACACGCGCAACACCACCGACATCAACGCCATCCCGGTCATCAAGCACTTGACGCACCTGCCCGTGCTCCTGGACCCCAGCCACGGCACCGGGAAGTGGGAGTATGTGACGGCCGTGGCGCGGGCCGGCATCGCGGCCGGGGCCGACGGCCTGATCGTGGAGGTCCACCCCGATCCGAGCCAGGCGCTGTCGGACGGCGCGCAATCGCTGAAGCCGGAGAAGTTCGCCCAGCTCGTGCGGGAATGCCGCCAGGTGGCGGAGGCGATTGGCCGATGTTGACGAAGGACGCACGACGACCGCCGGTCCGGAGGCGCCCGCTTCCCTCCCCGGTCATCCGCCCCTCGTCGGAGTGAAAGCCATGATCATCGTCATGCAACCCCACGCCAGCGCCGAACAGATTGCGGCCGTGGTCGCCAAGGTTGAGGCGCGCGGGTACCGCGTCCATCTCTCCCAGGGCGAGGAGCGCACCATCATCGGCGTCATCGGCGACGACCGCCCGATTGACAAACAGCAGTTCGAGGCGCTGGACGGCGTGGAGAAGACGGTGCCCATCCTCAAACCCTTCAAACTGGCCTCGCGCGACATGCACCCGTCGGACTCGCTGGTCCCGCTGGACGGCCTCAAGGTCGGCGGCCCGCGCCTGGCCCTGATCGCCGGGCCGTGTTCGGTCGAGAGCCGGTCGCAGATCCTGGAGACGGCCCTGGCCGTGAAGGCGGCCGGGGCGACGGCGCTGCGCGGCGGGGCCTTCAAGCCGCGCACCTCGCCCTACAGCTTCCAGGGGATGGGGGAGGAGGGCCTGCAACTGCTGGCCGAGGCCCGCAACGTCACCGGCCTGCCGGTGGTGACCGAGGCGATGTCCGAGGAGCAGGTGAAACTGGTGGCGCGCTACGCCGACGTGATCCAGATCGGCGCCCGCAATATGCAGAACTACACCCTGCTCAACGCCGTCGGCCGGTCCGGTCGGCCGGCGCTGCTCAAGCGCGGCATGATGTCCACCATCGAGGAGCTGCTTATGTCGGCCGAGTACATCATGGCGCAGGGCAACCAGCGCGTGATGTTGTGCGAGCGCGGCATCCGCACTTTCGAGAAGTACACGCGCAACACCACTGACATCAACGCCGTGCCGGTGCTGAAACAGCTCACCCACCTGCCCGTGCTGCTGGACCCCAGCCACAGCACCGGGAAGTGGGAGTATGTGATCGCCATCGCCAAAGCCGCCATTGCGGCCGGCGCGGATGGATTAATCGTCGAGGTGCACCCCAACCCGGCTGAGGCGCTCTCGGATGGCGCCCAGTCGCTTAAGCCCGAGAAATTCGCCCAGTTGGTCCGCGAGGTCCGCAAGATTGCGGAGGCGGTCGGGAGGGAATGCTGAGGCAGACAGCCGACAGCAGAGAGCAGACCGCAGACGACCGATAACGGATAACAGACCAATCGGCCTGGGGATGAGCAAAAGCCGCGCCGTTTGAGCGTATAATTTCCTGGACCGAGGCGACGCCCGTTTCCGTGACGTCGGTGATCTGTAATCTGCCCTCTGTTCTCTGCCATGCACGATGCCCCGTTCAGCCTCGCCAAGAGTGAAGTCGCCATAGTCGGCCTGGGGCTGATGGGCGGCTCGCTGGCGCTGGCGTTGCGCGGGCAGTGCCGCACGATCGTGGGCGTTGATGCTCAGCCCCGGGTCGTCGAGGCCGCCTTGCAGCAGGGGATCATCGACCGGGCCGCCCCGTTCGACACGGCTCACGACTGTGATCTCCTGATCCTGGCGACGCCGGTCCGCACGATCCTGGCCCAGCTGGACGCGCTGGCCAGCGCCCGCTTCTACCCGCCGCGCCAGACCGTGGTGCTGGACCTGGGCTCCACCAAAACGCAGATCGTGCGCGCCATGCTCAACCTGCCGCCGCGCTTTGAGCCGGTCGGCGGCCACCCGATGTGCGGCAAGGAGACCAGCGGCCTGACCGAAGCCGATCCGACGCTCTATCGTGACAAACTTTTCATCTTCAGCCCGCCCGGCTACATCTCGGTCCGCGCGCTGGCGCTGGCCTTTGAAGTAGCCGCCGCGGTAGGAGCTAACCCGCTGATGCTGCCCGCTGAACGCCACGATGCCCTGGCCGCCCTGGTCAGCCATCTGCCTTACGCGGCGGCGGTGGCGCTGATCCGCGCCGCGCTGGCCCAGGACGACCCGCAGGTCTGGCAGATGGCGGCCTCGGGTTTTCGCGATACCACCCGCCTGGCCGCCAGCGACCTGAACATGATGACCGATATCCTGCTCACCAACCGCGGCGCGCTGCTGAACGCCCTGTCGGCCTACCGCCAGGAATTGGACGCGCTGACGGCCGCCGTAGAAAGCGGCGACGCCGACCGTATCCGCGCCGCCCTGGAGCCGGCCCGGGCCAAGCGGTCCGAGCTGGCGGGGCAGTGATCGCGCCTTGGCGATGGCGGCTCTCTACCGCGTGCGCCCGGCGCCGGGCCCGCTCCGGGCGGTCGTGCGTGTCCCCGGCTCGAAAAGCCTGACCAACCGCGCGCTCCTGGTCGCGGCCCTGGCCGACGGCCCGACCACGCTGGTCAATGCGCTCGACTCGGACGACTCGCGCCGGCTGGTCGAGTCCCTCGAGCGCCTGGGTTTCGACGTGGCCCGGCGCCCGGAGGCGCTCGTCGTCCAGGGCCTCGGCGGCCGCCTGCCGGCCTCGCAGGCCGAGCTGTACATCGGCAACGCCGGCACCGCGGCGCGCTTTCTGACGGCCATGCTCACGCTCGGGCAGGGCGAGTACGTTCTGGACGGCGACGCCCGGATGCGTGAGCGCCCCATCGCCGACCTGCTGGATGCGCTGCGCCAGTTGGGCGCCGACGTCGCCAGCGAGACCGGCTGTCCGCCCGTGCGGGTGCGCGCCTCCGGCCTGCCGGGCGGGGCGGCGACCGTGTCCGGCTCCATCAGCAGCCAGTTCCTCAGCGGCCTGCTCATGGCCGCGCCCTACGCGCGCGCGCCCGTGACGGTGACCGTGGCCGGCGAGCTCAACTCCAGACCCTACGTGGATATGACGCTGGCGGTGATGGCCGATTTTGGCGTGGACGTCGCCCGCGACGGGTACGCCCGCTTTGTCGTGACGCCGGCGCGTTACCGGGCGCTGGACCGTTACGAGATCGAAAGCGACGCGTCGGCCGCGTCCTATTTCTTCGCGGCCCCGGCCGTGTGCGGCGGGGTCGTCCGCGTCGAGAACATCTCGCGCCGGTCGCGGCAGGGCGACGTGGCTTTTCTGGATGTGCTGGCCCGGATGGGGTGCGAGGTGACGGAGGGGGAGGGATGGATTGAGGTGGGGACGAACGGCCGTTCGCCCCTCCAGGGCGTTGACGTGGACCTGCGCGACCTCCCGGACACGGCCCAGACCCTGGCCGCCATCGCGCCGTTCGCGGTTTCACCGACGACCATCCGCGGCATCGCCTCCGCCCGGCTCAAGGAGACCGACCGGGTGGCGGCGCTGTGCGCCGAACTGGCGCGCCTGGGCGTGAGCGTGGAGGAGCATCCTGATGGGTTGACCATCCGGCCCTGCGCCGAACTTCGCCCGGCTGTGATCCGGACGTACAACGATCACCGCATGGCGATGGCGTTCGCGCTGGTCGGCCTGCGCGCGCCCGGCGTCCAGATCGAGAACCCGGCCTGCGTGTCCAAGACGTTTCCGGATTACTTTCAGGTATTGGAGCGCCTGCAGTGAAGATCGCTTTGCTCGGCTACCCGCTGTCGCATTCGTTGTCGCCGGCGATGCACACCGCCGCGCTGGCGCACGTCGGCCTGAGGGACTGGCAGTATGAGGCCCTGCCGGTCGAGGCGAGCCGGCTGGCGGAAGCCGTCGAACGGATCCGGGGCGAGGAATTCGCCGGCGCCAACGTCACCGTGCCGCACAAAGAGGCCATCCTGCCTTTCCTGGACGGCCTGACGCCGGTGGCTCAGGCCATCGGCGCCGTCAATACCCTGGTCAAGCGCGATGGCCGCCTCCTGGGCCATAACACCGATGCGGCCGGCCTGCTGGCGGATCTGCAGCGCCTGGGGGTGGACCTGGAACGCCGGCGGGTGTGCCTCATCGGCGCGGGCGGGGTGGCGCGCGCGGCGGTGGCCGCCTGCGCCGGCGCCGGCGCGCAGGTGCGGGTGGTGGCCCGCCGCCGCGAACAGGCGGTGGCCCTCGAGCAGGTGAACCGCGTGGAGGTCTTCTCGTGGACCCGGCTGGGTTTCCGCCAGGCGAGCGATCACTGCGCGGTGGTCATCAACTGCACGCCCCTGGGCATGGCCCCGCATGTTGACGAGACCGCCTGGATGGAAGACGTCTCCCCGCCGCCGTACGCCTTCTTCTACGACATGATCTACAACCCGCCCGAGACGCGCTTCGTGCGCGAGGCGCGCCAGGCCGGCCTGTCCGCCGCCACCGGGCTGGGCATGCTCGTGGAGCAGGGCGCCCTGGCGTTCGAGTTGTGGACCGGGCAGACGGCGCCGCGCGCCCTGATGCGCGAGGCGGCGGAGCGCGTCCTGGCTTCATCCCGGCCGCCTCTCTCCCCGGCTGCGGAGTCGGAGGGCGAGGGGGCCGGGGGGAGCGGAGACTGAGATGCCTCTGCGCTTCCTCACCGCCGGCGAGTCGCACGGCCCGGCCGTCGTCGCCATCCTGGAGGGTCTGCCGGCCGGGCTGCCGGTCTCGGCCGAGGACATCAACCCCGATCTGGCCCGGCGGCAGGGGCTGAGCGCTTCCGGCAAACCCTACCCCGGCGCCAGCCCGCGTATGAAGCTGGAGCGGGACGCCGCCGAGATCCTCAGCGGTGTGATGGCCGGCGTCACCATCGGCGCGCCGGTGGCCGTGCAGGTGCCGAACCGGGACCATGCCCGGTGGAAGGGCCGGGCCGTGCCGCCGATGACGGTCCCGCGCCCCGGCCACGCCGACCTGACGGGCGCCGTCAAGTACGCGCACGCCGATCTGCGCATGAGCCTGGAGCGCGCTTCGGCCCGTGAGACGACGGCCCGGGTGGCGGCCGGCGCGCTGTGCCGCAAACTGCTGGCGGAGTTCGGAATCCGGGTGGGCAGTTACGTCGTTGAGATTGGCGGCGTGCGCGCGGATCTGAAAGACATGCCGCTGGCGGAGCGCCTCGACCGCGCGCTCGAATCCGAGATGGCGTGCCCGGACGCCGCCGCCTCGGACGCGATGCGCGCCCAGGTCGAGGCGATCATCCGCGCCCGCGATACCCTCGGCGGCGTGTTCGAGGTGGTGGCGCTGGGCGTGCCGCCGGGCCTGGGCAGCCACGTCCATTGGGACCGGCGCCTGTCCGGACGGCTGGCGCAGGCCATGCTCAGCATCCACGCCATGAAGGGGGTGGAGATCGGCGACGCGTTCGAGGACGCGCGCAAGCCCGGCACGCAGGTGCATGATGAGATTGTGCTGGACGCCGGACGCGAGACGCCGGACGAAAGCCCGCTCGCTCAGGCTCGTCGTTCGTCGCTCGTTCGCCCTACCAACCGCGCCGGCGGCCTGGAAGGCGGCATCACCACCGGCGAGCCCCTCCGCCTGCGCGTGGCGATGAAACCGATCTCGACCACGCTCACCCCCCTCCAGTCGGTGGACCTGGCATCCGGCGAGCCTGCGCCGGTCGAGTACGAACGCTCGGACTTCTGCGCGGTGCCGCGGGCCGGCGTGATCGGCGAGGCCATGGCATGTTTTGTCCTGGCCGACGCCCTGCTGGAGAAGCTCGGCGGCGACTCGCTGGCCGAGATGCGGCCGCGCTTCGCGGCCCTGCGCCGCGCCCGTCTCGAGGACCTGCTCCTGCGCGACGAGCCGACCGTCTTCTGGCCGTAGCCGTGAATCTGATCCTGTACGGACCGCCCGGCGCCGGCAAGACGAGCGTCGGCCGCGAGCTGGCCCGGCGCCTGGGGCGCGAGTTCGTGGACGCCGACGCCGTCATCGCAGCGCGCGCCGGCCGGACCATCCCGGCTTTGTTCGCCGAACGCGGCGAGGCCGGCTTCCGGCAGCTGGAGGCCGAGGTCTGCGCCGAGCTGGCCGCGCGGGATGGCCTGGTGATCGCCCCCGGCGGCGGCGCGTTCCTGGACCCGGCGAACCGCGCCGCGCTGGAGCGCGCCGGCCTGGTCATTTGCCTGCGCGCGGACGCCGCCACACTCCTGGCCCGGCTGACCGCTGAGGGCGGGCGGCCGTTGCTGGCCGATGACCCGGCCGCGAAGCTGGGCGCACTGCTCGAGTCCCGGCGCTCGCTGTATGACTCATGCCCGGTCCAGATTGAGACCGCCGGCCGCACGGTGGCCCAGGTGGCCGATGCGATTGAGGCGCAGTTGGTGACGCGAACCCTGAGCGTGGACGCGCCCGGCCTGCAACATGAGGTCGTCCTGGGCTATGGCCTGCTCTCACAAATACCCCGTCTTCTGGAGGAGCGCAGGCTGACGGGCCCCGCGCTCCTGGTCACGGACGAGAACGTCGTGGGGCAGATCCCGGGTCTTGGGTCCCAGTATCCCGCCCTGGTCCTGCCCCCGGGCGAGTCAAATAAAACACTGGATACGATCCGCCGGATCTATGACGCCTGCCTCGAGCACGGCCTCGACCGCAACGCACTGCTGGTCGCCGTGGGCGGCGGCGTGATCGGCGACATGGCCGGGTTTGCCGCGGCCACCTTTATGCGCGGCGTGCGCTGGGTGAACGTCCCCACGACTCTCCTGGCGATGGTGGACGCCAGCCTGGGGGGCAAGACCGGCGTGGACCTGCCGCAGGGCAAGAACCTGGTCGGCGCGTTCCACCCGCCGGCGCTGGTCGTCTCGGACCCGCTGGTGTTGAACACGCTGCCGGCCGCCGAGCGGGCCTCCGGCCTGGCGGAGGTGATCAAGCACGCCGTCATCGGGGACCCGGCGTTGTTCGAGTGGCTCGAGGGCCCGCTGGCTTTTGGGAGCCTGGACCAGCTGGAGCGCGCGATCCGCGTGAAGGCGCGGGTGGTGGAGGCCGATCCGTTTGAGCGCGGCCGGCGCGCGACGCTCAACCTCGGCCACACCATCGGCCACGGCGTCGAGGCGGCCTCCGGGTATGCGCTGCGGCATGGGGAGGCGGTGGCGGTTGGGCTGGCCGCCGAAGCCGAAATGGCCGAGCGCCTCGGCCTGGCCGAGCCGGGCCTGGCCGGCCGGATGGCGCGCGTCCTGGCGCGGCGCGGCCTGCCGGTGCGCGCCCCGGGCCTGAACCCGGTCGCGGTCCGGGCGGCGATGGGCAGCGACAAGAAGCGGGCCGGCGGCCGGCTCAAGTTTGCGCTGCCGCGCCGCCTGGGGGACGTCGTCTGGGGGGTGGAGGTGGACGAGGCGCTGCTGATGGAAACTCTCAGGACGCTGACGGCGGGCTATCGTTGATTCCTACGGGCACGCGCCGCCCTTGATCTCCACCCGCAGGCCGCTTGGCTGGCTCGCGGTGTTGCCGACCGTGTCGGTCGCGGCGACTGTCCAATCCAGGTAGCCGCCGGCCGGGATCGTCACCGGGAACGTCGCCTGCCAGACGGTGCGGGTGTCGTAAAGCATCCCCAGCGCCCCGGAGGCCGCCAGGCTGTTGGACGAGTCGAATGACTCCCACAGCAGGTCGGCCGCCGCGACGCCGGATGGATCGGCAAGATTGACGCTGAACGTCACGGCGCAGTTTCCCGGCCGCACGTCTTTGGGCTGGGCCTTAAAGTTACTCATGGCCGGCGGCTCGATGTCGGAAGGAGTCGCCGTCGCCGTGGGCGTTGGCGTGGCAGTTTCTGTCTCGGTGGCCGTGGGGGTGGCGGTGGCCGTCGCTGTCTTTGTAGGCGTCGCCGTCCCTGTGCCGATGGCCGCGGGTGTGAGGCTGGGGGTGACGGTGGCCGCCGGCGCTGTCCGCGTAGCGGTGAGCGTCGGTGGAATTGAAGGCGTCGGGCTGGGGATGGGGGTCTGGCCTGAGACCGGGATGAGAAGTGTGGGCGTGGCGTCCAGAACAGGGGCGCTGGTCGCCTGATCATCAGCCGGCGTGTCCGGGCCGGCGGTTTGCCCTCCGGTCGGCGCGGCGCTCATGGCCGGCGTCGCCGTCGTGGACGGCGGCACATCCGGGCCTGGCGTCCGCGGAACCGTCGCGGTTGCCGCGCCGGCCGTGGTCGGCGTCGCCGGGCCGGGGCCGCCGGACAACGCTTCAGCCTGGCTTGCCGCCGATACCGCTGTGGGCCGAGCAGTCGCCGGGAAGGTGAGGGTGGGGGCGAGCGCGGCCGGCTGACGGCGGAGCGTCAGGCCGATGATGATCGCCGCCGCGATCAGGGTCGTGGCCGCCAGACCGGTCAGACCCCAGACCCAGGCCGGCATCGCGTCGTCACGCGGCCGCTCCGGGCGCGCGCCCCCGGTTGCGTCGTGCGGCGCGGCTGCTGAGGGGCTGGGCGACGGCATCACATCGCCCGTGGCGGCCGGAGGGGGTAACTGGACGGTCGCGACCTCGTCCTCGGGCGAGGGCCGTGAGGGCGGGGCGCTTTCGTTGGCCACACGCGTGAGCGCTGACGCCAGCGCCGCCGCCGACGAGAAGCGCTGTCCCGGTTCCTTGGCCAGCGCCGACGCGATCACGGCCTCGCAGGCTGGCGGCAGGTCCGGCTTGACCTTGAGGATGCGCGGGACGGGATCGGTGATGCGCTTGACGACCAACCCGATGGGCGTGTCGGCGTCGAAGGGCGTGGTGCCGGTCAGCATCTCGAACAGGATGATGCCCAGCGAGTAAAGGTCGCTGCGCCCGTCCAGTTGAGCGGCGCCGCGCGCCTGCTCAGGGCTCATGTAGGCCGGCGTGCCGACGATGGCGCTGTTGGTGACGGTGACGGCGGCCTCGGCGATTTTCACCAGGCCAAAGTCCGCGATGTGCGGGTTACCGTGCTGATCGAACAGGATGTTGCCGGGTTTCAGGTCGCGGTGGATCAGGCCCTGGCGGTGGGCGGCGTCCAGGGCCGGGGCCAGGCGGTTGAGCATGGCGGCGGCCTCGGCGACGGTGAAGGTGTGATGCTTGAGCCGGTCGGCCAGGGTGCCGCCGCCCATGTAGCGCATGACCAGGTAGGGCTGGCCGTCGTCTTCGCCGTAGTCGTAGACCGGCACAATCGCCGGATGTTCGAGGCTGGCGATGGTCTGCGCTTCGCGCTGGAAGCGGATCTGGAAGTTGGGGTCGTGCAGGAACTCGCGCGGCAGCACCTTGACGGCGACATCGCGCTTGAAGAACGGATCGCGGGCCAGGTAGACGGTGCCCATACCGCCCCGGCCCAACTCGCCGACGATTGCATAGCGACCGATTTGTTTAGGGATCATGGTCGGTTGGCCCAGGGCGTATCCCCCGATCGGCGCGCCCCACCTACCCTGGCTGATTTCATTATAGCGGCGAATGGCCGTGAGGATCCGCCGCTCGAAAGTTAATTTTCAGGCAGAATCCTGGGCGGAGGCAGATCATGGAGCAATTCGCGACAGCGCCTGTCCGGGCGCACATTCTCGTCCTGCACGGCCCGAACCTGAATCTGCTGGGCGTGCGCGAGCCGGACGTCTACGGCCGCATGACTCTGGCCGACCTCGACGCGGCGTTGCAGGCGGAAGGGGCGGCGCTGGGCCTGGCGGTGCGCGCGTTTCAGTCCAACCAGGAAGGGGCGCTGATCGACGCGCTGCATGACGCGCGCGGCTGGGCGGCCGGCGTGGTGATCAACCCGGGCGGGTACACGCACACGTCCGTGGCGCTGCGCGACGCCATCGCCGCCATCGGCCTGCCCGTGGTCGAGGTCCATCTCTCCAACACCGACGCGCGCGAGGACTTCCGCCGTCGGTCGCTCACGGCCCCGGTCTGCGTCGGCTCGATTAAGGGTTTTGGCTGGCGCTCGTACGTGTTGGGGTTAAGGGCCCTGGCCTGGATCGTGGCTGGCAATACGTGATACGCACTGCGTCTTGCGTAAGACGCCTCAGCCCTCTTCGAGCGGCTGCGTGAACCAGAACGTGCTGCCGATGCCGACCTCGGACTCGACCTTCATCTCCCCGCCCAGCACTTCGACCATCTTCTTGGCGACGGCCAGCCCCAGGCCGGTGCCGGTGGCGTAGCCCTCGCTGTCCGGCACCCGGTAGAACTTCTGGAACATGTGCTCCATGGCCTCCGGCGGGATGCCGCGTCCGGTGTCGGCGACGCTCAGGCGCGCGAATTTGCCGTCCGGCGTGCGCGCGGCCCGGACCGTGATGGCGCCGTGCTCGCGGTTGTACTTGACCGCGTTGGTGAGCAGGTTGAGGATCACCTGCTTGAGCTTGCCGCGGTCGCTGGAGAGGGTCGTCAGGCCCGGCTCCACTTCGATGTGCAGGACAATGTGCCGGGCGCCCGCCTGCGGCCGCACCACGTCGGCGCACTCCTGGATCAGCTCGGGCAGGTCGAACCGCTCGCGCCGGAAGCGCATCCGGCCGGATTCCAGGCGCGCCATGTCCAGGAAATCCGTCGTCATGGTGGTCAGCCGCTCGGTCTCGCGCTGCACGGTCCGGATCAGGTCGGCGCGCTTCTCTTCGGGCAGGTTGGGGCGCAGCAGCAGATGACTGGTGGCCATGATCGCGCCGAGCGGCGTGCGCAGCTCGTGGACCATCTCCGAGATCAGGTCGGACTGCTGGAACAGGCGCGCGTTGACGATGGCGATGGCGGCCTGGGCGGCCAGGGTCCGCAGTGTGGCGACGTCCTCGTCCGTAAACCCGCCGACCCGCTTGTTGAGGGCCTGCACGACGCCGATCGGCTTGTCGCGGTGCGCCAGCGGCACGCCCAGGATCGAGCGGGTGACGAAGGCGATCTTGGTGTCCACGACGCGGCTCCAGCGCGGGTCGCGGCTGGCGTCCGGCACCACCAGCGGCTGGTTGTTGGTGAAGATCCAGCCGGCGATGCTGTCCATGGGGATGACCAGGCCCTCCATCTGCGCCGCCTCGATGTTGGTGGTGGCCTCGAAGCGCAGCTCGCCCGATTGGGTGTCGGCCAGGATGATCGAGGCCGCCTCGCAGTCGATCAGGTCGCGGGCGGCCTGGATGATATTGCGCAGCAGCTTGTGATGATCCAGCGTGGAGGCCAGCGTCTGGCTGATCTCGATCAGGCGCTCGAGGCGCTGGAGGGTGAGGGGGGGCGGCTGGTCAGGCATGCGACGTGATCCCGAGCGCCGCCGCGATCCGGGGCAGGACCTCGGCCACGTCGCCGTGCAGGCGCACGTCGGCGCGGTCGTCCAGGTAGGTGTCGCCGCGGGTCACGATGATCAGGCGCGCCCCAAAGCGCACGGCCTCCATCGGCAGCCCGGCCGCCGGCATCACCTCCAGGGACGAGCCCAGGACGAGCATCACGTCGCTGGCCCGGGCGGCGTCGCGGGCCTGCTGGAAGACCAGGGCCGGAAGCTGCTCTTCCATCAGGATGGCGTCCGGCTTGAGCAGGCCGCCGCAGGCTTCACAGACCGGCAGCACGCCGTCGTGGATGAAGCGCTCCAGCGGCGGGCGGCCCGGCACCCGGCGATGGCATTCCCGGCAGGTGGCCGTCTCCAGCGTGCCGTGGATCTCGAAGACTTGGCGGCTGCCGGCCCGCCGGTGCAGGCCGTCGATGTTCTGGGTGATCACGGCGGTGAGACGTCCGGCGGCCTCCAGGGCGGCCAGGGCGCGATGGGCGGCGTTAGGCTCGGCGGCGTGGATGAGGGCCGCCAGCGGGCGCACCCAGTGATAGAACTTTTCCGGGTGATAACGAAACGCCGACAACGACGCGAACTCGAACGGATCACGCTGCCGCCACAGGCCGGAGCCCGGGCTGCGGAAGTCGGGGATGCCGGACGGGGTGGATAGGCCGGCGCCCGTGAAGGCGACGGCGGCGCGGGCGGCCTGGAGCAGGTCCGCCGCCCGTCGAATCTGGGCGTTCGCGTCGGTCATGAGCCGGGGGGCCGGATCTTCTGCAGCAACTGATTGGTCAGGGTGCGATACTGGTCCGCGGTCAGGCTGTCCGGCCGCAGCAGCGCCATGGGCGTGCCGACGTCGGCGGCCTGGTAAGCCAGCTCGACGGCCGGCGTGATCACCACGGCCACCTTCTGGCCCAGGATCTGCTCGGCCGTGGCCCAGGAGAGCTGGTTGCTGGCCGGCGCCCGGTTGACGGCCACCACGTCGACCTTGGCGGACGCCAGGCCGAGGGTGGAGAAGTCGTTCAGCAGGCCCTTGGTCTGCATCAGGGAGACGCGCGTCTGGTCGGTGACGGCCACGAAGTGATCGCACACGGCCAGCAGGCGCCGGTTGGCGTCCGTGATCCCGGTGCCCAGGTCCAGCATCAGCAGCTTGCACATGCCGGTCAGGATTTTGACGATGGCCTCGATCTGGGCGACGTTCCCGGCGAGGGCCGCTTCCTTGGGCACCGGCGCGGACTGCAGGACGCGGATGCCGCAGGCGTGCGAGATCAACTGGGCGGTGACGGCCCGCTGGTTCAGGTCGCCGACCGGTTTGGCGACCAGCGCCGCCAGGCTGTTGGACTGGGTGATGCCGAGCATCAGGCCGGTGGAGCCGTGGCCGGGGCGGACGTCGGCCAGGACGGTGTCCAGCCCGGACTGCGCGGCCAGGGCGGAGACGTTGACGGCCACCGTGGAGGTGCCCACCCCGCCCTTGGCGCCGATGAAGCCGACGACGCGGGCGTGCTCCACCGGGACATAGGCGCGGTTGGCGGCGGAGCGGGCCAGCAGGGCCTTGACGTGGGCCACCAGCTCGGCCGGGTGGGTGGGTTTGGTGAGGTAGTCGTCGGCGCCGGCCTCGAACCCGGCCACTTTGTCGTCCAGCAGGGTCTTGGCCGTAAACATGATGATGGGGATATGGGCGACGGCCGTGTCGGCGCGCAGGCGGCGCGTCACCTCGTAGCCGTCCATATCCGGCATCATGACGTCGAGCAGGATGATGTCCGGGCGCTCGGTGGTGGCCTTGGCCAGCGCCTGGCCGCCGCCGTTGGCGGCCACGATCTGGTAGCCGTGGCGCTGCAGGATCAGGCCGACCAGCTTGAGCGTGTCCAGGTCATCGTCGACGATTAGAATCTTTTCGGCCATGCCTCACCCTCGTGGGGCGCGCACCACGTCCGTTGCTCGTTCGTCATGATATTCGGGAGGAGGCAGGGCCTCGTCACCCCACCGGGGAGGAGTTTAGCACGACGAGCGCCACAGGGCAAACTGTCCTGCCCGCGGAGGGTTCAAACCGTCCGCGGGGGCCGGGCGGCCGGCGATATAATCCAGGCATGCGCATTGCCATGCTTTCCCTCCACACCTGTCCGCTGGCGACGCTGGGCGGCAAAGACACCGGCGGCATGAACGTCTACGTCCGCGAGCTGACCCGCGAGCTGGGCCGGCGCGGCCTGGCGGTGGACGTCTTCACGCGCTCGCAGGACGAGCACCAGCCGCACGTCAAGGAAGACCTGGGGTATGGCAACCGCGTCGTCCACATCCCGGCCGGGCCGGAGGCGCCGCTGGCCAAGGAGGTCCTGTACCGGCACGTGCCGGAGTTCGTCGGCGGCGTGCGCGAGTTTGCGCGCGCCGACGGCCGGCACTATGACCTGGTGCATGCCCACTACTGGCTGTCGGGTGTGGCGGCGCGCAGTCTGCGCGAGGCCTGGGGCACGCCGTGGGCGATCATGTTCCACACGCTCGGCCACATGAAGAACCGCGTCGCGCTGACCGCCGACGAGCGCGAGGGCGAGCTGCGGGTGCAGGTGGAGACGGAGCTGATGGCCCAGGCCGACCGCGTGATCGCGGCGACGCCGGCGGAGCTGGCGCAGATCCAGTGGCTGTACCGGGCCGACGTCAGCCGCGTGACCGTCATCCCGCCCGGCGTGGACCTGGACCTGTTCTACCCGCGCCGGGCCGACCACGCCAAGGAACGGATCGGCGTCGACCCGCACCGCATCCTGCTGCTGTTCGTCGGCCGCATCGAGCCGCTCAAGGGCCTGGAGACGCTGTTGCGCGCGCTGGCCCTGCTGCGCGACCGGGGCGTGTGCGAATGTCATCAACTGGCGCTCTCCATCATCGGCGGCGACCCGGATGAGACCCCGGCCGTCCGCAACGCCGAGATGGAGCGGATCAAGGCGCTGCGCCAGGAGCTGGGCCTGGAAGGGATGGTGACGTTTCTGGGCAAGCAGGACCAGGACGCGCTGCCGGATTATTACGCCGCCGCCGACGCGGTGGTGGTGCCCTCGCATTATGAGTCGTTCGGCATGGTGGCGCTGGAGGCCATGGCGTGCGGGACGCCCGTGATCGCGTCCGAGGTCGGCGGGCTGGCGTTCCTGATCCAAGACGGGGAGACCGGCTTCCACGTGCCGGACCGGGACCCGGCCGCGCTGGCCGACCGCATCTGCGCCATCATCACCGATCCGTTGTTGCGCGCCCGGCTGGGCGGCCAGGCGGCCGAGTACGCCCGGGGCTACAGCTGGCGGTTGATCGCCGACCGGATGCTCGGCGTCTACGAAGCGCTGCTGGCCGGGTCGCGGCAGCCCGTCGCCGGCTGACCGGCCCTCCCCCGCCCGCTCAACGGCGCCCGTTCAGATAGCTCTCGTTCAGCGCGTAAAGCGCGCAGCGGTAGGAGACGAACGACGTAAACTCCACCAGCTTGCTCTCGCGCCTGTCCTTGCGCACCCACAGGCCCAGGGCGTGCGAGCGCGCGCTGCACTTGTCCAGCAGGTCCTTCACCACCGTCTCGCCGACGCCCGTCCAGCGGCTCACCTGGGTGACGATGGCGCGCTTGTGCTTGCGGATGAAATTGTCGGCGTGGACATAGTCCCGCTCGCGCTTGCGGTTGCCGCGCAGCACCGGCGGGGGACGCCAGAACAGGTCCAGCAGGTCCGGGTCTATGAAGCCGGTCGCCTTGCGCCGGTACTGGCGGGTGCTGCGCAGCTTGAAGAATTGGGCCAGCGTCAGCCGGGCTTCCTCCAGCGGCTCGAACAGATAGGGGACCTGGTCGATCAGCGGGGGCGCGTGCCGCAGCTCGCGGATCAGGTTCTCGACGAACTCGAGTTTGCGCAGCGCCCCGGGATAATGGCGGTATTCGCGCCGCCAGTTGTAGCCCGGCTGCATCAGGACGGTGAAGGTCTCGGCGAAATCCTCGTCCGGGTGCTTCTGGGCGTAATGGTCGCCGGACGGGTTGACGTAGTCCCGGCTCCAGGGGTTGACGCGCTCGACGTAGCGGTCGGTCACCGGGTACGTGTTGAAGTAGTTGCCTTTGACATTGAAGATGCGCCGGAAGTCCTTGCGCGTGTACAGCTTGTAGGCGTAGGCGAAGGCGTGGCCCAGCTCGTGGCGGACCAGGTTGACGATGTCTTCGTGCGAGTACAGGAAGCCGCGCAGTTCGAGGTTCAGGCCGCGCAGCAGTTCGTTGCAGTCATAGAAGCCGAGCGCGATGCTGGTGGTGCCCGCCACCGTGCCGTAGCCGGTGGACAGGTAGAAGTGGGGCTGGAGCTGGTTGAGACGCTGGCGCCTGAGGTCCTCGCGCGCGAGGCGGATCGCCTCGGCGAAAAAGGAGGTCTCGATGGACACTTCCAGGCGATTGAGCGGCGTGAGCAACAGCTCCAATCGGAGGGTGTCGTCGTTAAATAGCAAAGCACGTGAGCGGCGCATCGTTCGGCAGCTTCTGGTCTGACCGGCCCGGCGGGCGCGTCAGGCGTATCCGTCTTCAAGATGATCAGCGCGAGCGCGAAACGGCGACAGCCAATGGAGAGTGTGCTGTTGGTGTATGCCCTCGGCGGGATTCGAACCCACGACCCTCAGTTCCGAAGACTGATGCTCTGTCCAGTTGAGCTACGAGGGCGGGTCAGTGGACAGCGGCTCGTGGTCAGTGGACAATCGGCCGGCCACTGTCCACTGACCACTTTTCACTGATCGAGGGTGGCTGACGGGGCTTGAACCCGCAACCCCTTGAGCCACAGTCAAGTGCTCTGCCATTGAGCTACAGCCACCATGCGGCCCGGTTTTGCCGGTGCGGGCGAAATTCTATCATATTTCAAGGGGGCTGGAACGGGATTTTCGGGTTGGTCCAGGCCCCAGTGTCTGATTATGAAAACCCGGCCCTCTCCGGTTGGGTGAGAGTCTCGCGCCAGGCCGCGGGGAGGTCCCTGCGCCTGCGCGGCTCTGGGTGGGCAGATAACCTTCACGCGCCCAGCCGGCCCCGCAGTTCTTGGGCCAGTTGGGACCTTGGGACGGCGACCTGGCTGCGGGCCTCCAGGTCTTTCAACATAACCACATCTTTCGCCAGTTCGTCCGGCCCCAGGATCAGGGCGAAGCGCACCCCGGTCGCGTCGGCGTACTTCAACTGCCGGTCGAGCCTGGCGGCCTCCGGATACCATTCGACGCGGAGGCCGGCCGCGCGCAACTCGGCGGCCATGCGGAGCGAGTCGGTCAGGGTCTCGGCGCTGAACACGGTCACCAGCGCCTGGGTGGGCGAGACCGGCAGGGGCGGCACCTTGCCGTATTTCTGGGCCACCAGGCCGATGACGATGTCGCCCATGGCGAAGCCGACGCCGGGCAGCCGGTCCCCGCCCACGTCGCCGACCAGGTTGTCGTAGCGGCCGCCGCCCAGGATGGCGCGGAACTCGCCCTCGCGGTCGCGCGCCTCGTAGACCGTGCCGGTGTAGTAGTCCAGGCCGCGGATGACGGCCGGATCGTATTCCAGGTAGTCGCGGATGCCCAGCGCCTCGGCGGCCGCCAGGAAGGCGCGGCATTCGTCCGACTTCTGCCACAGGTCGCGGTCGTCCAATATGGCCTTCAGCCCGCTCAACTGCGCCGGCTCCACGCCCAGCGTCGCGGCGTATGCGTCCCAGGCCGGCGCGCTCATCTTGTCGCGCCGGTCCATCAGGCGGAAGACGTCTTTCTTCTTCCCGGCCAGGCCGAGCGCGGCGATCTCGCCGTCCATCAGGCGGCGGTTGTTGAACTGGATCTTGATCTCGACCGGCGAGAACCCGAGGCGCTGAAAGAAAGTCGCCATGACGGCGGCCAGCTCGGCGTCGGCGGCCGGGCTGTCCACGCCGATCAGGTCCACGTTCCACTGGAAGAACTCGCGCGAGCGGCCCTTCTGCGGGCGCTCATAGCGCCAGAACGGGCCGAAGCTCCACCAGCGGATGGGGCGCGGCAGCTGCGCCTGGCGCGCGGCCACCATGCGCGCCAGCGACGGCGTCAGCTCCGGGCGCAGCGTCACCTGGTCGCCGCCGCGGTCGTTAAAGACAAAAGATTGCTCTTTCACCAGCTCTTCGCCCGATTTGGCCGCGTACAGGTCCAGGGTCTCCAGAAAAGGCCCATCGTATTCCTGGTAGCCGAAGGCCTGGGCCGCAGCCCGCATGTTATGATACAGCCAGTTGCGCCGCGCCATCTGCTCCGGATAGAAGTCGCGCGCGCCTTTGACGGTGGGGATCTTGGTTTTCATGGTGACGCTCCAGCCTCACCCCGGACTCCGGCGCTGCGCGGGGATGGGGGGAGGCCACTCGCTGCAATAAAAACGCGGGCCACTGGCCCGCGCTCCAATCAACTGACCGTGTCCGTGTCCGGCGTCAGCCCAGGCCAAAACAACCTTTACTTAGGTGTTGATGATGTCGGGCCGGCGCGACGATGAAGACGGACATCGCCGCCATTGTAGCACGATTCTGGGTCCGGGCTAACGCCGGATCTATCGGCCAGCCGACACGCCGTTCAAGTGGTTAAAGCTCGGCCGCCTGGCGCGAGGCCTCCTGGCCGTGGCCGGGCCCCACCTCGGGCCGCCAGCGGAAGAGCGACAGCATCGGGTGTGGCCGGCCCTCGACTGCGTCCGCGATGCAATCCCCGAGCACCGGCGCGAACTTGAAGGCGTGGCCGCCGCAGCCGGCCGCCACCACCAGCCCGTCCCGGTCCGGGTCCGGCGCGATCCAGAAATGGCCGTCCCAGGTGTCGCTGTAGAAGCAGCGGCGGGTGAAGACGACCGGGGCCGCGACCAGGCCGGGAAGATAGTCGCGCAGAAAGGCGCGCGCCGCTTCGGTCTCTTCGGCGGTCACGGCCTTGTCCGGCGCGTCCGGGTGCGCCGCGCGCCCCGCCCCGTGGTGCGCCAGCTTCACCACGCCGTCGCGGTTGAGCGGGAAGCCGTAATAGCCGGTGAGGGTGATGTCGGCGCCGAACACCGGGAAACGCTCGGCGCGAAAGAGCTCCGGGTCGGGCGGCCGGAAATGCCAGACCGGCATGCCGGTGGAGCGCAGCCAGCCGGACATCCACGGCAGCAGGTGATGGGTCCATGCGCCGGCCGCCACGAGCACCTGCCCGGCGTGGAGGCGGCCGCCGTCCGTGGTGATGACCCCGCCGACGCGCGACCCGGCTTCGTGCAGGCGCGCGAAGACCCGGCCGGCCAGCAGTTCGACGCCGGCCGCCTGCGCCTCGCGGATCAGTTGCGCCATGACGCGCCCGCTTTCGGCGTAGCCGCCCAGCGGGTTGAAGTAGCCGTCGACGAACCCGGCCGCGCGCCAGGCCGGGAAACGCGCGGCGATGGCCCCGGCGTCCAGGCGCTCGGGCGTATGCCCGCGCCGCCGCAGAAGCGCGAAGCTCTCGGCCTCGTACTTGCCGGGGTGCCAGGCGGCGCGCGTGGGATAGAAGACCCCGGTGCGGTGATACAGGCGTTCCGGCCAGCGCCGGTTCCAGCGCTCCCAGCCCTCGAAAGCGTGCTCCATCCAGGCCATGTACGGCTCGTCCGGGCCGTAGTCCAGGCGGATGACCTTGCTGATGTCGGTGGAGGCGGCGGCAGGATGCGGCAGCGGGCCGGGGTCCAGCAACCGGACCTGCCAGCCGCGGCGGCGCAGCGCCAGGGCGGCGGTGACGCCGTACACCCCGGCGCCGACGATGATGACGGACGGGTCGGTCATGCGGCTCAGGACTCGGCCACCGTGGGCCGGAGGCTGAGGCTCAGCGCGATGGAGAGCGTCAGCGGCGCGAAGCTGATCAGCAGGCCGAGCCAGGTCAGCAGCCCGTAGCCCACGGCGGCGAACAGCACGCCGCTGCCCAGGCTGCCGAGGGCCGAGGCCAGGTTGATGAGCAGGTCGGTGACGCCCTGTCCCCGGCTGCGCTCCGCAGGCGTGAGCGCGTCGGTGAGCAGCGTCCCCCCGGCCACGTAGGTGAAGTTCCAGCCCAGACCGAGCAGGAACAGCGCGACGCCGATGGGCAGGACCGCCGGGGACAGCGGGGCCAGCAGGCAGGCCAGGCCGGTGAGCAGCGACCCGGCGGTGATGACCCGGGCCCGTCCCCAGCGGTCCACCAGCCGGCCGCTGATGAGGGACGGTCCGAACATGCCCAGGGTGTGCGAGGCGATGACCAGCGAGATGTCGGTCAGGGAATGCTGATGCCCCTGCATGTGCAGGGAGGTCATCGACATCAGCATCACCATCACCAGTTGCCCGAGCACCAGGGCGCTCAACGCCGTCTGGACCGGCAGGAGGCGCAGCAGCGTCGGCCAGGTCCGGACCGGGCCGACCGTCGCGCCCGCCCTGGGCGGCGCCTCGTTCAGCTGGCGCGCGCTGTCACGCGCCAGGTCGCGCGGGTCCGGCCGCAGCCGGGCCGCTATCAGGACCGCGCCGACGGCGAACAGGAGGGCGCTGGCGAACCACGGCCCGGCCAGCGGGTCCACCCCCAATGCGGCGGCGGCCTGCCCGGTGGGGCCGACCAGCGCCGGGCCGAGCACGGCGCCGAGCGTGCCGCCCAGCACCACCAGGCTGATCGCCCGGCCGCGCTCGGCCGCCGGGTGCATCTCGGCCGCCGCATAACGGCCCAGGTCGGTGAAACCGCGCGCCATCCCCATCATCAGGAACCCGGTCAGAAAGAGGGCGAAGTTGTGGATGACGACCGACGCGCCGGCCGCCAGCGCGCCGGTCAGCCCGAGGCTCAGGCCCAGGCTCAGGCCGGGCCGCCGGCCGATGCGCTCCATCAGGCGGGCGGCCGGGTACGCCGCCAGGGCGGTGCCGGCCAGATGGACGGCGCCGGGCACGCCGGCCAGGAAAGCGCCGCCGGAGAGCTGCGCGCCGACCAGCGCGCCGACGGTGGAGCCGGCGATGAAGGCCGCCGAGCCCAGGCTCTGGCCGAAAAACAGCAGCCAGGTGAGGCGCCGGATGACCGAGCGGGTTGCGGTTGTCGCCATGAACATGGGAGGCGCCGGCGGGTCAGGCGACGGGGCGGGTGGCCTCGTGCCGTTCCATGCGCTCGCAGATCAGGCGCAGGGTGCGCCACTCGCGCCGCGCGCAGAAGACCTCGGCCAGGCGCGCCATCAGGCCGGGGTCGGCGTTCGGGCGCTGGACGTAGATGGCGTACACCTTGGAGGCTTCGTCGTCCATCCGGCCGGTGCGCAGGAAGGAGAGCACCAGTTGATTGAGGTACCGGTCGCGCTCGGCCTCGGCCGCGGCTTTGGCTTCGGCGCGCCGTTTGGCGTCGCTGGCCTGGCCGGCCACGCGCCGGACGGCGACGACGAACTCCTCCGGCGTGAAGGGTTTGATCAGGTACTCGCGCACCCCGGCCGACATCGCCTGGCGCAACTGGTCGCGCTCGGCCTCGGACGACATGATCATGCAGACCGTGCCCGGGCTGACCTTGCCCATGAACTTGATCGCCGTGATCCCGTCCATGCGCGGCATGTTGACGTCCATGATGGCGACGTCCGGCTGGAAATGGCGCGCCATCTCCACGGCTTCGAGGCCGTCGCGGGCCACCGCCACGACCTCGAAATCCTTCTCGAAGGCCAGCATCATCCGCACGCTTTTACGGAACTCGGGCGAGTCGTCGGCGATGAGGATGCGCAGGTTCGCCATGGCGATGGGCCCTCCGCTCAGACAGAATGCGGGCCGGCGGGGCGGGGGCCGGGGCGCGGCCGACCCCGGCCGGCCCGGCGAGCGGCCCGGCTGCGGCGCAGCGCGCGCTCCGGGCCGAGGACGGCCTGCAAATGTTCCAGGGCCTCGTCATCATACTCGCGCGCCCCGCACAGGTCGCACACCCAGGCGGGAAAGTCCGGGACGGTGACGAACTCGCCGCCCGCCCACTCCGCCAGGGTCACCCGGCGCGGCCGCAGATGGCCGGTCAGGCACCGTTCGCAGATATATTCCGGCTCGGGCGGGCTGTCCATCAATACGTCCCTTCGGCGACCGCGGCGTCCCGCATCAGGGCGACCCCGGCGCTGGTGCCTAACCGCGTGGCGCCGGCCGCTATCAGGGCCTGCGCGTCGGCCAGGGAGCGGATGCCGCCGGCGGCCTTGACGCCCATCTTCGGCCCGACGACGGCGCGCATCAGGGCCACGTCCGCGACCGTCGCCCCGCCGGTGGAGAACCCGGTGGAGGTCTTGACGAAGTCGGCGCGCGCTTTCAGCGCCGCCTGGCAGGCCGCGCGCTTCTCGTCGTCGGTCAGCAGGCAGGCCTCGATGATCACCTTGACGCGCGCGCCGGCCGCGTGCGCGACCTTGACCACGGCGCGGATGTCGCGCGTCGCCAGGGCCAGGTCGCCGCTCTTCAGCGCGCCGATGTTCAGGACCATGTCGATTTCGGTCGCGCCCTGGGCGATGGCGCGCTGCGCCTCGAACGCTTTCACCTCCGGCAGCGCCGCGCCGAGCGGGAAGCCGGCGACGGTGCCCACGGCCACGCCGGACCGGCGCAGCCGGCGGGCCGCCAGGCGGACGTAGGCCGGGTTGACGCACACGGAGGCGAACCGGTATTCCAGCGCTTCGGCGCAGAGCGCCTCGATCTGGGCCGCCGTGGCTTCCGGCCTGAGCAGGGTGTGGTCGATCAGGCCCGCGAGCTGGGCCCGGGCGAGGGGGGGAGGGGTCATGAGCATGGAGGCAGTCTATAAAAATGTCGCCAAGTGCGCAAGTAAACGGGGCCGGCGGGCGCACACGCCGCGACGGGCCCGGCCCGCGTCAGGGGCCGGTGGCCTGGACATAGTTGTAGTGCGGCACGATCTCGAGCGCGTCGAGCGGCCAGTACACCACGAGCGCGCGGCCCACCAGGAACTCGCGTTTGAGCGGCCCCCAGCTGTGCGAGTCCGACGAGTTGTTGCGGTTGTCGCCCAGCACAAAGAACTCGTCCGCGGCCAGCGTGACGACCTTTTCATACTGCGGCGGCGCGGCGATGTACGGCTCGTCCAGCGTCTGCCCGTTCACGGTGACCCGGCCGCCGCTCACCACCACCGTCTCGCCCGGCAGGCCGATGACGCGCTTGATGAAGTCGCGTTCGGTGCCGTACGGGAAGTGGAAGACGACGATGTCGCCGCGCTGCGGGTCGCCGAGCATGTACGAGACCTTGTCGATCAGCACGTACTCGTCCGGGTGCAGGGTGGGCTGCATGCTGTCGCCCTCCACGCGGAAGCGGCCGGTGGCGAAGTTGACCACGGCGTAAATCACGACGGTCAGCAGGACCGTCTCGACTATCTCGCGCAGCAGCTTTTGCCAGCGCGCGGGCCGCGACACGGGCGGCGCTTCGGGCAGGCCCGGCGCCGGCTCCGACGGGGCGCCGGCGTCGGTGGGGGTGGGCGAAAGGGACACCGCTTGCTCCGGAACCAAACTTATCCGGAATTATAAGGTGAGACGAGGCAGATGAGCAACGGATGAGGGCCGCAGCGGCTACTCGTTCTGGCTGCGGAAGCTGAGGCGCAGCGGCGTGCCCGTGAAGGGGTATTCCTGGCGCAGGCAATTCTCCAGGTAGCGGCGGTACGTGAAATGCGCTAGCTCCGGATCGTTGACGTGGAACAGGAACGTCGGCGGGTCGGTGCGCACCTGCGAGGCGTAGCGGATTTTGAGCTGCCGGCCGGCGTGGGTGGGCGGGGCGTGGCGCATGACGGCGTCGCGCACGATCTGGTTCAGGCGCGCCGTCGGGATGCGCACGGAGCGTTCCGCCTGCACCTGGAGCGCGGTCGGCAGGATCTGGCCGCAGCGCTGGCCGGATTTGGCCGAGACGAACAGCAGCGGGACGTAATCCAGAAAATGCAGATTGGCGCGGATGCGTTCGCTGTAGGCGGCCAGCGTGTGCGCGTCCTTCTCGACCGCGTCCCACTTGTTGACGACCACCACCACGCTTTTCGCTTCATCCAGGATGAAGCCGGCGATGTGCGCGTCCTGGGCCGAGAACGGGTCGGTGGCGTCCACCACCAGCAGCGCCACGTCGCAGCGCGCGATGGCCCGGAAGGTGCGCAGCACGCTCCACTTCTCCACGCCGGGGACGATGGCGCCGCGGCGCCGGAGGCCGGCCGTGTCGATCAGGACCAGCGGCTGGCCGTCGAACGTGAGCGGCGTGTCGACCGCGTCGCGCGTGGTGCCCGGGATCGGGCTGACGATGGCGCGCTCTTCGCCCAGCAGCCGGTTGAGCAGGGAGCTCTTGCCCACGTTGGGGCGGCCGACGATGGCGATCTTCACGGCGCCGGCGTCGGCGTCGGCCTGGGACGGCGGCAGGGCAGCGACCAGCGCATCCAGCACCTCGGCCACGCCCGTGCCGTGCAGGGCCGAGATCGGCAGCGGGTCGCCCATGCCCAGCTCGTAGAAGGCGTAGGCCTCCGCCTCGTGCCGCAGGCCCTCCGTCTTGTTGACGGCCAGCAGGACGGGCGGGGTCAGCGCGCCGGTCTGCGGATCCCGCCGCTGGCGGCGGCGCAGGATGTCGGCCACCTCCCGGTCGGCCTCGGTCACGCCCAGGCGGGCCTCGGTCATGAAGAGCACGACGTCGGCCTCGGCGATGGCCAGCTCGGCCTGGGCGCGCATCTGCGGCACAAACGGCGCCGAGTCCACGGCCAGGGCGCCGCCGCCTGCGCCCCTGGGCAGCGGCTCGATGCCGCCGGTGTCCACAATGTCGAAGACGCGGCCGTTCCACTCGGCCTCCGCCACCAGACGGTCGCGTGTGGTGCCGGGGGTGTCATCAACGACGGCCAGCCGTTCGCCGGCCAGCCGGTTGAAGAGTGTGGACTTGCCCACGTTCGGGCGTCCGACGATGGCGACCAGGGGTTTGGGCATGCTAGGGCACCGGCGTCTCGGTCTCGGTCTCGGTGGCGGTCGCCGTCGGGGTGGGCGTCAGGGCCGGCGGGCGCGGCGTCCGGGTGGGGGTCG
>DAOUAB010000040.1:0-5133 GCA_034434015.1 Anaerolineales bacterium
CCCCGGATGCCGGCGACCGCTGGCCGCTGGTGCTGTCGGACACCTTCAACTCCAACCCCCACGGCTGGTACCTCGGCGGCTATGACGACGAGTTCGGGGTCGCGGACCAGCGCCTGCGCAACGGGGCCTTCCGCTGGGAGATCACGGCCAAGCAGGGCGCGCTGTGGTGGGATGTGCCGGAGGACGGCCCGTTCGTGTCCGACTTCACGTTCACGGCCGACCTGGAGCAGGTGAGCGGGCCGCCGGACGCCGACTACGGCGTCCTGTTCCGCGTGGCCGACGACAACAACTTTTACTATTTCGCTCTGAGCGTGGGGCAGCTCTACGGCTTCTTCCTCCTGGAAGACAACGAGTGGCGCACGCTGATCGACTGGACCGAGGCGGAGGTCATCCAGCCGGACGGCGTGAACACGGTCACGGTCAGCGCCGAGGGCCCGCGCTTCACGTTCTTCGTCAACGGCGAGCCGGTCGCCAGCCACGTGGACGACACCCTGCCCGGCGGCGAGATCGGGCTGGCCGTCTCGATGCAGACCGAGGGCGACGCGGGCGTGTTCGAGTTCGACAACCTCGAGGTGCGCGCGCCGTAGCCGGCCATGGACATTCTCGAGATCGACACGGCGGATCGCCGGCAGGCGCGCGCCTTCCGCGAACTGCCCTTCCGCCTGTACCGCGACATCCCGCCGTGGGTGCCGCCGCTGGAGACGGACGCCCGGGCGCAGCTCGACCGGCGGCGCAACCCGTTCTTCCGGCACTCGGACGCGGCCTTTCTCCTGGCGCAGGCCGGGGGCCGGACCGTCGGCCGGCTGGCCGTGCTGGACAACCGGCGCTGGAACGAGTTCAACCACGAACGGACGGCGTTCTTCTACCTGTTCGAGTGCGAAAACGACCCGGAGGCCGCGCAGGCGCTCTTCGAGCGCGCCTTCGCCTGGGCGCGGGCGCGCGGCCTGGACAGGATCATCGGCCCCAAGGGCTTCACGGCGCTGGACGGGCTGGGCCTGCTGGTGAAGGGCTTCGAGCACCGGCCGGCGTTTGGGCTGCCCTACAACCCGGCGTACTACGTCCCCCTCGTCGAAGCCGCTGGCTTTGAGCCGGAAGGCGAGCTCGTCTCCGGTTACCTGAACGCGCGCGCGCCGTTTCCGGAGAAGATCCATCGTCTGTCCGAGCTGGTGCAGAAGCGGCGCGGGCTGCGCGTCATGAGCTTCAAGTCGCGCCGCGACCTGCGCGCCCTGATCCCGCGGCTCAAAGAGCTCTACAACGCCTCGCTCAGCGGGACCACAGGCAACGTCCCGCTGACCGATGAGGAAGTGGACGCCATCGCCGGCCAGTTGCTGTGGTTCGCGGACCCGCGCCTGATCAAGGTCGTCCTCAAAGACGAAGCGCCGGTCGGCTTCCTGTTCGCCTACCCCGATATCTCGGCCGCGCTCCAGCGCACCGGGGGCCGCCTCTTCCCGTTCGGGTGGCTGGACATGCTCCTCGAGCTGCGCCGGACGAAGTGGGTGAACGTCAACGGGGCCGGGATCGTGGAACGCTATCGTGGGCTGGGCGGGACCGCGATCCTGTTCAGCGAGATGCACAAGAGCGTGACGGCCGGCCAGTTCGAGCACGCCGACCTGGTGCAGATCGGGGTGGAAAATGACAGGATGCTGCGCGAGCTGCGCGACCTGGGGATCGCTTTCTACAAGACGCACCGGGTCTATCAACGCGCCTTGGGGTAGTTGCCTGGCAACCGCTCAGCCATCCCGTTCCCCCTGAGCGAAGCGCCGCCTGATAGCACCCGGGCAAGACGAGCCTGCTCGAAGCGAACCGCTGCACGTTGCGCCGCTCTCCGCGGCGCGTGTGTTCACAGGCGAACGCGCCGCAGCAGCCAGGCGCTGGCCAGCACGCACGCCGCGCCGAAGAGGAACAGCTCCGCGTAGCCCCACCAGGCGCCGGGCGCCGCCGCGTTCAGGGCGTCGATCACCGGGCCCTGCAGCCGGCCCAGCGCCGCCGAACCGGCCGTCGCCAGATTGGTGAGCCCCAGGAACTTGCCGGCCTCGCCGCCGGGCGCCAGCTCGGTGGCCAGCGCCCAGTTCGCCGTCAGAAACAGCCCGATCCCGGCCCCCAACACCGCCCCAAAAGCGAACAGCAGGCCGGGCGTGCGCGCCGCCAGCAGAAGCAGACAGCCCGCGGCGCCGATCAGGCAGGCCAGCGTCTGCATCCGCCCTCGCCCGAACCGATCGCACAGCCAGCCGCCGGCCAGCGTGAACGCCACCAGGGCGAGCGTGATGGCGGCCAGCAGGTCGCCCGTCGTCCGGGCCGGGTTGGGCGCCGCCAGCACATCACGCACGAAGTACTGGGCGAAGGCCTGGATGCCGTAGATGCCCAGCAGGAACGCGAAACGCGAGGCGATCAGCCAGGCGTAACGCGGCTCGGCGCGCCAGTCCACACGCCACGCCTCGCGCCCGGCGGGCCGCGGCCCGCCGGACGGCTCTTCCCGCACGCCCAACACCGTCACGGCCGTGCTGACCGCCAGGACGCCGGCGATGACCGCGACCGGCGCCAGCGGCGGCTGCGGCGCCGGCGGCATGAGCCGGCCCACCAGGAGCGAGGCCGCCACGAGCGTGCCCATGTCGCACAGGTTCTTGACCCCGCTGGCCACGCCGAGCTGAGCGCGCGGTACGCGATCCGGCAATAACCCCTGCAGCGGGCCGTGGGCCAGGTTCGACGTCAATTGCAGGCCGATATAGCCGGCGGCCAGCCAGCCCAGTCCGCCGGCCCAGGCGAGCAGCGCCAGGAAGACGAAATCGGCGGCCGTGCCGAGCGCGATCCACGGCCGGCGGCGCCCCCAGCGCAGCGTCGTCCGGTCGCTCAGCGCGCCTGCCGCCGGCTGCACGACGGCGGCGACGACCAGGCCCGCAAACGTCAGCAGTCCCAGGTAGGTGTTCTTCTGCGCCTCGGGCGCGAAGTTGAGCAGGACCGCCGGCAACACGATGATGTGCAGGCTGTTCCACATGAACGAGATCCCGGCCCAGGCCGCGTTCAGGAGCAACAGCGAACGGAAACTCATCGGCGGATTCATCCGAATTCACCCCGTAACGCTGCGGGCAACAGGGCGGCGATAGCGCGCATCACCTGGGCGCTGGCCGCGCGGTCCCGGCTCTCGGCCGCCTGATCGGCGTCCACCGCCAGCCGAAAGCGCGGTCCGAACGCCGCGCACAGGGCGCCCTCGGCCTCGTACACCGCCGCCGGGGTGACCTCCAGCCCCAGCCCGGCCAACTGCAGCATGAAGCGCCCGACGCCGGGCGGCGGCGCGCCCAGGACCCCGCCGGGGAAATCGCGGCCCTCCGGCGCCAGGCCGATGAGGGGGCGCGGCGTCCGGCGCGCCAGGGTCAACACCCGGCGCACGGCAACGGCGCGGGCGGCGACGTCACCGGGCTCCGGGGGCATGGGCGGCATGGGCGTGAACGCATAGACGCGCGCCAGGCGGCGCAGCAGCCAGCGCGAGGCCGGGCGCAGCGCCCGGCGCGCGCCGGGTCGGTTCGGGAAGGTCCAGGCCTCGGTCATGATCCAGTGGATGTCGGCCGGGACCAGTGCGCTGACGGCCAGCGCGATCCACCAGGCCCGGAATCCGGGATGCGCGTAATGATTGACCACGATGAGGCGCGGGCCGGCCTCCGGAATGTGGGCTGGCCCGACGACGCGCAGCGGCGGGCGGAGGCCGGCGACACAGGCCAGCGCGTCGGCCCGGAAAGAGCGCCGGCCCCCGGTGAGGGCCGCCAGCGCCGCCGGCCCGACGACGCCGGCCGGCAGGCGGTAGCGCGGCGACATGTCAAAGGATCGGGCGCCCCAAACGGCTCGGACCGGGCCGGCGGCCTGAGCTCGGGCCGCCGGCTCGCCAGGCTCTGGTTGAAGGGCGCGCCTGGACCACTCGACAAGCTCGCGGCCCGGCGCGCTTCCCGTACACGAACTGGGAATACGCTCTACAGCGCGCGGATATAGACGCGGTGATTCTTGTACGGCTGGCCGCCCAGGTTCTCCAGGTCGCGCCGCATCTGGACGGCGGTCTCAGCCACCTGGGTGAGGTCGGCGTGCTCGAACTGCATCCCGCGCAGGGTATTTTCCATCTCCATATACAGCAGCGCGTTGCCGCCGGAGCCCTGGAACTCAGGCAGGATGCCGGCGCCGTTGATCGCCAGCCACTTCGTGCGCCGGAGCTCCAGCATCAGGTCAATGAGCCCGAACGGCAGCAGGCGGCCGCGCGCCCGCTGCAGCGCCGCCGACACATCGGCGAACGCGAACAGGAAACCGACCACGTCATCGCCATGGGCGATGACCTTGATCAGCCGCGGATCGGCGATGACCAGCAGGTTGTCCAGCACCATCTTGATCTCGCGCTCGGTGAGGGGCGCATATTCCCAATTATGGACGAAAGCCCGGTTGTAGGCGGCGCCGATGCGCGGGGCCCAGGCGGTCAGCTCGCGCTTGGACCGGAACTGCAGGACGCGCAGGCCGGCGCGCCGGGCGGCCCGCTCGGCGATGGGGCGGATGCGCTCCGGCATGCGGAAACTCTTGGCGTTGGCGTAGCAGGAGACAAAATCGACTTCTTTCTGGAACCCCCAGGCCTCCACCAGGCGGGGGTAATACTCGAAGTTGTAGTTCATCATGGTCATCGCCGGCCGGTGCTGGAAACCGTCCACCAGCAGCCCATAGCCGTCGATCGGGCTGAAGCCCTTGGGGCCCACCAGGTGCGTCAGGCCGCGGGCGCGGGCCCACTCGGCGGCGCGTTCGAACAGCGCGGCCGCCGCTTCCGGGTCGTCTTCACAGTCAAAGTAATAGAACTGGGCCCGGTGCGAGTCGTGCGCGCGGTTGTAGGGTGTGTAGTTCAGCACCGCGATCCGGCCGACATCCCGGCCATCGCGCACGGCCAGGAAAAAATCAGCTTCGGAGTGCTCATAGAAGGGGTGTTTGGCGCGGTTGAGCGGCAGCTCGGCGTCCATGAGCAGCGGCGGCACCCAGAGCGGGTGGCCGGCGTACAGGCGGAAGGGCAGTTGGACGAAGCGGCGGACGTGGGCCCTGGAGGTCGTGTCGAGTCTCTCGGTCGTGAGCACGTGGCCCTCCATCGCGGGCGCGGTGTGAGCCGGTGAGCGGGCCGAC
>DAOUAB010000041.1:0-39684 GCA_034434015.1 Anaerolineales bacterium
CTGGCCATGGCCTGCGACATCCGCGTGGCGGTGGAGTCGGCCCGCTTCGGGCAGCCCGAGATCAACCTGGGCATCATGCCCGGCTGGGGCGGCACCCAGCGCCTGCCGCGCCTGGTCGGCAAGGCCAAGGCCATCGAGCTGATCCTGACCGGCGACCAGATCACGGCCCAGGAGGCGCTGCGCCTCAACCTGGTCAACAAGGTGGTGCCGGGCGGCGAGGTGCTCAAGACCGCGCGCGATCTGGCCAGGAAGATCGCCCAGAAGGGCGCGCTGGCCATCCGGGCGGCCCTGGACGCCATCACCGTCGGCTCGGTCAGGCCCATGGCCGAAGGCCTGGCGTACGAGGCCGAGCGCCTGGCCGACGTCGTCCGCAGCGAGGACATGCGCGAGGGGGTGACGGCCTTTTTGCAGAAGCGGCAGCCGGTCTTCAAGGACCAGTGACCGGTCGCGAGCGACGGGCGGCGAGGGCCGTAGCCGCACGCTTCACCTGCCGCCTGTTACCTGCCATCCGCCATGAACTGGTCCAACACCCTTTTCCTCACCCTGGCGCTGCTCTCGGGCGTCTGGGTGATGGCCCGCATCGAGCGCAATCGCTGGTACCTGGGCCTGTTCTTCTACGTCCTGCCGCTGCTTTTGCTCACGACGTTCTGGGCCGCCATCACCGCGTCCTGGGCGGAGGCCGGCGTCGCGCTGGCCGCGACGGCCGTCCTGGGCGGCGGCGGATGGCTGGCAGTCGGCCGCCGCCTCCGGCGCGCCGACAGCAGCGGCATCAAGGTCTGGGGCCAGGACGCCGCGCCCAAACCCAGGGCCGCGCTGCAAGCCGAGCTGGATCAGCTCAGACAGGAAAAGGCGCAACTGGAGGCGGAGCTGCGGAAGCTCAAGCAGAACCCGGACGACGGACGAAAGACGGACGACGGCCGGCCGGGGTGAGTCGCCGCCCTCTGGCTTTCGTCTCGATGGAGATAACCGCCCATGGATTTCAACCTCTCCGAAGAACAGCAGATGTTCCGCGACCTGTTCCGCGACTTCGCGGCCAGGGAGGTCGCCCGGGTCGCCGAGCACACCGACCAGGCCGAAGCGCCGCCGGTCGACGTGCTCCGCAAGGCCGCCGCGCAGGGCTTCCTGGGGGCTACGTTCCCGGAGCAGTACGGGGGCGCCGCGATGGACACCCTCACCTACTGCCTGATGCTCGAGGAGCTGGCCCGGCAGTGCGCGTCCACGGCCGTCACCATCGCCGTGCACACGTCGCTGGCCGGCATGACGCTCCTGGAGGCCGGCGCCGAGGCCCAGAAAGCCGCTTACCTCCCGCGGCTGGCCGGCGGCGCGCTGGGCGCCTTCGCCCTCACCGAGCCGGAGGCCGGGTCCGACACGACAGCCTTGCAGACGCGCGCCGTGCTGGCCCGGGGGGGCTACCACTTCGACGGCGTCAAGAGCTGGGTGAGCAACGGCGGCCTGGCGGAGGTGTTCCTGGTCTTCGCCGCCACCGAGCCGGCCGGGCGCCAGGCCGGGATTACGGCCTTCATCGTGGAAAAGACCGACCCGTGGCTGGTCGTCGGGCGCCGTGAGCCGCTGCTCGGCCTGCGCGGCCTGGACGTGCGCACCCTCTACCTCGAAGGCGGGCCGTTGCCGGAGGACCGGCGGCTCGGGGCGCCGGGCGAGGGCGGGCCGCTGGCGCAGCGCGCCCAGGATCGGCTCAGGCTGGCCCTGGCGGCCGTGGCGCTGGGCGTCGCCGAGAACGCGCTCGAACTGGGCCTCCGCTTCGCCGTGGAGCGCAAGCAGTTCGGCGTCGCCATCGCCCACAAGGGCGCCATGCAGACCTACCTCGCCGACTGCGCGGTCGAGATCGAGTCGCTGCGGCACATGGTCGGCCATGCCGCCTGGCTGGCCGACCAGGGCCAGGACTTCGCCCGGGCGGCGGGCATGGCCAAACTGCTCGGCGCGCGCATCGCCAAAGACGCGGCCAACAAGATGCTCCAGGTCCACGGCGGTTACGGCTTCAGCGACGAGTACGCCATCTCGCGCGTCTACCGCGACTCGCGCGCCCTGAAGATCCTCGGCGGCGCCGACGAGTTCCAGCGCTTCCTGATCGCGCGTGACGTGCTGAAAGACGCCGGGGTGGCGATACAACCGTAGCCATACACAAGGCCCGGCTCAGGATTTCCAACCGGGTCGTGAGCATTGCGAATTGCGCCTTGAAGGAGCCTTCATGGACTTCACCCTCAGCCCTCAACACGTCGCCCTGCGCCGCATGCTGCGCGAGTTCTGCGAGGAGGAGCTGCGCCCGCGCGCCAAAAAACTAGACCAGACCGGCCAGCCGGACCGCGAGGTCCTCAGGCTGATGGGCGAGCTCGGCCTGTTCGGCGTCCCCTTCTCGCAGAAGTATGGCGGCATGGGAGCCGGCGAGACCGGCTACTGCATCCTGATGGAGGAGCTCAACCGGGTCTGCCCCTCCACGGCCACCATCATCGGCGCGCACATCGGCATCGGCGCCATGAGCCTGTACCTGGACGGCTCCGAGACCCTCAAGCGCAAGTACCTGCCGGAGATCTGCGCCGGCCAGAAGATCGCGGCCTTCGGCCTGACCGAGCCCAACGCCGGCTCGGACGCCGCCGGCATCCAGTTGCGCGCCGTGCCCGAGGGCGACTCCTACTTCCTCGACGGCCAGAAGATGTGGATCACCAACGGCCCGATCGCGGACGTGGTGATGGTGCTGGCCGTCACCGACCCGGCCCTGGGCGCGCGCGGCGGCGCCACGGTCTTTGCCGTCGAGACCCGCTGGGACGGCTTCTCGGCCGGCAAGCCAGAGAAGAAGATGGGCCTGCACGGCTCGCCCACCTCGCTGCTCAACTTCGACGGCGTGCGCGTCCCCAAAGAGAACATCGTCGGCCAGCTCGGCCTGGGCTTCGTGACCTTTATGAAGACCCTGGACATCGGGCGCGTGTCGCTGGGCGCCGCTACCCTGGGCGGGGCGCAGGCCGCGCTGGACGCCGCCCTGCGCTGGGTCAAGGTCCGCTCGCAGTTCGGGCGCCCCATCGCCCACTTGCAGTCTATCCAGTTCATGCTGGCCGACATGGCGACCGAGATCGAGGCCCTGCGCTCGCTGGTCTACCGGACCGCCTGGCTGGTGGACAACGGCCAGCCCTTCATCAAAGAAGCGGGCATGTGCAAGCTGATGGGCTCCGAGATCGCCAGCCGCTGCATCGACCGCGCCCTGCAGATCCACGGCGCGCTCGGCCTCTCGCGCGACTTTCACCTGGAGCGCGGCTGGCGCGACGCCCGCATCGCCGAGATTTTCGAGGGCACCAACGAGATCCAGCGCATCGTCATCGCCTCTGAGCTTCTGCAGGAGGTCGGCGTTCGCATCCGGCCGTGAGACCAATCACTGCTCACTGCTCACTGCTCACTAATCACTGATCACCTGTCGGGAAAACAGTCGTCAGCGATCAGTGCCCGGAGATGCTTATGAATATCCTCGTCATCCTGCGCGCCGTCCAGGACCCGGCCGGGATCACCGTCAACCGCAAGGCCCAGAAGGTCTTCGTCAACCGTGCGCAGCACGTCTTCAACCCGTCGGACCGGAACGCGTTGGAGGCAGCGCTGCGCCTGGGCGGTGAGGTGACGGCTGTCGCCTTCGGCGCCGGCCCGGCCGAGCAGGTGCTGCGCGACGCCCGCGCTATGGGCGCCCGGCGTGCGCTCCTGGTGAATGACTCCGCGCTCGGCGGGGCTGACGCGTTTGTGCTCGCAAATGTCCTCGGGCACGTGCTGGACCACCTCGGCGGCGCCGACCTGGTGCTGTGCGGGGCCGAGTGCCTGGACGCCGATCTGGCGCAGGTCGGGCCGCGCCTGGCGCAGTGCCTGGAGCGGCCGTTCATCGCCGGCGCGCACCAGATCGAGGTCCGGGCCGGCGCCGTCCGCGCCGTCGCGGCGCGCGGGGGGCGCTTTGTGCAGGTCGAGGCGGACCTGCCCGCCGTGATCAGCGTCACCCGCGACAGCAACAAGCCGCGCTACGCGCCGGGCAAGAACCTGATCAATGTCTATTCGGACGCCGGCGCCGTGGAGACGGTGACCACGGCGGCGCTGGGGATGGACCCCGCCGAGCTGACGCCGCTGACGGAGGCGCGCGGCGAAGCCTTCCCGCCCGAACGCGAGCCCGGCAAGCGTCTGGAGGGCGACATCGCCGGGCAGCTGGCCGACATTCTGCGCCAGGTCATCTGAACACAACGAGGGAGACGACCATGGACATCGACGCACTTTCGGCCCTGATGGGCGAGGACCTCTCCGCCGCCAGCTACGCCGACCTGTGGGTGAGCGTGCCGGACGCCGCCGCCCTGGCGCTGCTCGGCGAGGCTCGCCGCCTGGCCGACTCGCTCGGCTGCTATGTCCACGCCGTCGTCCGGTCAGCGGACGAGGCGGGACGCGCCATCGCCTGCGGCGCGGACAAAGTCCACCCGGCCCCGGACACGGCCGCCTTCCTGCTGAGCCAGCATCCGGAGTTCGCGCTCTATCCGCTGAGCCAGGCGGCCGAGGCCGCGCAGGCCGCCCAGAAACACAAGGCCGGGCTGATCACGGACGCCCGCCAGTTGAGCGTCGACGACGTCACGCGCGCCCTGATCGGCGCGCACCCCGTGTACGGCGGCGATTACCTCCTTACGACCGCGGTCACGTCCACGGCCAAGTTCGCCACCCTCGACCCACGCCGCCTGCCCGAGCCGTACGCCGACCCGGGACGCAGCGGCGAGGTGGTGCCGAACGAGTTCCAGGCGCCGGAACCCCGGGTGCGCGAGCTCGGCCCGGTGGACTACACGCCGCAGCCCTGGCGACCGTTGCAGAAGGCGCGCCTGATCGTCTCGGTCGGGCGCGGCCTGAAGGACGCCGAGGGCCTGGCGCTGGCCCGGCAACTGGCCGATAAGCTGGGCGCGGAACTCGGCGGCGACCGCTCGGCTCTGGACCTGGGCTGGATCGATGAGGACCACGTCGTCGGGGTCACGGGCCAGGAGGTGGCGCCGGATCTGTACCTGGCCTTCGGCATCCGCGGCGATACGGTCCACAACGCCGCCATCGCGCAGGCCAGACGCGTCATCGCCGTCCATGCCAACCCGGCCGCCCCACTGCTGGCGCTGGCGGACGAGGCCGTCGTCGGCGAGCCGAAGGAAATCCTCACCCAATTGCTAACCCGTTTATCCTGACCGGGTCCGCCGCGCTGCTTTACAATGAAACCACGCCGGCGGCCGCACCGCCGCGGGTTTCATTGTTTTATATGCCCGAGCCCGCCGACTTATATCGCTCCCCGGAAGGGTACTCCGCGCTGATGGCGTGGTACGACGGCGCGCTGGCGCGGCTGCCCGTGCCGCACGAGTCGCGCGTCGTGCCCACCCGCTACGGCCCGACCCACGTCCTGGCCGCCGGGCCGGCGGGCGCGCCGCCGGTGGTGCTCCTGCACGCCCTGAGCGCCAACGCCTTGAGCTGGACGCCGCAGATCACCGCCCTGGCCCGCGACTTTCGCGTCTACGCCCCGGACATCATCGGCATGGCCGGGCGCAGCGCGCCCCGGCGCCTGCCCTATGACGGGCGCAGCTACGCCGACTGGCTGCGCCAGACCCTGGACGGCCTGGCGGTGCGCCGGGCCAGTTTCGTGGGCATGGCCTTCGGCTGCTGGCTGATCCTGCGCCTGGCGGCGCTGGCGCCGGACCGCATCGCGCGGGCGGCGCTGCTCAGCCCGGCCGGCTTCCTGCCCGTGCGCTGGAAGTACCTGGTCCCCATCATCTGGGATGTGCTCTTCATCAACGACGAGCAGGCCCGCCGCCTCTCACACCGGCTCCTGGCCCCGCCCGACGTGCCGCTGGACCCGGATGCCACAGAGCTCCTCTACCTCTCCATCAAGCACTTCCAGCCCGTCTTTGAAGCGCCGGGGCTGTCGCCGGCCCAGATCCGGCACCTGACCGCGCCCACGCTGGTGCTGGTGGGCGAGCATGAGGATGTGTGGAGCCCGCGTGAACTGCTTTCCCACGTCCGCGCCACCCTGCCGGACCTGCGCGCCGCCGAGCTGGTCCCCGGCGCCGGCCACGGCCTAGCCGCCAGCCATCCGGCCTGGGTCAACGCCCGCCTGCTCCGCTTTCTGAGAGAAGAACGCTGAAGCCCTCCCCCTCGCGGCGTTTGCGCGCGAGGCAGGAGGGCGCCGAAGGGCGGCCGGGGTCAGATCGCGACCGGCGGCTCCGGCTCGGGGCCGCCGCTCTCCGCCGGCCGGGCCGCTTCCAACGCCAGCAGTTCCCGATAGGTCAACGTCCAGGTGCTGGACTGAAAGGTCTCGGCCAGCCCGCCCAGGAACGTCAGCGGGACGCCCATCACCAGCAGGAAAGCGGGGATGCCGACAACGGCCGCCGCGATCCAGGGCACGGCGGCCTCTTTGGCGACCAGGCTGACGACCGCTCCCACCAGGAGAGCCGGCAGCCCGCCCAGGACCGCCGCCACCAGGAGCAGAAGGAAAACCACCGGGATCAGGACGATCACCCAGGCCAGCCCCAGGCCGAACAGGATCAGGCCCATCACCACGACATCGCCCAGGCGCTGGCGCATCAGCCCCCACCCGCGGCGCACGCCAGCGACCACGCCCAGGTTCTCCAGCACGACCGCGCGGTGGAAGAATTGCACGAGCAGCGACAGCATGATGGCCACGACAATGGCCACAAAAATCACCGCGATGCCCAGGCCCACCGACAGCACCGTGCCCAGCACGCGCGCGACGGTGTTCTCGGTCAGCCAGACCACCAGGGGGACCGCCGCCACGGCCAGCATCAACAGGAAGATAATCAGGCTGCCCACGCCGATGGCGAAGTCCATCAGGAACAGGCGCAGCGCCGCGCGCGACCAGCCCAGGCGGAAACCCTGGCGCACGCCCGGTTTCTCGCCGGTGGCCTCGTGCTGATCCACCATGCGGATCAGGGCCGTTTCGGCGACATAGCGCGCCACGACGCCGACAACTATCAACACCAGCGCCAGGCACAACAGGGCGACCCCGGCGATGACCAGGGCCGTGATCACCTCCGGCGAGATCGAGATGTCCGGCCAGCGTCCGGACGGGCCGAAACTGGAACGCGCGCCGCGGTCGCCCCCGCCCCCACTGCCGCCCCCTCCGCCGGCGCTGGTCAGGGCCAGCAGGATGCCGAATACCCACAACGCCCGGTAATTCCAGGTGATTGAGAAAGCCCGCTTGAGAAGCTTGATGTGGTCCATAACCTATCCTCGCTGAAAGGCTCAACCGGCGCCTGCGCCGGACGAGTTCACACTTGTTCGACGGGCCGCCCACCAGCCGGCCAGCCACCCCCACAGCAGGCCGGCCAGGACAACCGTCAATCCGACTTCGAGCACGAACAGCTCGACCAGGCCCCCGCCGACAGGCCAGGCCGGGGTCCCTATCCCTGGCGCGCCGTCGGCCCACGGCAGCGCCAGCAAAGCCAGGCCGCTCACCAGCAGCACCGACTGGAAGAACGCCCACATTCCCAGCAGCGCCAGCGGCAGTCCTGCCCAGGCCGCCCTCATCAGCCGCGCCCCGTCAGAGGGGCCGGGCCGGGCCGACAGGCGCAGCTGCACCTGCGCCACGAAACGCTCGGGGGCGGTCCGGGCCGGCATGGCTGGGTTGGCCTGCAACAACGCCGAGAGGCTCTCCAGCGCCTCCAGCTCCGCCCGGCAGGCCGCGCAGGCGCGCAAATGCGCTTCCACCCGGCGCAGCCGGTCGCCGCGCAGCTCGCCGTCGTGATAGGCGCCCAGCCAGTCCCGCACATGTCCGCTCATAGCCCCTCCCGATACCGGCTCAACGCCCGGCGGACCTGGCCGCGGGCATAATTCAGGCGCGACATGACCGTGCCGATGGGGATGTCCAGGGCCTCGGCGATCTCCTGGTAAGTCAGCGCCTCGTATTCGCGCAGTATCAGCACCGCCCGGCTGGCCGGGGGCAGGTCCAGCACCGCCCGGCGCACCTGCTCCGCCCGTTCCTTGCGCTCCAGCGCCGCTTCCGGGTTCTCCGCGCCGGCGACCAGCGGCTCGGCGGCGAGGTCAGCGGCGGGCCGCTCCCGCCGCAGCGCGTCGACGGCGACGTTCAGGGCGATGCGATAGACCCAGCTCCGGAAGGCGAAGCGCGGATTGTAGCGCCGAAGGTTCTGCCAGGCGCGGATGAACGCCTCCTGGGCCGCCTCCTCGGCCAGCTGCGGGTCGCCGCACATCCGGTAGACCACGCGGATGACGCCCGGCCGGTGCCGGCCGACCAGCTCGCCGAACGCCTGACGGTCGCCTTGCTGTGCGCAGGCGATCCACTCTTGCTCGTCGGACTGGGTCGGGGCGTCCACCACGGCCACGTTCGGACGTTCCTTTCTCTCTGCTTATCATACGAGATTCAGGCCGGCTTTATTCGGAAGCCTCCGGTTTCGCATTATCACTTTCCGGCTACAATACCTCGCAATGCTTCGCCACCTCCTCTTCGACCTCGATGAGACGCTCTACCCGCCCCAGACCGGCCTGTGGCCCATCATCGGCGACCGGATCACGGCCTTCATCCAGGAACGCCTGGGCCTGCCTCTGGAGGAAGCCAGGGCGTTGCGTTTTCGTTATGCCCATCAGTTTGGCGTCACGCTCGCCGGCCTGATGCGCGAGCATCAAATCGACCCTGAAGACTACCTGGAATACGTCCACCGGCTGCCGCTGGATCAATATCTCGCGCCGGACCCGGCCCTGAATGCGATGCTGGCGCGCCTGCCTCTGCTAAAGGCCGTGCTCACCAACGCCAGCGCCGCCCACGCGCGCCGGGTGCTGGACTGCCTGGGCGTCACCCGGCACTTCCACATGATCATCGACATCCGGGCGCTCGAATACGTCAACAAGCCGCAACCGGAAGCCTATCGGCGGGCGCTGGGGCTCCTCGGCGCTCAGGGTCCGGAATGCGCCTTTATCGACGATCTCCCGCGCAACCTGGCCCCGGCCCACGACCTGGGGATGGTCACCATCCTGGTCCGCGCGCCGTCCGCAGACGGCGCCGGCCCGGACGCCGTCCAGCCGGCCGGCGCGCTGCCGCCCGGCGTGGACTACCAGGTCCCGAACGTGTTGGGCGTCGAGCGCGTCCTGGCCGGGCTGATCGGCCAGACCTGGTGACGGACAGGGGCGCCCATGGACAGCCTGGAAGCCATTCTCGCCAACCCCATCGGACTGCTGGCCATCGTCTGCCTGGTCGGCGTCTTCATCATCGCCAACCTGACGCTGATCGCCATGATCGGCGGCGGCCAGGTGGACCTTTCACGCTGGCGCCGTTCGCTCAGCAACGAGGCCGCCCTGTGGCAAAAGTCCTTCACCGGCGGCCGGGAGGCCCAGCGCCAGCAGTCCGACCAGCTCGACGAACTGCACCGCCTGGTGGGCCAGCTCGACCAGCCGGAAGACAGACCGGCCTCGGCCAATCCGGACTCGCCTCCCGCGCCCCCTAACCCAACCTGACCATCGGCCATCCGCCGTCTGTCCCATGATCCGCACTCTCTACCGCAACAGCAAAGGCAACTTCACTTTTGACGTCCCGCAGACGCACTGGCGCGTCGCCCTGCGCGATGACGGCGGCCTGCTGTGGGTTGATTTCGGCAACGAGCCGGCCGAGGTTGTGGAGCCGCACCTGCGCGACCTGTTCGGCTTCCACCCGCTGGCCATCGACGACGCGCTGCGCGAGGCGCACGTCCCCAAGATCGACAACTGGGGCAACGCGGTCTACATCTGCGCCCACGCCGTCGGCTTCGACCGGGACACGCTCAAGCTGGCCACGCGCGAAGTCGATATCTTCCTGGGCCGCAATTTCCTGGTGACCCTGCACTGGGACGACGTGGACGCCATCGACCGGGTCTGGCGCCACACCCAGAGCGACCACCGCCGCCTGGACCTCGGCCCCGACCATCTGCTGTATGAACTGCTCGACCACATCACCAGCGATTACCTGCCCGTGGTGGACACGCTGGACGACGCCATTGACGCGATTGAGGAGGAGGTCTTCCGCCAGCCCGATCAGCGGACGCTGAACAAGATCTTCTCGGTCCGGCGCGCGGCCCTGCAATTGCGGCGCGTCATCGGTCCGCAGCGCGAGGTGCTCAACCGGCTGGCGCGCGACGACTACCCGTTCGTCGACCCGCAGGACCGCGTCTATTTCCGCGACGTGTACGATCACCTGGTCCGGCTGGTGGACCTGAACGAGAGCCTGCGCGACCTGGTCGGCGGCACGCTGGACACATACCTGTCGGTGATCTCCAACCGCATGAACGAGATCATGAAGACGCTGACCATCACCAGCGTGCTGTTCATGCCCATCTCGTTCCTGGCCGGGTTCTTCGGCATGAACTTCCTGGGCCTGCCCTTCGACAACGCCCTGCTGTTGTGGGGGACCGTGGCCGTCATGGCGCTCGCGCCAGCCGCCATGCTGATCTGGTTCCGGTACCGCAACTGGCTGTGACGACCGGGGTATAATCCACCCATCTCATCAACAGGAGCGCGCAGATGTCACTGGCAGGCAAAGCGGCCGTAGTCACCGGCGCGTCGCGCGGGATCGGGCGCGCCATCGCCGAGGTCCTGGCGCGGCGCGGCGCGAAGGTCGTCGTCAACTACGCCAAAGACGCCGACGGCGCGGCCGCGACGGTGGCCGCTATCCAGGCGGCCGGCGGCGAGGCCCGCGCGGTCCAGGCCGACGTCGCCGACTTCAAGGCGGCGGAAGGTCTGATCAAAACCGCCGTGGAGACCTACGGCGCGCTCGACATCCTGGTCAACAACGCCGGCACGACCCGCGACATGCTGATCATGCTCATGCCCGAGGCGGACTGGGACATGGTCATCCAGACCAACCTGAAGAGCGCGTTTAATTGCTCGAAAGCGGCCGTAAAGGTGATGATGCGCCGGCGCAGCGGGCGGATCATCAACATCACGTCCGTCTCCGGCATCGCCGGCAACGCCGGCCAGACGAATTACTCGGCCAGCAAGGCCGGCCTGATCGGCCTCACCCGGGCCCTGGCGCGCGAAGTGGCCGCCCGCAACATCACGGTCAACGCCGTGGCGCCCGGCTTCGTGCCCACCGCGCTGACCAACGACCTGCCGGCCGAGATCAAGGACGCCACGCTCAAATCCATCCCGCTGGGCCGCTGGGGCCAGCCGGACGAGGTCGCCTATGCGGTCGCCTTCCTGGCCTCGGACGAGGCGGCCTATATCACCGGCCAGGTTTTGAGCGTTGACGGCGGCCTGGTGATGGGCTAGGAGGCGCCCTCTATGAAAGACGACGCACCCCGCCGCGGCAAGACGACCATCGCCCCCGACGTGCTGGTGACCATCGCGCGCCTGTCCACGTTAAGCGTTCCGGGCGTGGCCCGGATGGGACAGGCCCCGGTGGCCGTGGACCGGCTCTTCCAGCGCGCCCCCAACGAGGGCGTGCGCATCGAGGTCCGGCAGATGGCGGTGATGGTCGACTTGTATGTGGTGATCCAGCACGACGCCAACGTGCGCGACGTCTGCCGCGAAATTCAGGCGACGGTGGCCCGCGCCATTCAGGAGATGGTGGGCATGCACGTCCTGGCCGTCAACGTGCACGTCGAGGACGTGTCGTTCGCGGACGCGCCCGGCCCGCACTCGTCATGACCCGGAGCAAGGCGCGCCGCAAAGCGCGCGAGGTCGCCCTGCAGGCGCTCTACGAACTGGAGTGCACGGGCCATGCCCTGGCCGACGTGCTGGCCCAGCGCCTGGAGGAGAAGCCGCTGGACGACGACAACGCCGCGTTCGCGCGTCAACTGGTGGAAGGCGTGCTGGCCCGCGCCCCGGCGCTCGACCGCCAGATCGAAAAGCACGCGCGCGAGTGGCCGCTGGACCAGATGGCCCTGATCGACCGCGCGATTCTGCGCATCGCGCTCTGGGAATTCAGCGAGGGCCGCCAGACGCCTGTGAAGGTGGCCATCAACGAGGCCGTCGAGCTGGCCAAGGCCTACGGCTCGGACAGCGCGGCCCGCTTCGTCAACGGCGTCCTGGGCGCCGCCGCGGCCGAGCTGGCCGCGGCCCAGCCCGAACGCTGACCCGACATCGGTATGGATTTTCAAGTCCTGGGCATCGGCCCTCTGGAACTCGTCTTCTTCGCCGTCATCCTGCTGCTGCTCTTCGGCCCGAACGACCTGGCGCGCATGATGCGCAGCGCCGGCCGGTTCATCAACCGCCTGATCCGATCGGAGAACTACCAGGTCATCCAGCAGGCGTCGCGCGAACTGCGCAACCTCCCCCGCCGTATCGTCCAGGAGGCGCATCTGGAGGAGCTGGAGGCGACGCGCCAGGAGGTCCGGGACACCGCCGCCGCCGTGCGGGGGGCGGTCGCCGGGCCCGGCCCGGGCAGCGCGCCTCAACCCCAGGCGCCGCCTTCGGCGCCGGCCGCTCCCGCCGCGCCGACATTCCCGGCCTGGACCCAGGCGTTGCCGCCGGAGGGACAGGCCAGGCCTGACCCGGCCCCGGCCGCCTCCGGCGACCCGTACCGGGCGTGGATCCGCGACCTGGCCGCCGACGCCGCTCCGCCCTCGGCGCCGGCGCCGGACGACCGCCCCCGCCCATGACCCGCGTCCTGGCCCTCCCCCGACGCCTGTGGCAGGGGTTCTGGCGCCTCGTCCTGCGCCTGTGGCATGTGGCGACCGCCCCCTGGCGCTGGCTGCGCGGCCGCTGGCAGGCGGTGGTGGATTTCTTCACCGAGGTCCCCGAGGACGCCCCGCTCACCGAGACTCTGGCCGACTCGTTCCAGAGCCGCGACGCGCTGACCGACACGCTCGCCGGCTTCGCCGAACACATCGACGCGCTGCGCCGCCACCTGCTGCGCTCGGTGATCGTCCTGGCGGCGACCACCGCGCTGTGCTTCACCTTCGCCGACCGGCTGATGGCGATGCTGGCGGTGCCCCTCGGCGACAACAGCCAGGCGGAGCTGCCGGCGCTTTTTCAGCGCCCGCCGGCTGAAGCCCTGGAGCGGTTTTTCGAGCTGGGCGCGCAGGGCCTGTCCAAGATGCAGGTCATCGAGCCGACCGAGAGCGTCGGCGTCTTTATGCGCGTCTCGCTGCTGGCCGGCACGGCCTTCGCCATGCCGTGGATCGTGTTCGAAGCCTTCCTGTTCATCGCCCCCGGCCTGTACCCGCGCTCACGGCTCCTGCTGCTCCTGGCCCTGCCCGTCATCAGCCTGCTCTTCCTGGCCGGCCTGTTGTTCACCTACTTCATCATGCTGCCGGCGGCGGTGCCGTTCCTCGAGAACTTCATGGGCTTCCGCGCCGCCTGGCGGCCGGCGGCCTACTTCAACCTGGTGACCGGGCTGATGTTCTGGATCGGCGTGTCGTTCCAGCTGCCGTTGATCATCTACGCCCTGGCGGCCGTCGGCCTGCTGCGGGCCAGGCACCTGATCGCCCAGTGGCGCATCGCGGTGGTGGCCATCGCCATCGTCTCCGCCGCCATCACCCCCACCACCGACCCGGTCAATATGGGCCTGGTGATGCTGCCCCTGATCGCCCTGTACTTTGTCAGCATCTTTGGCGCCTGGTTCGCGGAACGCGGGCTGCGTCGCCGGAAGCCGACGACATGAGCCGCGCCCCCATCCTGCACCTGACCCGGGCCGAGGCATTCCGCGGCCTGGCGGAAGGCGAACCGTTGCGCCCGGCGTCGCTGGCGGCGGAGGGCTTCATCCACTGCACGGCGACGGCCGAGGTGCTGCTGGCTGTGGCCAACGCCTTTTACCGCGAAGCGCCGGGCGAATTCCTGGTGCTCGTGATCGACCCGGACCGGCTGGCCGCGCCGCTGAAGCACGAGCCGCCGGCCCCGCCGCCGCCGGCCGGGCATCCACTGGCCGGACGGCTCTTCCCCCATATCTACGGGCCGCTCAACCGCGACGCCATCGTGGCGGTCCGCGCCGCCCGGCGCGCGCCGGACGGGACGTTCCTGGCCGTATAGCCAGGCGCAGGACCGACCGGTTTTCTGGAAACCGCGCGCCCGGACGCCCGACGGGCGGGCCGCCTCCCCCGGCTCGATCGGCCGCCCGTCTCGTTTCCACATCAGCCGGCTTCCGCCGCGCCGGGGCCACGCGCCAGGCCGGACGCCATCGTCGCCTCACGACCGGGCCGGATCAGGTAGAGCGCCGCCGCCAGCAGCACACCCAGCGCCACGCCGCCAGCGAGAAACGGCGCCGTCGAGCCGAAGGCCTGGAACAACGCGCCGCCGATCAGGGGCGCGACGGCATTCGCGCCGCTCAGCAGGGCGGCCGAGATGCCCAGCATCCCGCCGACCTCGTCCGGCTCCACGCGCTTGGTGATCAGGCTGTTGATGGCCGGTTGCAGGAGGCCGCCGCCGATGGAAGCCGGGATCATGGCGACCAGGATCCAGGCCAGGCCCAGCCAGCCCCTGGCGGAATCGTCCGGCAGGTCCACCGGCACGCGGGACAGGGTCATCGGGTTGGTATGGGCGGCAGAGCCGCCCCGGCCGGCCAGCTCCTGCGCGAGGTCCGCCCGGTTGTACCACGGCGGCGGCTGCGCCGGGGTGAACGCCGTCAGCGACAGGCCGAGCGCCAGTGTCAGCAGGCCGAAGTACACCAGCCGCCGGTCACCGAAGCGCCGGCTCCAGGGGCCGATGAAGCCGCCCTGCACCGCCACCACCAGCAGGCCGACGAAGACGAAGATCACGGCGTTGCCGCTGGCGTTGAGGCCCAGGCGGTTGAGCGTGAAGAGCGAGAGCAATTGCTCGAAGCCCCCGAACGCGATCTGCTGGGCGAACATCAGCACCAGCAGCAGGCCGACCTGCGGGTGGCCGAGCGCCCGGAACATGGCCGCGAAGGAGAACGCGGGCCGCTGTCCGCCCTGGCCGCGGCGCTCGGCCGGCCGCGTTTCCGGAAGCCAGAACCAGGTGAGCGCAATGGACAGCGCCGAGAAGGCGGCCGCGGCGAAGGCCGGCGCGCGGTAGTCGTTGCCGCTGGCCAGCAGGGAGGCGAAGGCGATGATCGGGCCGATGATGAACCCGATCCCGAAAGCGGCCCCGAGCAGGCCCAGGCCCTGGGTGCGCGTCTTCTCCGTGGTGCTGTCGGCGATCACGGCCTGCGCCGTGGAGAGGTTCGCGCCCGAGAGGCCGTCCACGATGCGCGCCAGGAAGAGCGCCCACAGCGCGTCGGCGAAGCCCAGAATCAGGAAGCCCGCGAACGTGCCGATCTGGCTGACGATCAGGACCGGCTTGCGCCCGAAGCGGTCCGAGAGGCGGCCGAGCAGCGGCGCGCCGATGAATTGCATCAGCGGATACGCCGCGCCCAGCAGGCCGATGGTCCAGGCGTCCGCGCCGAAGGAGGTGGCGTAGAGCGGCAGCAGCGGGATGATGATGGTCAGGCCGAGCAGGTCGATCAGGACAATGACGAAGACCGGCAACAGCTTCCTGAAGTCAAGCCTCTCCCCGGCCGCGGCCGGTTTCTCAGCGGTCATCATGGCGCCTCCCCGCCTCAGAGACCGAGCATCCAGAATGGATTCCACGGCCGACCGTAAGCCAGGAACGGCCACGGGATGCCGGCCAGCAGGGCCAGGACGCTCAGCCCGTACCACAGCGCGGCGCGGGTGTGCTTGCCAGCGTCGGCCGCGGCGCGGCGGGACAGCGCGCGGCCCACATGCGCCAGCACCACGGCGACCAGCATGGTGAAAATGTGCTCAACGGCAAAGAACAGGGATTGCGGGTCGCCCGGCGACGCCTGAAAACCGTTGGCGAAGAACGCCGTCGTGCGCGGGCTGAGAAAAATGTACAGAAGCAGGCCGACCAGCAGTTGCGTATCCATCAGGCTGGTGTAGATCAGGCCCAGCCGGTCGTCGAGGGTCCGCCAGGGCCGGCGGCCGAGCCAGCCGCGGAAGGCGGCGAACAGGACGGCGGCGGCCGCGACCAGGACCAGCCAGCGCAGGACGGAGTGGAGCATCAGGACAACGGGGTACATAGGAAAAGGGACCTCCAGGGGAGAAGATTAGCGGTTTGGATTGGACAGGCGCGCCAGGACGACATCCAGCCATTCCAGCTCGGCCTGCAGGTGGCGCTGACGGTGCTCCACGAGCCATTGCAGACGGCCGGGATGCACAGGCGCGGCCTGGGCCGCCGCCAGCTCGGCGGCCAGGGCTTCGCGGCGGCGGGCGAAGAGCGCGCGCGCCTCGGCCGGCGGGACGTCGTCGAGGAACGCCAGGCCGATGTCGCTGACGAAATAGGCCGGGACATAGGCGGCGAGGTTATCCCGCAGCAGGCGCTGGTAGGCAGCCTCGCCTTCAGGGGTCAGCCGATAGACGCGGCGCGGCGGGCGGTGGCCTTCCTGCATTTGCTCGGCCGTGATCCAGCCCGCTCTGGCCATCTTATCGAGCAGGAAATACGCCGTGGGCTTCTTCAGGTCTGTGCACGAAGCCAGGTACCGGTCAATAAAGTCGTGCACCTGGTAACCGTGCATGCCCTGTCGGCGCAACACCCCCAACAGAAGAAGCTCGCGATCCATCAGTATTCCAAAATGAATTCCAGACTGAATAGTCAATATTGACTATCAAGCGAAATTGTATCGTGAATACTATCCCCGTCAAGCTCTAAAAAGCACAAAGTTGTGATAAGTTTCTCTTATAACTCCGGAAGCAACACTCTATGCGACCACCAGAAATTGTCTACACGCCGCAACAGACCTTCTTCGACCTGCCCGGCCTGCGGATGCACGCCGCCGTTGCGGGGCCGGAAAATGGCCCCCTGGTGGTCCTCCTGCACGGATTCCCGGAGTTCTGGTATTCGTGGCGGCACCAAATCCCGGCCCTGGCCCAGGCCGGCTTCCACGTGGTCGCGCCCGACCAGCGCGGCTACAACCTGACGGAGAAGGCTCCGCCATACGACACAGGCACCCTCAGCCAGGACATTGTCAACCTGATCCGGGCCTGCGGCCGGGAACGGGCCTGCATCGCCGGCCACGATTGGGGCGCCGCCGTAGTCTGGGCGCTGGCGAGCGCGCACCCGGAGCGCGTCGAGAAACTGGCGATCCTCAACGTGCCACATCCGTCCGTGATGGTGAAAAATCTGCTCGGCGGCAACTGGCGCCAGCTTGGACGCAGCTGGTACATTTTCTTCTTTCAGATTCCGGGTCTTCCGGAGCGGGTCCTGTCAGCGCAAACGTATCGCGGGCTGCGCGGGACGCTCAAGCGGACATCACGGCCCGGCACATTTTCGCGCGACGACCTGGCGAAGTACGTCGCCGCCTGGACCCAGCCCGGCGCGCTGAGCGCCATGCTTGGCTGGTACCGGGCGGCCGCGCGCGCCACGCTCAATCGCCAGCCGCTCGCGCCAGGGCGGACCATCAAGGCGCCGACCCTGATCCTGTGGGGCGAGCAGGATGTCGCCCTGGGCGTGGAACTGGCGGAGCAGAGTCTGGGCTATCTCGAGCAAGGGCGGCTGGAGCGCTTTCCGGAGGCCACGCACTGGATACACGAGGAATTCCCCGACGAGGTGAATCGGCGCCTCAGCGAGCACTTTCGGCCGTGAACCTGGAAGCCAGCGCCGCCAGCCGGTACAGCCACCGCCGCCGCCAGCCCTGCCCGCGCCCGCGCGCGAAGTACCGATCCAGTCCCTGCCGCGCCCGCACATCGGCCCACCATCCCCATTCCAGGTCCTCGGCCCGGCAGAGCGCGATCTCGCCGCCGGGCATCGCCTCGATCACATTGGCTTCCATCGGCCAGAGCACGCGCCCAAAGGTCCTAAGCGCCGCGCGGCGCGGGCGCGCTGTGAGCACGCAAGCGGACCGGAGCAGGTCGCGCGGCTTGGTCGCGTACAGGTCCACGGCGTACTCCACGCCGCGCAGGGCGCCCGTCATCCGGTCCAGGCGCTCCGGCAGCGGCTCGAAGAACGAGTCGTACACGGCCAGCGAATCATCCAGAGCGCGGAAGCGAAAATCGGCCGGGGCCTGGAGCAGCGGAGTCTGGAAGAAGGCCGTGGGCCGCGCGAAGTGCGTGCCGGCGTCGCCCATGCCCAGGCACAACGCGACGCGCGGGTAAACCACAAAGCGCCCGGTCGTCACGACGTACCGCGCCAGGACCGGGAACCAATCGCTGGGCGGAAACTTAAAGAAGAGCGGGTGCAGCGGGTCGCCGGGCGCCGGGCGCTCGCGCCCTTCGGACCGCCAGGCCGCGAAACGCGCGGCCTGCTCGCGCGTGAACGCCAGCCCCTGGAAGAACGGGACCTGCAAAAAGAAGACGTCGCTGCCGTCCGCCAGCGGCGTGAACGGCTCGTGGGTATAGCCGTTGAACCAGAGCGCGTAGAGCGCCAGCGCCGCGACCCGGTCGTCGGCCCGGTAGACATCCAGGGCCTGGGCGGCGTAGGCGTAGAACGCGGGTGAGACGACGAAGTCGTCCTCCAGGAAGACGAGATCGCCCAGCGCCTCGGCCAGCGCCCAACAGGCGAAGACGTGCGCGGCCAGGCCGAGCCGCCGTTCGCGCCGGATCACGTCTTTCGGCCCGAACGGCCATTCCGCGTCTTGAGCCAGCGCGCGCACCTCGGCGTTGGCGGCGTCCGCGCCGTCCGCGCCGTCGACCGAGATCACCAGCCGGGCCCGGCCGCCCGCCGGGTAGTGGGCGCGGCGCAGCGACCTCAGCAGACGCTCCAGAGCGCGCGGGCGATTGTAGGCGGCGACGACGATGGAAGGTGTGGACAACGGATGAAGAAGCGGACAAACGGATTAGAACGGATCAACGTCCACGCCATGCCCGGGCAGGCGGGGATGACGAGGCCGGACAGATTCGCCAACCAACTCAGTGCCGACAAGCGATGACGGCCTCCAGCGCGGCGCGCAGGCTCTGCTCGACCGGCCTCAAGTCCTGGCCAAGCTGCCAGCGCCCGTCGGACAGGATATCGAAGACGACCAGGACCGCGCCGGCGGCGACGCCCAGCGCCCGGCCGACGGCGAAGAGCGAGGCCGCCTCCATCTCCACGGCGAGCACGCCGGCCTGTTGATGGCGCAGCACATCGCGCCGTATCTCCCGGTAGGGCGCGTCGGTGGTCCAGGTGACGCCGGAACGATACGCCAGGCCGTGTGAGTTCAGCGCCCGGCCCAACGCCTCGGCCAGGTCCGGATCGGCGGCCACGTCCGGCGCGGGCGGCAGGTAGTGGCGCGAGACCCCCTCAGCCCGCACGGCGCGCTCCGCGACCAGCAAATCTCCGGGATGCAGATCGGGCTGCAGGCCGCCGGCCGAGCCGACGATCACGAAGCGCCGCGCGCCCAGCGCCGCCAGTTCCTCGACGACGCCGGCGGTCGCCGGGCCGCCCACGCCGAAGTTCCCGGCCACGGCTACACGGCCGGCTGTCTCTTCCAGCAACAGCAGTTCCGCCGCGAAGCCCCCCACCCGCCGGGCCCGGTACCGGCGCGCCGCGTGCGTCATCAGCCCGCGCGCGTAACACACGACCACGGTCTCAGGCGGCGCAAAGTCCGGGAGCAGGCCGCGGCCCCGGCGATAGGCCAGCACGTCTTGGGCGGTGAAGACAGGCTGATCGAGGGGATCGGTTTCCATCAACCCGCTTTCGTGATCCGCAGCCATGGGAACGGCGAGCGCGGCTGCTCGGCCCACCACCACTGCGCCAGCCGGTTGAACAGATGGCCGGGATCGTACAACACTTCAGGCTTGAACGGCGCCAGCGAGGCGCGCGTGTGATGGTGATAGTCCGCCGTCATGAAGGCCAGGCTTTTGGATTTGTAGTAGGCCTCGGAGCGGGCGCGGGCGGCGCTGACCTCGGACTCGGCGTAGAGCGGGCTATCCAGGACGTGGATCTCGCCGCCCGGCGCGGCCAGCTCCAGCAAACGCCGGATGAGCGCGGGCAGGTCCGGGAAATACTGGATCACGCTGGCCAGCACAATCACGTCGAACGCGCACGGCGGCAGCGGCGCGCGGAAGACGTCGGCGTAGATGAACTTGACGCGCGGCTTGTCGATGAAGACGCGCGCCGCCTGGGTCAGCTCGCGGCGGTTGAGGTCCAGGCCATACACGCGGATGCGGGTGGAGATCGCCGCCAGCTGGTGCGCCATCCAGCCGTTGCCGCAGCCCAGGTCCAGCACCCGCATATCGCGCCAGAAGCGGGCGACGTGGTCCGCCAGCCGACTCAGCGAGTCGGCGCGGGCGTCCCACTCTTTTTTCAGGGGATGATCGGCCGGGACCTCCGGCAGCTGGCGCACGAGGTCGTCAGAGTAAAGCCGAAACTCGCGGGCGCGCACGCGCCAGTAGCGCGCCTCCTTCTCGGCGTACGGTTCGGGGTCGCTCAGATAATAGACGCCATCGCGGCGTCCGGCGGCGGCCAGCGCCGCCTCGAGGTCGTCCGTGATCACGGCTCGTAGCGCGCGGTGTAGATAAAGAAATCGCCCCAACCGCGCAACGCCGGCCAGCGGCCCACCCGCTCGTCCAGCGCCGCCAGCCGGCGATACAGACGCGGGAAGCGGCGCGGGAAGCCGTCCATGAACGAAGGCGGGCTGCAGAGCGCCAGCGACTGCAGGGCCACGCGCCGGAACGACGGCCCCAGCGCGCGTGAGACGGTCTGCGGCGTGAAGTAGTAGGCCATGAACCGCGCCCCCTCCACGCGGGCCAGGACCGCGCCGTTCAGGCGCCGGAAGGCGACGCTGAACCGGCCGCGCAACGCCTGGGCCAGCTCCCAGGGGCAGAACGGCGGCATGATCACCCAGACCAGGTGGCCGCCCGGCGCGAGCACGCGCGGCAGTTGCTCCGCCACCGGGCGCAGGTCGGGCACGCAGTTCAGGCCGCCGAAGTTGGAGAAGACCAGGGCATACGGCCCGCCGGCCGCCGCGGCCAGGTCAAAGACAGACAGGGGCTGGACCGTCAGCCGGCCTTCCAGCTCGGGCGCAGCGGCCTTGCGCCGCATCTCGGCCAGCATGCCGTCGGCCAGGTCGGTGGCGTGGACGCGCAGGCCGTGGGCGGCCAGGAACGCGGCGTCCTCCCCCGTGCCGGCGTTCAGTTCCAGGATCGGATCACCGGGCGAGACCAGCGCCAGGACCTGCGCCCGCACCTGACCGCGCGCCCAGCGGATGGCCGGGTGGCCGGCGCCGTAGGCGTCGTAAACGGCGGCCTTGCGCGAGAAGCCGAGGTTGATCGAGTCGACGTCAAGCATCCGTCAGTCAGAGCGTCATTCGCGATGAACTGTGAGGCGGTCGAACGGTCCGGGCGAACGCCGCCCAAAGGGACCAGGCCGTATTCGCCAAAGGCGCGTCACTTTGAGGCGGGTGTCGCCGTGCGGCTCACGCTCGACGCGGCCCGGCGGCGATACGCCTCTAATTGCAGCCGCGCCCCGAGCCAGCGCCAACCCTCATACACCGCCCGAGGGAGCCGGCGCCACTCCCGGCGGTTCAGCCAGCGCATGAGGCGGTGCTCGGCATGGATCAGCCGGTGCAGGGCGCGGTAGAACGGCGCCGGGAATGGGCCATGATACAGCATCGCCAGGTCGTCCGAGTCGCGCCAGTTCTGCTTGGCGCCCAGCTCCTGCCGGACCCGTTCATAAAAGCGGGTGCCCGGCAGGGGATAAGAGACCGACACACCGATGTCGTCCGGGAGGCACTCGCGCACCATACGCCGCGTCCGGGCGATGTCGGCCCAGGTCTCACCCGGGTAACCGAACTGAAGAAAAAACCCGACCTCGATCCCATGCGCCCGCAGGCGGCGCGCGGCCGTGTAGATCTCGTCCACGGTCTGGCCCTTGTCCATCGCATCCAGGACGGTCTGTGAGCCGGACTCGGCCCCCATCCACACCGTCCGGCAGCCGGCGGCGGCCAGCGCGGCGGCGGTCGTCTCGGTCACCCGATCGGCGCGCTGCAGGCACTTGAACGGGATGACCACGCCTGCCTCGCGGGCCAGGCGCGCAAACTGCTCGATCCAGCCGGGCTTCAGGCCAAAGATGTCATCCATGAACCAGATGTGGTCCGGGGCGATGTTCGCCTTCAGCCAGACCAGCTCCGCCACCACGTTCCCGGGCGAGCGGGCGTTGTAGCGCTGGCCCCAGATTGGTTTGGCGCACCAGTTGCAGTGATAAGGGCAACCGCGCGTCGTCACCAGGTTGATCGAAAAATAGCCGTGCCGCTCGCGCCAGAGGCGGCGGTAGCGCTCGACGTCGATCAGGTCCCAGGCCGGGAACGGCAGGGCGTCCAGGTCGCGGATATCCGGGCGGCGGGGCGTGCCGAGGACAGACCGCCGACGGCCGACGGCCGACGCGTTGCTTTCGTCGGCGGTCGGCCGGCCCGGGCCGGCCCACGCCAGGCCGAGGATGTGCTCCAGCGGTTTCGGCGCGCGCCCGGTCAGCGCATCCAGCAGCTCCGCCAGCGTCGCCTCGCCCTCGCCCAGCAGAACGTAGTCCGCGCCGCGCGCCAGATACAGGTCGGCGTGGTCGGTGGCGTCGGCGCCGGCGGCGATCACGGTGCAGCCGCGGGCCCTGGCCAGGGCGAGCATCGTGAAGGCGGCCTCGCGCATGCGCAGCAGGCACATCTTGCTCAGGTAGTTGAAGTTGTCCTCAAACAGGACGGCAAAGCGCGGACGATGACGATCCAGGGCCGCCGCCCACGCCTGCTCGGACTCGGCCAGCATCGCGTCGAACAGCGCCACCGGATAGCCGCGCGCGCGCAGGTAACTGGCCGCATACAGCGCGCCCAGCGGCGGATAGGGCTGCATGGCGGCCCACAGCTTGGGGTCGAAGCGGAGGAAGTAGGCCTGGCCGAGGAGCACGTCAGTCGTCACGGCCCGACTCCCCAGGCACACGGCCCCATTGAGCGCAGAGACGTTCGTGGTAGGCGGCCAGGACGCGCCGGCCATGATCGTCGAAGTGGCCCTTGACCCGGTCCGCGTCGAGTTGCGCCGCAGCGGAGGCGCGCGCGGCCGACGCGAATTTGCGCTGTTTGCGCGCCCGCTCCCAGGCTTCCAGCCGGTCCCCCAGCCGGCCGCCGAGCAGGCGCTCGCCCAGGCGCTGGAGGTGGAGGCGCCACCCGCGCGGCGCCAGGTCCGGCTCGATCCGGGGCGGCTGGTCGGCCTGGGGCAGGAAGCGGCGCGTCCAGGCGTTGGCGGCGCGCATCTCGGCGTACAGCGCGTGGCCGGCCAGCGGCACCATCTGGGCCAGCTCGTGCGCGATGTACAGGTCCTGCTGATCCTGAACCAAAGCCGCCGTCGCGAGCAAGTAGTTGGGGCACAGGCGCACACCCGCCAGCCGCGCCAGACGAACAAGCGCCACGCACAACGCGCGCGACAGCCAGACCCGGCCGGGCGCGGTCACGATCAGCAGGTCGATATCGTCGTCGGCCGGGGCGTTGTTCATCGACAGCGCCCCGGTCACGGCCACCATGCGCACAAAGGGCAGCGCCGCCAGCCGGCCGGCCCAGGCCCGCGCCTGACGCCACAGCCGGGCCGCGCCTCGCTCGCGCTCCCGGCGCGTGGCGACAATGGCCGGGCGCTCACGCAGCGTGTAATAGCCGGCGTGGCTGGACAGCCAGCCGGCCAGGCCGTCTGTCTGGATAACGGCCGTCACCTCATCAACTGAGGCGCGGTAGCCGATAAGATAGCGATGAATCTCAACCAGGGTCAGAGGATAATCAAAAATGTCGGCATACAACACCGTACGCAGGATGGCCAGGCGCAGGTCGTCCGGCGCGTTTGACGCCGACAGCGCGCGCGAAAAAAACCTGGGCCGCGGGTGAAACATCATGTGGAAGGTGAGGCTTGCCTGTGTCGCGGGTCGCCGCCTAACATTACCACGGTTATAATCAGAGAAATTGTATCTGCAATTCCGCCAACCGGCTGCCGCACCCGTGGACAGGTTCGTGGGGCGGGGCCACTCTCAACCATTCGGAGGATTACGGCCATGAACCTGCCCCCGTCTGCGTCCGCTGCGCCGCCGGCCGCGCCCAGGAAGCGCACCCCGATCTTGCCCATCGCGCTCGGCTGCCTGGGGGTGGCGGCCCTCGGCTGCATCGCCATCCTCGGTTTCGGGTGGTGGCTGGACAACCAGCGCAAAGCCGCCTACGCCGCCGGCCACGAGGCCTACCTGGCCGGGGATTGCAGCAGGGCGATCTCATCTTTCGACGAGGTGCTGGAGAGCGACAGTGACCTGAACAGCGAGGAGGCCCAGAAGGCTTCCGCCGAGCGGCAGGAGTGCGCGGACTTCCAGGCCGCAGCCGGGAGCCAGGCGGCGGGCCGGTATGGCGAGGCGTTACTCGCCTATAGCCAGTTCCAGGACTCTTACCCGGACAGCCCGCTGTCCGGCAAAGTCCTCGACCAGACGGCGGCGCTCTTCTCCGAGGCGGCGCCGGACGCCGTTGCCAACGCCGTGGTCTGTCAGGAAGCCGACGCGCTGGCGCAGCGCGGCCTGATCCCGGACCCGGCTGCGAATCTGCCGCCGCTGCTGTTCGCGTGCGGCGCGCAATACGAGGCCGCCCAGCAGTTCACCGAGGCCATCGCCGTGTACGAGCGTGTGCGGCAGGAGTTCGCCGATCACCCGGTGGCCGAGCAGGTGGAAGAGGCCCTGGCGCGCACCATCCTGGCCGAGGCGCAGACCTTCGGGGCCGGCGCGCTGCCCGCGCCGCAATCGCTCGGCGGCACCGGCACGGGGCCGGCGGTGGTGATCATCCAGAATGACTCGCCCGAGCGCCTGAGCCTGGTGTTCAACGGCGCGGAGTTGCGCGTGGAGACCCTGGAGCCGTGCGCCACCTGCCAGAACTACACCGGCGACGGCCCGGACGCCTGCCCGGAGCAGGGCCCCATCGGCACCTACACCGTGCCGCCGGGCGACTATGAAGTTGTGGTCCGGTCGTTGAGCGACACCTCGGTCAGCCCGTTCCGCGGCACCTGGAGCCTGGCCAGCGGCGACGAGTATTACAGCTGCTTCTTCCTGGTGAGCCGGTAAATCATCTGGAGCCCCCGCCCCGCCGGGACCGTCGCCGGCGGGGCGTTTTTTTATAACACCCCGCCCAGGCTCAACCCGCCATCCACCACCAGCGTGGCCCCGTTCACGTAGTCCGAGGCCGAGGACGCCAGGAACAGCGCCGCGCCGGCCACATCCTCCGCGCGCCCGATCCGGCCTGCCCGGCCGCGCACTTCGGCGGCCAGCGCCTCGTTGCTCCACAGCAGCGTGCTGAACTTCGTCTGGATGACGCCCGGCGCGATGGCGTTGACCTGAACGCCGCGCGGGCCGAGCTCCTGGGCCAGCGCCTCGGTGAGCATCAGGATGGCGGCCTTGGTCACGCTGTACACGCCCATCATGCGCGCCGGCTGCCGGCCCGCGATCGAGGCGACGTTGATGATCTTACCGGAACCGCGCTTAAGCATGAGCGGCGCCGCGGCCTGCGCCAGCCACAGGTAACCCAGGAAATTGGTCTGAAGAGTTTTCTGCCACATCTCGTCGGTGGCGTCCAGCAACGGGCCAAAATGCGGATTGGTGGCGGCGTTGTTCACGACGATGTCCACCGCGCCGAAGTGCGCGACGACCTGCTCCACCAGCGCGCGCACCTGCTCATGGCGACCGGTATGGCAGGCCACGGCCAGGGCCGCGCCGCCGCCGGCCTTGATCGAGTCGGCCACCGGCTGGGCGTTTTCCAGCGACCGGCTGACGACGACGACGCTGGCGCCGGCCGCGGCGTAGGCCCGCGCGACGGCCTCGCCAATGCCGCGCGAGCTGCCGGTGACGATGGCGACTTTGCCGTCAAGGCTGAGGGTTCCTGACATAGCATTCCTCTCAAAAGTCAGCGTCAGACTCACCATGATCCACGAAGAGACACGAAGGCACACGAAGGTTCAGGCCCTCCCCCCACCGTCTCCCTCCAGGAGAGGGGGTTTCGCCTTCCGCGCGAATCTGTCTTCGTGACTCTTCGTGTGCCTTCGTGGATCCTCAGCGTTTCAGATCATTTCTCCCAGGACGCGATCCAGCATCTCCACAAAGAAATCCGCGTTGGCGCGGGTAAAGACCAGCGGCGGCTTGATCTTGAGGATGTTGTAGTCGTCCCCGGTCGGGTAGACGATGACGCCCAGGTCGCGCATCCGCTCGCACACCGCCATCGCCGCCGCCGTGGCTGGCCGGCGCGTCTCCCGGTCCAGCACCAGGTCCACGCCCAGGTACAGGCCGTGGCCATAAACGGCGCCGATGAGGGGCCGGCGGTCCTTCAACGCCTCCAGCTGCGCCTGAAAATAAGCGCCGACATCGCGGGCGTTATCCTGCAGGCCCTCGTCGCGCATCACCTCCAGCACCGCCATCCCGGCCACACATGCCACCGGGTTGCCGCCGAAGGTGTTGAAGTAAGTCGTCTTGCGCCGGAAGGCCTCAGCGATCTCCGCGGTCGTGATCACGGCTGAGACCGGGAAGCCGTTGCCCATCGGCTTGCCCATGGTGACGATATCGGGGACGACGCCTTGCATCTCGAAGGCCCAGAAGTGCGCGCCCATGCGCCCGAAACCCACCTGGACCTCGTCCGCGATGCACACGCCGCCGGCCGCGCGCACCAGCCGGTAAACCTCCGGGAAGTAGCCGGCCGGGGGCAGCATCCCGCCCGGCGCGCCCAGCAGGCACTCGCCGATGAAGGCAGCCGGCGCCCGTCCCTGTCCGTGCAGGTGGGCGATCTTGGCCGCCACGTCGGCGGCGTATTTGCGCCCGGCCTCCGGATCCTCCGTCCGGTACGGGCCGCGATACGTGTTGGGCTGGACCACCGGATGGACGTACGGCTTCGTGTTCTTGGCGTCGAGCGGGTTATCCAGCAGCGACGTGCTGACTTCGTACACGGCCTGGGTGTTGCCGTGGTAGGCGCCGTCGATGCTGAGCACGTCCTCGCGGCCGGTGTAGGCGCGGGCCAGGCGCAGCGCCAGGTCGTTGGCTTCGCTCCCCGAGCAGACGAAAAAGACCACGCCGAGCGAGGCCGGCATCAACGCCTTCAGCCGCTCGGCGTATTCCACCAGGCTGGCGTACAGGAAACGGCTGTTGGTGTTGAGCAGCGCCATCTGGCGGGCGACCGCCGCCGCCACGCGCGGATGCCCGTGGCCGACGTGGGCGACGTTGTTGATGGCATCCAGATAGGCCCGGCCGCCGGCGTCGATCAGGTATTGCCGCCAGCCGCGCACGATCTGCATCGGCCGGCGGTAGTAGGTCTCCTGCGACTGCGCCAGCGACTGTCTGCGGCGCTCGATCAATCGGTCCGTATCCGGCGCATCGTGGGCGGGCGCCAGGCCCGGCACCTTCAGGATCAGATTCGGGTCCGGGCAGACGCTGAGCCAGACGTCGCGCTCGCCGCCGGGGACCAGGCCCGGCAGCGCTTGCGGCAGCCCGCAGGCGATCTGGACGTGCAGGTGCGCCGGCAGCGGCCCCGCCTCCGGCGCCGGCGCGATTTTGCCCAAGCGGTCGCCGCGCTCCAGACGTTGGCCGGCCGCCACGGAGGCCGTCACACCGGCCAGGCGCGTGTAGAAGACCGGCCCGCCCTCCGGCGCGTGACGCAACACGACTTCGCCCGGCCCGACCCGCTCGACCACGCCCGGCAGCGGCGCGAGCACACCAGACCCGTCCGGCAGGAACACATCCACGCCCAGATGAACCGTGCCCGGCTCGACGTCCGCGTCGCCGCGCGTATACGGCAGGCGCGCTTCCCCGTACCGGCCGATGACGACGCCGGACCCGGCCGCGCGCGCCCGGATCAACGCCCGCACGTCGCCGGGCCGCTCCCAGGCCCCATCGCGCAGATCGTCCGAGCCAACGCCCAGGTCCAGGACGACGGGCCGATAGGCCGTCAGGCTCACAGCCGCCGCCGGCCCGATCTCAGCGGCATGTTCGGCCAGCCACCCGCGGACCGCCGGGCTGCGCGGGTCCGGCTCCAGGCCGCAGGCATGGCGGAAAAAGGCCTGCGCCAGGTCCGGCGAGAGCGTCCCCAGCAACTCCAGCGTCGGCCATTCCAGCTCCGCGAACTCGGCCACGTAGGCGTTATCGGGCTCCAGGGCGGCCTGCTGCGCGGCGCTGGTCGTCGTGGCGCACACGCGCAGGCAGACCAGCGGGAAGAGCACGGACAGCTCGGCCTCGGTCAGCGGGAAGACCCGATGGTATCGGCCGACGACGCGCGCCGCGGCCGCCAGCGGCGCCTCACGATTGTGGGCAATGACGGTCGCCAGGAGCACGGCCAGTTCACCGATGGTGTAGGAATAGACGGTATCGCCAAAATCAATCAGGCCGGTGACGCGCGCCGGTCCAAACCCGTCGCGGCCGACCAGCAGGTTGTAGTCGACGATATCGCCGTGGATGATGCTGCGCCGCAGGCCGGGCAGCTCCGGTTCGGCCGCCGCCTCGAAGTGCGCGACCAGGCGCTCGATCAGGCTCCGCCGCCCCGCCTCCGCGACGTATTTGAGCCAGGCGTTCACGACCGCCTTGGCGCGGCGCAGATCCCACTGGATGAGGCGGTCGCCGGCCGGGTGCGTGAAATCCGCCAGGTGCGCCGACAGATGACCGACCGTGTCGCCGATGTCATCCAGCAGCGTCGGCGGCGTGGCCTTCACCTCGACCAGCGTCTGCCCCGGCAGGTACGTGAGCAGGCGGACAAAGTGCCGCTCGCCCGCGCGCTCGGCAGTCGTGATCCAGGCGCCGTCGAGCGCCGGGACGACGTGCGGCGTGGGGAAGCCGGCGTCCCGGGCGGCGATGTGCCGCATGGCCTGATTCTGCAGGTCCAGGGTCTCGAACGTCTCGTGCGCGTTGGCGATCTTCAGGACGAAGCGCCGGCCGGCCGGGTCGGCGACGCGGAAATTCTGGTCCTGAAAACTGTTGAGCGGTTTGAGGTCGGCGGCTTCGATCCCGTAGCGGTCGCGCACCAGGGCCCGGACCTCGTCCGGCGTGAACGTCGGGCAGCGGATCTCGTGCTGGTCAAAGGTGACGGCGTCAGACATGCCTCAATGAACTCCTGGACAGGCGCACTCTGTGGCGAATCGGATTGTTTCTGCTATGATGGGCGCCATCGTCGGGCGGCTGGCCCGGCGCCCCGCAATTGTAATCCAACCGAAGAAAGGACTGGCACGCATGGCCCACCCGGTGAGTCACGCCGCGCTGGTAGAACACGACCAGCGTCAGCTTCACCCCCTGCAACACCCCAGCAAGCACGCCGACCCGCTAGTCGTCGAGCGCGCCGAGGGCGTGTGGCTCTACACCACCGACGGCCGCAAGGTGCTGGACGGCATGGCCGGGCTGTGGAATGTCAACGCCGGCTACGGCCGCGCCGAACTGGCCGACGCCGCCCGCGACCAGATGCTCAAGGTCGCCTATACCTCCAACTACGTCGGCATGACCACCGTGCCGGCGGCCGAACTGGCCCACCGGCTGGCCGGCTTCGCGCACCCGACGCTCAACACCACCTTCTTCGCCTCAGGCGGGTCCGAGGCCAACGACAGCGCCTTCAAGACCGCGCGTTATTACTGGAAGCGCCTGGGCAAGCCGGACAAGTTCAAGATCATCGCCCGGCGCGGGGCCTATCATGGCATCACGCTGGCGGCGACGTTCGCCACCGGCCTGGAGCGTTATCACAAGATGTTCGGCCCGCCCGTGCCCGGTTTCGTGCACGTCGCCGCGCCCAACCCGTACCGCTTCGACGGCGACCGGCGCGAGGGCGAGACGGTCGGCCAGGCCGCGGCGCGCGCGATTGAGGACGCCATCGTGCGTGAGGGGCCGGAGACCGTGGCGGCCGTGATCGCCGAGCCGATCCAGGGCGTGGGCGGCGTGATCGTGCCGCCGGACGATTACTTTCCGGCCGTGCGCGCCGTCTGTGATCGCTACGCCGTCCTGCTGATTGCGGACGAGGTCATCACCGGCTTTGGGCGCACCGGGGCCTGGTTCGGCGGCCGCCATTGGGACCTGCGCCCCGACCTGCTGGTGTTCGCCAAAGGCGTCACCAGCGGTTACCTGCCGCTGGGCGGCGTGCAGATCTCGGACGCGGTGCGCGACGCCATCTGGAACGCGCCGGAGGCCGAGACCTGGATGCACGGCTACACCTACTCGGGCCACGCCACGGCCTGCGCCGTGGGGCTGAAGAACCTGGAGATCCTGGAGCGCGAGGGCCTGCCGGAGCGGGCGCGGCAGATGGGCGAGCGCCTGCGCCGGGGCCTGGAGACGCTGCGCGAGTTCCCGGCCGTCGGCGACGTGCGCGGGCGCGGTCTGCTGTGCGGCGTGGAACTGGTGAAGGACCGCGAGACGCGCGCCCCGGACGAGGCGCTGGCCGCGAAAGTGGCCGGGGCGCTGCTCCAGCGCGGGGTCCGCACGCGGGCGGTGGGCGCCAGCACGCTGGCGTTCTCGCCGCCGCTCATCATCAGCGCCGATGAGATCGACCTGATCGTCAAGACCCTGGGCGCCGTCCTCGATTCAGTGAGTTGAAGCCGTAACCGCGCACACATCATCGTCGGGAGCGAAACTATGCGCGCCTCACAACTTGGCAACCTGGGGATCGCGGCCCTGGCGGCGATCAACGTTGTTTTATGGTTGCTCTTCCCGCCCCTCGACGACGGCCGGCGTCTGTTCGCCAACCAGGTCGTGAGCGAGGTCTTCTCGTCCACGGGCATGACGCTGATGGCGTGCGCCATCGTCCTGACGCTGCGGCCCCGCTTCCTGGAGCCCTTCTTCGGCGGACTGGACAAGATGTACCAGTCGCACAAGACGGCCGCCCTGACCGGGTTCGCCCTGATCCTGGCCCACTTCTTCACCATGCCCGGCAGCGGCGAGGTCTATCTCGGGCGCGACCTGGGTAAACTGGCGCTGATCGGCTTCCTGGTCCTGATCGCGCTGACGTTGGCGCCGCGATTGCCGGTCGTCGGCGGCTATGTGCGCCTGGCCTATCATCACTGGCGCTGGTCGCACAAGCTCATCGGGGCCGTGTTCATCCTGGGCATCCTCCACACCTTCCAGGCCAGGAACGTCATGCAGTTCGCCGAGATCCCGGCCTGGTACTGGAAGATCGTGGCCTACGGCGCCGCCGGGCTGTACCTCTACCAGGTGGCGCTGACGCCCCTGCTGGCGTCCTTCCCGGGCCGGAGCCGCGCCTTCACCGTGGAGGCCGTGCGGCATCTGAACGGCTCGACGGCCGAGGTCACGCTCAAGCCGCGCGCCGACAAGCCCGCGCAGCGCGCCGGCCAGTTCCTGTTCGTCGGCTTCCCAGGCGACCGGGTCCTGGCCGAGCCGCACCCGTTCACGGTCAGCAGCGCGCCGCACGAGCCGAACCTGCGGTTGTCCATCAAGGCCGCCGGCGACTGGACCCGACACCTGTACGCGCACCTGAAGCCGGGCGCGGAGGCGCGGGTGGACGGCTGTTACGGGATGTTCGATTTCCGGGCCGGGGGCCGCGAACAGATCTGGATCGCGGGCGGGATCGGGGTCACGCCCTTCCTGAGCTGGGTGCGCAGCTTCGACGGCGAAACCGGGCGCGATATCGCCTTCTTCTACACGGTCCGTTCCGAGGCCGACGCGCTCTTCTGGGATGAGTTCACAGCCGCCGCCCAGAGGCAGCCGGGCTTCCGGGCGACGCTCAACGTCTCGTCACGCGATGGGAGCCTGACCGTGGACAAGATCGCAGCCCAGGTCGGGGGCGATCTGGCCGGCCGCCACATTTACCTGTGCGGGCCGGCGGCCATGACGGCGGCGTTCGCGGAGCAGTTCCGGGCGCGAGGTGTCCCGGCGGCCCGCATTCACTACGAAGAGTTCAACTTCCGCTGAGGCGCGGGCCGGCGGCCCGCATTCACGTTTTCCTTAAGAACCTGTCTCTAAACCTCAGCAGAAACGTCGCCGACGGCACTGCCGTCGGCTATCGGGCGGGTTTAGAGATACGCTCTAAAGGAAACCGGAGCCTCATCGGCTCCGGTTTGGCGAATAGCGGTGGAGACCCGTTTCACCGCCGTTCACGCCTGGCTTCAGGCGGGGTCACGCCCTGCCCCGGCCGTCATCAGGTGAAGCCGCCGCCCTCGGCGACATAGCCGCAGCGCGCGCAACTCAACTGCACCCAGCCGTCGTAATCCAGGAGGCCCAGGCGACATTGCGGGCAGCGCGCCCCCCGGCGTGGGCGCGGCGTCGGGCGCCGGCAGGCGGCCGGGAGGCGGCGTGGGCGCCGCCGGGTCGTGGGCCGGGGCGCGGGCCGCATCAATTCAGGTGCGCCTCCCACTGGGCGCGCAATTTGTCCATCTGAGGCCCGTCCAAAACCTGAACCAGTTGCCGGATCACCTGTTGCTCCGGCAGCGCGCCCTCGATGTGGATGACGTCGTTGATCACCGTGCGCGGGACGCCGTACACCTGATACCGGTTGGCCAAGTGCGGGAACTCGGTCGCCTCGACCATATCGGCCGTGACCCACGGGCTGGCGATGGCCAGCTTGTGCGCCAGGACCACCGCGCGCGGGCAGTAGGGGCAGGTGGGCGTCACATATACCTGGATGTGCACCGGCGACGTCAGGCGGTCAAGCTCTGCCAGTGTCTGGGCGGACAGATCCACCGAGCCGCGGCTGACCATGCGGATGTCTTCGACCAGCGTGGCGAACTCGTAACCGGAGGGGAGGCCGTACAGGCGGATGCCGTAATCCTGCGGCCGGTCTCCGCCGCGCATCACGGCCAGGGCCGGGATCTTGTCCACGCCGAGCTGGCGGGCCGCCTCCGCCTCGGCGACAAAATCGCGGACCTCCAGCGAGAGCTTGTCCGAGAGGGCCGCCAGTTCTTCCACGAGCTGGCGGGTCTCGGCGCAGTAGTCGCACTCCAGCGCCGGGCCGGCGCCGGACTCGCCCTGGGTGAAGAGCACGAGCTTCACCGGCTCTTGCAGATCGGCGAAAGCGTCGCGGAGCTGGCGGCGGATGTCATCATTCAGCAGGGTCATGGGTCACTCCAGTGTTGCAACGCGCCAGGGGTTGACGCGCTAGCGGCTTCAGCGGACGCCGTTGCGCCCGTTCACCCTGTTAGATGCGCCGCTGGAGGTCAGGTGACAGGGTTAAACAAAACGGCGGGCGACCAAGTCGCCCGCCAGAGGTCGCCCGCTACCGTTTGGGGCTCAGAAATTCGTCCAGGTCCAGCGATTTGTACAGCCGCTCGCGGGCCGCGGCCGAGAATGGCGGCGGCGGCAGGTCGCGGACCAGGTGGACGGTTTTGCGCAGGGTGTCCACCACGACGCGGCAATTCTCGCAGTCGGCCAGGTGCCGTTCGATCTCGGCGCACAATCCGGCCGAGGCCTCGCCGTCCAGGTACAGCGACAGGTCGTCTAGAAGGTGCTGACAGTCGTGCTGCGCGCGCATTCAGGCCTCCTTACCGGCCCCGGCCATCTCCGTGAAATACCCGGCCAGCCGCTCGCGCAGCCACAGCCGGGCGCGGTGCAGGCGGGTCTTGACATTCTCAGGCGAGATGCCCAGCGCCTCGGCCGTCTGCTCCGTGGAAAGCTCCTCAAGCTCGCGCAGCACAAAGACCGCGCGCAGTTTCTCGGGCAGCTCGCGGATAGCCTGCTCCAGATGCGCCCGCGCCTCGGCGCTCTCCAGGTCGCGCTCCGGCAGACAGCACCAGTCGAACAGCTCACGCGGTGTGGCCGTCTCGCCGTCGTCGGGCGGCAACTCCACCGCCGTCGAGAGCGGCGTCCGGCGCCGCAGGCGCATGAGCGCGGCGTTGTACGCGATCCGGTACAGCCAGGTGTTCAGGCCGGCGCGCCACTCGAACGAGTCGATGGCCTTGAAGGCGCTCAGGAACGTCTCCTGGACCACGTCCTCGGCCTCGGCCTCGTCGCCCAGCAGGCGCAGCGCCAGCCGGTAGACGCCCGGCGCATGGGCCTCGACGCATTGCGCGCAGGCCGACTTATCCCCGGCGCGCAGGCGCTCCACAAAGGCGCGTTCGTCGATGTCGGTCATCCTTTAGATGCGGCCTCGCTTTCGGAGGTTTCAACACGGCGATTATAAACGGGAAACGCGCCCGGCCGTTAAAACGCGACGAGGCACGGCTGAACCCGCCGCGCCTCGCGCCCGGAATACCGTTCGTCAACAAGCCTACTTCGACCAGTCCACGGCCAGTTGCTTGCGCCCGTGCAGGTGCTTCTCGACCGCCATGCCGGCGACCGCGCCCTCGGCCGCGGCGACGACGGCCTGTTTGACGTGGTTGCAGAGCACGTCGCCCACCGCGTACACGCCGGGCAGCGCCGTCTGATACTCGCGGTCCACCACCAGGCAGCCGGTCTCGCTGAGCGCCAGTTGGCCCTGCAGGAAGTCCGTGATCGGCTTGCCGCCCTGCAAATAGATAAACGCGCCCGTCACCGGCACGGTCTGCTCGCCCTGTCCGCGCACGCTGAAGCGCACCGCTTCGACCCGCGTCTGGCCCAGCACCTCGCGCAGCGTCGCGCCGCGATAAAGCGTCACCCTGGGATGCTCGGACAGTTCCTGGATGAGATGCGCCGGGGCTTTGAGCTCGGGCGTCGGCGAGAGGAAGTGGACGCGGCGCGCAAACTTCGTCAGGAAGAGCGCCTCCTCCACCGCCTCGTCGCTGTTGCCGGCCACCGCCACCTCCTGGTCGCGGAAGAAGGCGGCGTCGCAGGTGGCGCAGTACGAGACGCCGCGGCCGAGCAGGCGGTCCTCGCCGGCCACACGCTGGCCGCGCCCCATCGAGCCGGTGGCGATGATCAGCGCCCGCGCTGTGTACGTGGCGTTGTTGGCGTAGACCGTCTTGAGCTCGCCCGCCAGGTCCACGCCCTGGACCCTGTCCTGCACAAAAACGGCGCCGAACGTCTCGGCCTGCCCGCGCATCACCTGCAGCAGTTCTGCGCCGCCGATGGCGCCCGCGACGCCGGGGTAATTGGCGATCTTGGCCGTCAGGCCGAGCGCGCCGGCGGTCAGGCCCTTGTCGATCACCAGCGTCTTCAGGTCGGCGCGCGCGGTGTAGAGGGCGGCCGTGGCCCCGGCCGGGCCGCCGCCGATGATGATCACATCGTAATGGGTATCCGGGTCGCCGCCCAGGGCGACATCGAGATTCACGCTCATGGGTTCACACCTCAGCCTGTTGCTCCGCGCAGCCGGGCGCGCGCGGGTTCTGCGCCGTTAGATGCCCCGGCGCGGAAAAAGTGACGGCCGGGCGCAGGCGGCCCGGCCGTGAAACGGGGTCGTGGAGGCAGGCGCCGGGCCGACTATGGCCCGGCGACGGTGGGGTAGCCGGCGGCTCGCCATTCCGACAACCCGCCCGCCATGCTGGTGACCGGCGCAAAGCCGGCCTGCTGGAGGAGGTCGCGGCCCTGCTGGCTGCGGTTGCCGGACCGGCACACGACCACAATCTCGCGGTCGCGCGGGATCTCGTTCAGACGGCTCGCCAGCTCGCCCAGCGGGATGAGCGTCGCGCCGGGGATGTGATACTCGTTCCATTCCTCCGGCTGGCGCACATCCAGGATGAAAGCGCCGGCGTCCCGTCTGGCCGCCGCCTGGGCGACGCTGATCTCCGGCGGCAGGCCGCCGGCCGCCCCGGACGACTGCCAGAAGAAGAACGCGGCGATGACCAGGAGGCCGGCTGCCGCCGCGCCGGCCCACGCCCACACCGGGGGGGAATTGGATTTTCGCTGCGCCGCCTGGCGCACAGCTTTCGAAGTGCTCATAGGTTTCCTTTCACGTCGCGGCGGAAAGCCGCTCGTACGACACGACTCCGTTGCGGTAGGCAGCGGCTCTGCCGGCGCACGGCCGGCTCAGCGCCGAATCCCTCAGGTCCCGCCCGGCGCGCAGGCCGCGGCGCTGGCCGATGAGGCCGCCCCGCCGCCGCTGATCTTGGACGCGAAGGTGGACAGTTTCTTCTTCACCTTGCGGCTGCCACACGACGGGCAGGTGACATCCTTGACAGCCTCCGCGTTGCGGACCAGTTCGTCGAAGGCGCTGTGACAGTTCGGGCACTCAAATTCGAAGATGGGCATGTCGTCTACGCCTCCAGGGCCCTGGCGACGCGCCCCAGCCGGACACGGGCCTCCTCCGCAATCGGCTCCAGCTCCGGCCGGTTGACGAAACCCAGCATCGCGATCGGGTCCACCAGGGCGACCTCGGTCCCGCCTTCGACCTCGGCGACGACCACGTTGCAGGGCAGGAGCAGGCCGACCTCGGGCGCGGCGGTCAGGGCGCGGTAGGCCAGCGGCGGGTTGCACGCGCCCAGGATCTTGTATTGGCGAAAATCGACGTCCAGCTTCTTCTTCAGCGTCTCCCTGACGTCAATCTCGGTCAGCACACCGAAACCCTCGACCTTCAGGGCCTCGGTGACCCGGCGCAGGGCGACGTCGAAATTGGCCTGGAGCCTTACAGTAAGCCCCAAAGTGGTAGCGATTGTGCTCACAGTATCTCCCTCACCTGATTATTCTGATGCGGTATAGCGTTTGGCCCGGCCCTCAGCCGTCTTCTGTCGTCGGCTGTCTGCCAGCTGTTCTCACTTCTCCAGCGGGAACCCGCGCCGCATCCAGCCCAGCGTACCGCCCCGGACGTTATAGATCGTCTTGAAGCCCTGCTGGCCGAACAGCGCCGCCGCGCTCTGGCTGCGGTTGCCGGTGGCGCAGATCACGGCCACGGGCGTCTCCGGGTTCAGCTCGCCCAGGCGTCCGCCCAGTTCGCCGAGCGGCATCAGCACCGCGCCCGGCACGTGGCCCTGGCGGTATTCCCACGGCTCGCGCACATCCACGACCACGGGGCGCGCGCCATTGTCGGTTTCCAGCAGGTTCTTCAACTCCGGCGCTTCGATATCCTTGACGTCGCCGCTGGTGACGGGCAGCCCATAGGCCTGCCAGGTCTCCAGGCTTTCCGCCAGGTAGCCGACCACGTGGTCATAGCCCACCCGGGCCAGGCTGTAGACGACGCGGGCATAGTCGGCGGGGTCGGCCAGGAGCAGCACCAGCGGGACCTCGGGCGGCAGCACGAAGCCGACCCGGTTGCTGAGCTGGTCATCGGCCTCCAGGTGCGCCGAGCCGGGGATGTGGGCCCTGACATACTCGGCCTGGGGACGCAGGTCCAGCAGCGCGGCGCCGCGCTGGAAGTACGGCACCGCCGCCTGGATGGGGAGCGGCCGGGGCGTCACCTCGCCGAGCGGGCGCGGGCCGCGCCGGTTCAGGGCCTTGATGCGGGTATGGTTGCCGGGCTGCTCCGGCAGATCGCTGACGGCGAATTCGATAAACTCGTCCAGGACGCGCGGCGCCAGGGCGGGGTTGTGCCGGCGCTCGAAGCCCAGCGTGGTGCTGCGCATCGCGCCGATGGACTTGCCGCACAGCGAGCCGGCGCCGTGGCCGGGATAGATCAACAGCCCGTCGTCCAGAGGCAGCAGCTTGGAGAAGACGCTGTCGTGCATCTGGGCCGCCAGCCCGCGCGCCGCGGCGGCGCCCACCAGGTCCGGCCGGCCGATGTCGCCGACGAAGAGCGTGTCGCCGGTGAAAGCCAGCCACGGCTCGCCGCCGCGCGTCTGGTTGGTGACCAGCAGCGTGATGCTCTCCGGCGTATGGCCGGGCGTGTGCAGCACGTCCAGACGCACGTTTCCGAGCGTGAGCGTGTCGCCGCCCTTCAGCGGTTTGTGCGCGAACGTCGCCCCGGCCTGCTCGTGGAGGTAGATGTCGGCGCCGGTGCGAGCCTGCAAATCGGCGTTGCCGGACACATGGTCGGCGTGCAGGTGCGTCTCGATGATATGCGTGATCTTCAGGCCGCGCGCCTGCGCCGCCGTCAGGTATTTATCCACTTCGCGGTCCGGATCGACTACGGCGGCGACGCCGGCGCCCTCGCAGCCCACCAGGTAGGAGGCGCAGCCCAGACCTTCAACGAAAAACTGTTGGACGTACATCACATCGCTCCCGTAGAACGGTTACCCGATCTTCAACCCAGCCTCGGCAAATTATCGTAGAGCAAAAATACAGCCAGAACAATGACCAGCGCCGCGAAGGCCCGGCGCAGCTGCTCCGCCGGAAGGCGGCCCGCCAGGCGCGCGCCCAGAAACGTGCCGGCCAGCCCGGCGACGACGAAGGTGGCCGTCAGAGCCAGGTCCACCGCCTCGCCCAGGTGGCCGAGCAGGCCGGCCAGGCTGTTCATGGCGATGACGACCAGCGAGGTGCCAACCGCCTGAGACATCGGCAGGCCGACCAGCATCACCAGGGCCGGCACGATCAGGAAACCGCCTCCCACCCCCAGGACGCCGGTCAGCAGACCGACGGCGGCGCCGCTGGCCAGCACCATGCCCCAGCGGGGCGTCCTGGGCTGGGACCGGCGCACGGTCAGCGGCGAGAGCATCAGGCCGGCGATGACGAGCATCAACACGGCGAAGGCCACCAGAAGCGCGGCCGGCGGGAACAGCCTGGAAAGCCCGGCGGCCAGGAAAGCGGCCAGCATCCCGGCCCCGCCGAACTGCAGGGCCACGCGCCAGTTGAGCGTCCCCTGCGCCCGGTGGAACGACGCCCCAAGCGCGCTGTTGGCGCCGACGATGGCCAGCGAGGTCGTGACGGCCGCCGCCGGCGTCTGGCCCACCAGGTAGACCAGGGCTGGAACCGTCAGGATGGAGCCGCCGCCGCCCAGCAGGCCCAGCGACAGACCGATGCCGAACCCCAGGGCCAGGTCCAACAGCAAGGCGGGCATCACCGCACGGAGCCCTTCTTAACCGGCAATCCGGCCGCCTGCCAGGCCGACATGCCGCCACGAAGATTGACGGCGTTATAGCCATCGCGGACGAGGCGGCGGACGGCCGAGCCGCTGCGGCTCCCGGACCGGCAGACGCACAGGATCTCGCGGTCGCGCGGCAGATCGCGCAGACGGTCAGCCAGTTGATTAAGCGGGATGAGCGTCGCGCCGGCGATATGACCCTCGGCATACTCGGCCGGCTGGCGCACGTCAAGCACATACGGCGCCGGCCGGGATTTCAGCCGCGCCTGGGCCTCCTGCGGCGTCACAGCCGGGAGCGGCGGCCCGAACAAAAGTTTCAAAAGATCCACAACCCATGTTCCTGAAGCGGGCCGGTTTTCGCGGCCCAAACGTTAGATGGCGTCTGCCCGTGAAGGTTACAGGGTTGGTCGCATTCGGGTTGCGAAACACGGCCGCGGCGACGGCCTCAGGAATTGACTCGTCGCCGCGGCGCAGGAGCCGGGTTTGAGTTGATTATGACGCCTCCCCCTCTCCATCGGGGCGGCCAACGCGATCAGCCGGGCGGCTGGCAGGCGCCGATCCGGTTGTCAGGCCCGCACTTCCTGGCGCTGGAAGAGCACATACGCAACGGCGAAGAGCAGGATCACGCCGGCGGTCAGGCCGGTCAGGTGCGGCCAGATCAACGCCAGGCTTTCGGAAAGCGGAAGCGGCGCCCCCAGGACGGCGCGATGGAGCTGGATCGGCAGCACCGGGCCGAGCGCCCGGGTGGCCGGGTTCAGGATGGCCAGGACGATCTCGGCGTACAGCGTGTTGGGGGACAGGCGCGCCAGATTCTGCTCAAGTTGGCTCTGGGCCAGGACTTCGTCCACCAGACCCGTTTCCACCGGGCTCAGCGCCTGGGCCAGCACACCGGCCAGGATGCCCCAGAAAACGGTGAAGAACAGCCAGACGGCCAGGGAGGCCAGGGCGGCCGTCGCCGGCTGGCGAAAGAGCACAGAACAGACCATGGCCAGGCCGAGCCAGACGCCGCCGTATGCCAGAGTCGCGCCCAGGAAAAGAAGGGCGCGGGCCGTCTCTTCCCCGCTGGGCGGCACCCC
>DAOUAB010000042.1:0-21413 GCA_034434015.1 Anaerolineales bacterium
TAACGCGAGCCGTCGGCCCCGGGGTCCAGGATAAAGACCGGGACGACGGCGCCGTGCGCGCAGGCGGCGTGCAGGGCGGGGTTGTCGCTCAGGCGCAGGTCGCGCCGGACCCACCAGATCGAGACGGCCATCCGATCAACTCCTGGACCGGTTTCACGTCGTCGCGCGCTGTCAGAGCTCCAGCAAGCCGGCATGGCCGGATTGGTGGGCGGCGATGATTTTCTGCGCGGCGACCTCCGGGCTGAGCGCGCCGGCGGGCAGGCGGAACGGCGCCTTGCGCCACAGCGGCGTGTCCACGGCGGCCGGCCGGACGACGGTGACGCGCCGGCCGCGCTCCTCCTTGCGCAGGACCTCGGCAAAGGCTTCCAGGCCGGCCTTGGCGGCGGCATAGGCCGCCAGGCCCGGCAGGCGCAGGCGCTCGTGGAGGGCGCCGATGAACATCAGGTGGGCGTCGGGCGCGAGCAGCGGCAGGCTGTGATGTGTGGTGAGATAGGCGCCGGTGAGGTTGGCGTTCAACAGCCGCGCCCAGGCGTCGGGCGTCATCCGGCCCACGGGCTGGGAGGCGATGTCGCCGGCCGCGTAGAGGCACAACTGAATCAGGCCGGCTTCCTGGCTCACCGCCAGCACCGCGCGCTGGACCGCAAACGGGTCGGCCACGTCGGCGTCGAAGCAATGCGGGGTGAGGGCGGTCAGCGCCGCCGCCTCGCGGGCGACCGCGTACACGGTCCAGCCGGCGGCGGCCAGGTGCGAGGTCAACGCGCGGCCGAGACCGCCGGCCGCGCCCCAGATCAGGGCGTTCGTCATGGTGCGCCTCCCGGACGCTCAGGCTTTGAGCCGCTCGCCGTACTGCTGGCGGAACTTGGCCAGCTTGGGCGCAATGACGATCTGGCAGTAGGGCTGGCGGCCGTTGTTGCGGAAATAAGCCTGATGGTAGGCCTCGGCCGGGTAGAAGGCCGTGTAAGGCGTCAGCTCGGTGACGATGGGCTGAGCGAACGCGCCGGACCGGCCCAGCTCGGCGATCACGGCCTCGGCCGTCGCGCGCTGTTCGGGCGAATGATAGAAGATCACCGAGCGGTATTGCGGACCGACGTCCGCGCCCTGGCGGTTGAGCGTCGTCGGGTCGTGGATGGAGAAGAAAACTTCCAGCAGGTCGCGGAAGGTGATGACCGCGGGGTCGAACGTGATCTGGACGACCTCGGCATGGCCCGTGGTCTTGGAACAAACCTGTTCGTAAGTCGGGTGGGGGACGTGGCCGCCGGCGTAGCCCGATACAACGGCTTCGACGCCGCGCAGGTCGTCATAGACCGCCTCCAGGCACCAGAAACACCCGCCGCCCAGGGTGGCGCTTTCTCTTGCTGACATAGTGCGCGCTCCTGCTGAGAATTGAGCGAAGGAAATATATCGCTTTGGGCAGCGGCTGACGAGCGCGGCCGGCGTCACCGGTCCGGTTTCAGGAGGCGCAGGCGCAGAAGGTTGAGGGCGGCGGTGCTGGCCCACTGGCCGAGGTGGGCGGGCGGGCCGCCGTAACCCTGGACGCGGGTCTCGGCCGAGGCGCCGTCGGCCAGGGCGAGCTCGATCCGGTTCTGGTCCGGCGAGCGCAGGACGCGCGCCGCCAGGCCGAAGTCGGCGCCGCGCTCGGACCGGGCGCGTCCGGCCTCGGCCTCCAGCGGCCGGCCGTCGGCGGCCGGGATCGCCCCGCGATACACCTGGGCGGCCTGCGGCAACACCGCCAGCCGCGCGTTGAGGCGCCCGTCGGTGGCCGCCTCGGCCACGGCCACGCTCAGGCCGCGCGCGGCCAGCAGCTGGGCGACGGCCTCCTCGAGCGTCTGCGCGCCCTCGGCGAAAATAAAGTCGCCGAACGCGGCCCGCACCTGAGCCTCCACCGGCGCGATCAGGGCGTCGGCCTCCGCTTCGCTGGCGGCTTTGGCCGTGATGCGGATGTCCACCTGGCCGGCGTGCGCGGCCAGCCCGACGGCCGGGTTCTCCAGCCGCTCCAGGTCCCCGATCCGGGCGTCGATCGCGCTCTCGCCCAGTCCGACGGTCCGCAGGATTTTGGACTTCAGGATGCCGTTGAGGTTGAACGTCTGCCGCAGATAGGGCAGGATGGCCTGGGTCAGCAGGTGTTCCATCTCGCGCGGCACGCCCGGCAGGCAGATGACGGCGCCGCCCGGATGTTCGACGATGAAAGCCGGCGCGGTGCCGACCGGGTTCTCCACCGGTCGCGCGCCGGCCGGGATATGGGCCTGGGCCCGGTTATTCTCGGTGGGGGTGCGCCCGAACTTGCGGAAGCGGGCCTCGATCTGGGCCCACAGCTCGGGCCGGTATTCCAGCTCCCGGTCGAAGGCGCGCGCCACCGCCTCGCGCGTCGGGTCGTCCACCGTGGGGCCGAGGCCGCCGGTGGTGATGACGACCGGCGAGCGGCCGGCGGCCTCCCGGACCAGCGCCGCGATGCGGTCGGCCCGGTCGCCGATGGCCGAAAAGCGCTCGACCTCCAGGCCGAGGCTGCGCAGCGCGCGGGCGATGTGGGCGGAGTTGGTGTCGACGATCTCGCCTAAGACGAGCTCGCTGCCGATGGCGATCAGTTCGGCGTGCATGGGGGCGGCGTTTCTGGTCTCCGCGGGTCAGAGACTAGAGACTAGCGGCGCCGGTCGCCGTAGAGCAGTTCTTCGCGGATGCGGAGGTCGGTGCTGCGGATCTTCAGCGCCAGGTCGGCGGCCAGGTTGCGCATCAGGCGGTAGCCGAGTTGGGGGTGGGTGTCGCACAGCGAGATGAGCTTGTCGCGCGGGATGACCAGCAACAGGGTGTTGTTGGCCGCGCAGCGCGCCGTGGCGGAGCGCAGGCCCTGATCGACCAGGGCGATCTCGCCGAACGATTGCCCGCGGCGCAACGTGGCGATGGTGACCGGCTCCGTCGCCCGGACATTGGCGTCGCCCACCAGCGACGGGTCCACCTGGATGTCCACCTCGCCCTGGACGATGACGTACAGTTCGTCGCTGGCCGTGTTCTCCTCGAAGATGAGATCGCCGACGTTGCAGCGGCGCTCCTGGCAGAGGGACTGGATCAGTTCCAGTTGCGCCGAGGTCAGGTCATAGAAAATATCGGTCTGTTTGAAGATGCTCGCCAACGACATGCCCTTTTCCCACCCGCCGCGATGCCTGAGAGGCCGCTCACCTAAATAGTGTAACATACAAGACTGCCGGGTGCCACTGATTCAGGCGCCCGCAAGGAGGCCGGCCATGCGCATCGGTATGTTGGTGGATATGTATAAGCCAAATATCAGCGGCGTGACGAATTACGTCTCGTTGAACAAGCGCTGGCTGGAGGCCAACGGCCATAAGGTCTTTGTGTTCACCTTTGGCAACCTGGATTACGAGGACGACGAACTCTATGTGGTGCGGTCGCCCGGCCTGCCGCTCAACGTCAACGACACCGGCTTTCATCTCTCGTTCCGCTACTCCCGCACGGCCGAACGCAAACTGCTGACGATGGACGTCGCCCACGTCCACCACCCGTTCCTGAGCGGGCCGCTGGCCCTGCGCTACTGCAAGCCGCACGGCATCCCGATCGTCTTCACCAACCACACCCGCTTCGACCTGTACGCCGAGCACTACCTGCCGCGCATGGTGCCGGACGCCGTCGGCGACACATTCCTGCGCGCCTATCTGCCGAACTTCTGCGCTCAGTGCAACCTGGTGATTGCGCCGTCGCCCGGCACGGCCGACATGATGCGCGGCCTGGGCGTGACCGTCCCGATCACGGTCATCCCCAACGGCATCGACTTCGCGCCGTTCCAGGACCCGCCGCCGTTGACGCGCGCCGAGGTCGGCCTGCCGGACGAGGCCGTGGTGCTGATGTACACCGGCCGGTTCAGCCCGGAGAAGAACCTGGCCTTCCTGTTGCGCGCGTTCTTCGGCGTGGCGGCCGCCCGGCCGGACGTCGTGCTGGCCCTGGTCGGCGGCGGGCCGGAGCTGGAGAACCTGCGCGACCAGGCCGCCCATTCCGGCTTCGGGGACCGGGTGAAGTTCCTGGGCAAGGTGGAGTACACGCGCGTCCCGGCCTATCTGCGCCTGGCGGATGTGTTCGTCACCGCCTCGCAGACCGAGGTCCATCCCTTCTCGTTGATCGAGGCGCACGCCTCGGGGTTGCCGGCCCTGGGCATCATCTCCGCGGGCGTCGGCGACACGATTGTGGACGGCGTCAACGGCCTGCTCAGCACGCCCGACATTGCCGTCTTCACGGCCAAGCTGATGCGCCTGGTGATGGAGCCGGAGACCCGCCGGCAGATGGGCGCCGCCGCCCGCGAGACGGCCCAGCGCTACGACATCAACCGCACGGGCCAGGCGGTGCTGGACGAGTACACGCGCCTGGCGGCGGAGCGCCAGCAGCGCATGACGGGCTGGGACCGTTTCCGCCAGACCCTGCGGCGCTGGTTTGTCCCTCAGCCGCAGCCGGAGCCCGAGACGGAGTGACGCGCGCCCGTCTGAGCCTGGGCCGGCTGGGCGAGCGGCTGGCGGCCGAGCGCCTGGCCGCGCTCGGCTACGAGGTGGTCGCTCGCAACTACCGCTGCCCGGCGGGCGAGATCGACCTGGTGACGCGGCAGGGCGAGGCCTGGGTTTTTGTCGAGGTGCGCGCCCGCCGGGGCCGCGCGCGGGGCACGCCGGAAGAGTCGGTCACGCCGCGCAAACGCCGGCGGCTGATTGCGGCGGCCCAGGCCTACGTGCAGGCGCAGGGGCTGGAGGCCGCGCCCTGGCGCATCGACTTTGTCGCCGTCGAGCTCTCCCCCCGCGGCGAGCTGTTGCGCGTGGACGTGATCGAGAACGCGGTGACCGGTTGTTGACCCGCATGGCTTCGCAATCCCCGCCTGTCATCGTCCTGGTCGGCCCGACGGCGGTCGGCAAAACGGCGTTTGCGCTGGCGCTGGCCGGGCGGCTGGAGGCCGAGATCGTCTCGGCCGACTCGCGTTACCTCTACCGGGGCCTGGACATTGGGACGGCCAAACCGACCCCGGCCGAGCGCGCGCGCGTCCCCCACCACCTGGTGGATGTAACCACGCCGGACCGGCCCTGGACGCTGGCCGACGTGCAGCAGGCCGCCTACGCCGCCATCGCCTCAATCCGGGCGCGCGGCCGGCTCCCGCTGCTGGTCGGCGGCACCGGCCAGTATATCCGCGCCATCGTCGAGGGCTGGCAGGTCCCGGGCGGCGCGCCGTCGCCGGAGCTGCGCGCGGAGCTGGAGGCCGAGCTGGCGCGGGATGGCGTCGCGGCTCTGGCCGGGCGCCTGGCGGCGGTCGATCCGCAGTCGGCGGCGCAGATCGACGTGCGCAACCCGCGCCGCGTGATCCGGGCCCTGGAGGTGGCCCTGACCACCGGCCAATCGTTTGTGGCCCAGCGCCGCCGCCAGGCGCCCCCGTTCCGGGCCATCTCGATCGGCCTGAACCGGCCGCGCCCGGAGCTGTATGCGCGCATCGACGCCCGCGTGGACGGGATGCTGGCCGCCGGCCTGGTGGCTGAGGTGCAGGGGCTGAGGGACCAGGGCTATGCCTGGTCCCTGCCGGCCATGTCGGCGCTGGGCTACCGCCAGATCGGCGCGTACCTGCGCGGCGAGTGCGACCTGGCCGAGGCCGTGCGGCGCCTGAAGCATGACACGCGCGTCTTCGTCCGCCGGCAGGCCAACTGGTTCAAACCGGACGATCCGGCCCTCCGCTGGTTCGACGCCGGCCGGACCACGCCGGACCAGATCGCGGATTATATTCTGAAGGAAATCCGTGTAGTACAATCCGCGCCGTGAACGCCTTAAGACGATGGCTGCCCGCACTGCTGGCGCTGCAGCTGGCCTTTGCGCCAGGGTCTCAACCGTTGCCGCGCCCGGCGTCGCAGTCCCTGTCCGTGACCCAGCTCATGGCGCGCATGACGCCGGCGGAGAAGGTCGGCCAGTTGTTCCTGGTGACGTTCTATGGCGCCTCGGCTGAGGCCGGCTCCGACATCGAGCGCCTGATCACGCAGTACCGCGTCGGCGGGGTGGCGCTGCTGGCCGCCAACGACAACATCACCGACACCCTCGACGCCCCCGGCCAGGCGCTCGGCCTGATCAACCGCTTGCAGACGCTGGCGGCGACGGCGGCCGAGGCGGGCGGCGCGCCGGAGGCCGAGCCGGCGGCCAGCGCCGCGCCCTTCATCCCGCTCTTTATCGCCACCAACCATGACGGCGACGGGTATCCGTACACCGAGATTCGTTCCGGGCTCACCGATCTGCCCAGCGCCATGGCCATCGGCGCGACCTGGGACCCGCTCCAGGCGCAGGCCATGGGCGAGATCGCGGGCGCCGAGCTCTCGGCGTTGGGCGTCAACCTGCTGCTCGGCCCGTCGCTGGATGTGCTGGAGGACCCGCGCCCGGCCGTCCCCGGCGCGCCCGGCACCCGCGCCTTCGGCGGCGACCCGTTCTGGGTGGGCCGCCTCGGCCGCAGCTATATCGAAGGCGTTCACGCCGGCTCGGACGGGCGTCTGGCGGTGGCGGCCAAGGCTTTCCCGGGCCTGGGCGCCACCGATCGCAACCCCGTGGACGAGGTGCCGACGGTGCGCAAGTCGCTGGAGGAGCTGACCCAGATCGACCTGGTGCCGTTCTTCATGGTCACGGGCGGCGCGCCGGACCCGGCCGCCACGGCCGACGCCCTGATGTCGGCCCATATCCGGTTCCAGGGTTTCCAGGGCAATATCCGCCAGACCACCAGCCCGGTCAGCTTCGATCCGCGCGCCTTCACGCAGCTCCTGACGCTGCCGGAACTCCAGACGTGGCGTGACGCGGGCGGCCTGATGATCAGCGACTCGCTGGGCACGCGCGCCGTCAAGCGCTTCTATGACCCGACCGAGCGCGACTTCAACCCGCGCCGCATCGCGTCCGAGGCCTTCCTGGCCGGCAACGACGTCCTGTATCTGTCCAGTTTCGGGCAGAACCCGCGCGCCGACCAGTTGCGCAACATCGCCGATGTCATCACCTACTTTGCCCAGCGCTATGCGGAGGACCGGGCTTTCGCCAGCCGGGTGGACGCCTCGGTGGCGCGCATCCTGCAGCTCAAGCTGCGCCTGTACAACGGCCAGTTCAGCCTGGAGCGGGCGACGCGCTCCGCCGACGATCTGGCGGTGCTCGGCCAGGGCCGCGGCCAGGTGATGGAACTGGCGCGCCGCGCGGCGACGCTGATCAGCCCATCGCTGGAAGAGCTGGCCGCGCGCGCCCCGGAGCCGCCGGCCGCCGGCGAGCGCATCGTCTTCCTCACCGATATCCAGGTCGGCCGCCAGTGCGCCGAGTGTCCGCTCAATCTGCTGATCGACCGGCAGGCGCTGGAGGACGCCGTCCTGCAGTTGTATGGGCCGGCCGGCAGCGGCCAGGTGAACCCGCGCAACGTGCAGAGCTTCGGGTTCGATGAGCTGGCCGCGTATCTGAACTTGCGCGCCAATCCGCCGGCGACCACGCCGGAGACGCCCACGCCCGAGCCGCTGCCGATCGAGTCCGCCCTGAACCAGGCCGACTGGATCGTCCTGGCGATGCTGGATGTGAACCCGGCCCAGCCGAACAGCAACCTGGTCTCGGCCTTCCTGAGCCAGCGGCCGGACCTGGTGCGCGCCAAGCGCACCATCGTGTTCGCCTTCAACGCGCCGTATTTCCTGGACACCACCGACCTGAGCAAGCTGACGGCCTACTACGCGCTGTACAGCAAAGGCCCGGCCTTCATCGACGCCGCCGCGCAACTGCTCTTCGGGCAGCTGGTGCCCGGCGGCCGCCCGCCGCTGTCGGTGGAAAGCATCGGCTATGACCTGATCCAGGTGACGGCCCCGGACCCGGCCCAGACCGTCGAGCTGTTCTCGGATACCCCGCTGGGCGAAGTGGGGACGCCGGTCCCGGCGGGCACGGCCACGCCGAGCCTGGGCCTGCAGGTGGGCGATGTCCTGCGCCTGCGCACCAGCGTCATCCGCGACCGCAACGGCTTCCCGGTGCCGGATGGGACGCCGGCGCGCTTCATGCTCGTCTACACCACCGGCGAGAGCCGGGACTTCAGCTTCATCGACACCGTGACCGAGGCGGGCATGGCGCGCGCCGACCTGACCCTGGACCGGTTGGGCTTCCTGGAGATCTCCATCAGCGAACCGGTGGTGCAACGCTCCAGCAAGCTCCAGATTCCGGTTCAGCCGGGCGTGGTCTTCTTCGTCACCCAGATCGTGCCGCCGACCGATACGCCGACCATCACGCCCAGCCCAACCGAAACCCCGGTGCCGCCGACGCCGACCAGCGCGCCGACGCCGGCGAACCCCGGCGAGATACGGCCCACCCCGCCGACGGCCTCCGCCGGCGATTTCATCGTGATGTTGTTCGGGCTGGCCGGCGCGCTGGTTGCCGGCTACCGGCTGGGCGGCTCCGAGGCGCAGCCCCGGCGCGGCGTCCGGCTGGCGCTGCTGGGCGCCATCGGCGTGCTGTTGGGTTACAACTTCTTCGCGCTGGGTTTGCCCGGGATCGGCGCGCTGCGCGCGGCCCTGGGGCCTCTGGCGGCGCTGGCGAGCGTGCTGGCGGGGGGCGGCGTCGGCCTGGCGGCGGGGTGGGCCTGGCTGCGGCAGGCCGAGCCGGTCAACGGAGCAGCGGCCAGAGGAAAGTAACGGCGAAGGCCAGGACGAGCAGGCCGGCCGCTGCGGCCGCCAGGTAGCGGTCGAGGGGGGTCACGAGCGCCGGCAGGCGGATCAGGGGCTGGACCAGGATGGTGTCGCCCTCAGCCACGGTGGTGGGCAGGCCGGTGTCCGGGCGCAGGATATCGCGAAACGTCGCGATGTCGGGCGGGCGGTCGTCCGGGTGCATGGCCATAGCCCACTGGATGGCCTTTTCCACGCGCGGCGAGACGGCCGGGTTGAGGCTGCGCGGCGGCCGCAGGGACTCCGGGCGCAGGAAGCGTTGCTTGGCCTCCGTCGGCGGTTCGTTCGTCAGCAGGTGATAGAGCGTGGCGCCGAAGGCGTAGATGTCCGAGCGGGCGTCGGTGTTGCCCGTGTCGCCGCCGTACTGCTCCAGAGGCGTATAATAGACGGTGCCCAGGCCCTGGACCACGGTCACCGTGCGCTCATCGGGCGCCAGCAGTTTGACCAAGCCGAAATCCACCAGTTTCACGCGCCCGCTCGGCGTGAGCTTCAGATTGGACGGCTTGATGTCGCGGTGGACGATGGGCGGATCCTGGTGGTGCAAATAGTCGAGCGCATCGATAAGTTGCGCGGCCCAGGCCAGGACGTCGGCCTCGGACAGGAAGCGCCCATTCTGGCGGGCCTCGTCCATCAACTCCTTAAGGTCCCGGCCGGGCACGAAGTCCATCACCAGATAGTCGCGATCGGCCTCGGAGAAGTAGTCCGAGACCTTGGGCAGGTTGGGATGATCCAGGCGCGCCAGAACGGAGGCCTCGCGGTAAAACTGCTCACGGGCCTGTTGCTGGGTCCGAGGCGGCAGGCCGGGGTCCATCAGGACTTCTTTGATGGCGCACAGCCGGCCCTCCAGACGCACGTCCTCGGCCTGGTAGATGCTGCCCATCCCTCCCTGACCGATCGGACGGATGATCTTGTAGCGCTGACGCAGCGTATCTCCAGCCTGAAGTGGCGGGAGCATGGGATCTCCGTTCGTTAAGATTTGCAGAGCGCGGAGGACCAGGCCTGAAACCGCGCCCGGCTCCGCCCCGCAGGGAGGGAGACCGGTTCGCGGCGACGCGCTCCGGCGACGAACGGGCTCTGCAGCGTTCGTGAGCGGCCTGCAATTGGCCGTTATTATAACTCGAACCGATTTTGAGGCGGACCATGATCGGCGACGCTAAAGTACCGATGCTCGTCGCTCAGACCGGCCCGGCGGCCGGCCAGCGTTGGGCGTTGACCAAGAGGCAGCTGTCCATTGGGCGCGAGCCGGACTGCGACATCGTCATCCCGGACCGGCAGGTGAGCCGGGTGCATGCCATGCTGAACCGAACCGACGACGGCTATGAGCTGGAGGACCTGGGCAGCAAGAACGGCACGCACGTCAACGGCAAGCCGGTGCAGGGCCGGGTGCGCCTGCAAGACGGCGACCTGATCCAGGTGGCGCTGGTGGCCCGGCTGGCCTATGTCGGCTCGGAGGCGACCGTGCCGCTGCAGGCCGACACGCCGCTGGCGCAGATGATCCAGTTCGGGAAAGCGGCGCCGCCCGCGCCGACCGGCCGGTTGCGCCTGGACAGCGCCTCACGCCGGTTGTGGATCGGGGAGAAAGAACTGGACCCGCCGCTGTCGGCGCCGCAGTTCCGGTTCCTGGAGCTGCTCTATCAGCACGCCGGCGAGGTCTGTTCGCGGGAGGCCATCATCGAGACGGTCTGGCCGGAGGCGCAGGGGGCCGGCGTCTCCGAGCAGGCCATTGACGCGCTGGTGCGCCGCCTGCGCGACCGCCTGGCTGAGCTCGACCCGGACACGCCCTACGTGTCCACGGTGCGCGGACACGGGTTCCGGCTGGATAACCCGGGCGCGTGATTGGCTGAGAGTCCGCCAAGGGACACGAAAGGGCTGCCGGGGAGCTGGGGAGCTTTCTCGCGTTCTTGATCTGCCGTCGTCCTGAGCGCGAACGCGCGGTTATGGGGTTCGCCGGGCCGTCGGGCGCGACGGGCCTTGAGGCGGGCTAGCGGCGCGCGAGGTCGCGCAGAGCGGTCTGCGCCGCGAAAACCCCGCACATCCCATGCACGCCGCCGCCCGGCGGTGTGGCCGACGAGCACAGGTAGACGCCTTTGAGGGGCGTGCTGTAAGGCGGAAAGCGCACGGCCGGCCGCGTGAACAACTGCCGAAAATCCTGCACCCCGCCGTTGATATCCCCGCCCACGTAGTTGGGATTGTAGCGCTCCATCTCCATGGCCGTGTGCGAATGGCGGGCCAGGACCCGGTCGCGGAAGCCGGGGGCGAAACGCTCGATCTGGGCCTCGATCCGGGCGCGCATGTCGACGGTCGAGCCGTTGGGCACGTGGCAGTACGCCCAGAGGGTCTGCCGGCCCTCGGGCGCGCGTGTGGGGTCGAACAGGCTCTGCTGCGCCACCAGCACGTACGGCCGCTCCGCGTGCTCGCCCCGCCAGACGGCGCTCTCCGAGGCCGCGATCTCTTCGAGCGTCCCGCCCAGGTGGACTGTGCCGGCCCGGGCGCACTCCGGCGCCGTCCACGGCACCGGGCCATCCAGCGCGTAATCCATCTTGAAGATGCCCGGACCGTAACGGTAACGCGCGAGGGCTTCGCGGTAGCGCGCCGGGAGCCGGCCGCCGGCCAGGCGCAGAAACTGCCGCGGCGTCACGTCCAGCAGGAGGGCGCGGGCGGGGGGCAGCGTGTCCAGGGTCTCCACCGGATGGCCGGTGACGATCTCGCCGCCCAGCGCGCGCAGATGGCGGGCCAGCGCCGCGGCGATCTGCTGGGAGCCGCCGCGGACCACGGGCCAGCCGACGGCGTGCGCCAGCATGCCCAGCATCAGGCCGAAGGCGGCCGTGGGCGGGTTCTCCAGGGGCTGGATGGCGTGGGCGGCCAGGCCCGCGAACAGGGCGCGGGCGCGCGGGCCGCGGAAGGCGCGCTCGGCCAGGCCTCGGGCCGATTGCAGCGCCAGCAGGCCGAAGCCCGTCATCGCCAGGGGATGGCGCGGCGCGCGCAGCGGGCCCAGAAATTCGTGGATGATCTTCTCCCAGTCGTCGCGCAGGAATTCGGCCACGCGCCGATACGTCCCGGCGTCCGGCCCCAGGCCGTCGGCGGTCTCCGTCACCGAGCGGGACAGCGCCACGGCGGTGCCGTCGTCCAGGGGATGGGCCAGCGGCAGCGGCGGCTGGACGAACTCCAGCCCGAGGTCGGCCAGGGGCAGGGCGCGAAAGAACGGCGAGGCCAGGCTGAGCGGCTGGACGGCGGAACAGACGTCATGCAGGAAGCCGGGCAGCGTCAGTTCGGCTGAACGCGTGCCGCCGCCGATGGTCTCGCGCGCCTCGAGGACCAGCGTCGAGCAGCCGGCCTGGGCCAGGGTGATGGCTGCGGCCAGCCCGTTGGGGCCGGCGCCGACGATGATGGCGTCACGCATGGGGGCGGCGGCGGCAGACAGCCGAAGGCAGAGAGGCCCGCGTTCCGCCTACGGCCCACGGCCCACGGCCTTCTGTTCGGCGCCGATGGAGAGCAGCCACCGGAGCGGCGCGGCCAGCGCATAGAAGAAGGTCCGGATAGCGGCGTTGCGCCAGACATGCCGGGCTTCGGACCACTGCAGGCGCGGGTCCAGGCAGACTTTGTGCATCTGCACCTGGCCCGTGATCCCGAAGTGGGCGGCCAGATTGGTCAACACGGTCTGCCAGGTCCGGTCCTGGAACTGGTCCCCGCCCATCACGTACAGGCCGAACTCGTAGATCGGGTCCATGGCCCGGGCCAGAGTCTGCACCTGGGCCACCGGGACTCCATCCTCTTCCGACACGCTGAACGTGTTCCAGCCGGATTCCGGGAAGCCTTCCGGGGTCATGATGGTGAAGCATTCGTCGTCTTCATAGATCACGACCACGCCGGCCGCGATGGGCACGATCCCGGGCAGGCCCGGGAAGACGGGCAGGGTGCTGTCGATGAAGATGACCCGGCCGGGGTCGATGCCCGTGATGGGCGGATAGAAGTGGTTGCCGGGCGGCTGGAATTTGGGGAACTGCTCCTTCCAGACCCGCATCACGTCGGCGGCGCTGAGCGCGGCGCCGGGCAGGCGGACCCGGTAGGTCTTCTGCCAGAGCGCGCCGAAACCCTGCAGCGGGCTGACCACGGCGTGGCCGTCGACGTTCAGGTTAGTGGCGCCGGCGGGCACGTCCGCGACTTTGATCTTCGTGATGGGTTTGGCCCAGTAGGCCGCGTCACGCGGGGTCGGGCGGTTGGGATCGGGGGTGGACATGGCGCGGGTCCCGAGTCAGGCGCGGCCGAACAATTTCTTGAGCAATGCGACCGGCAGATAAAAGGCCGTTCGGATGGCGGCGTTGTGCCAGACGTTCTTGGCCTGCGACCATTGCAGGCGCGGGTCCACCAGCGAGGTGCGCATCTGCGGCTGGCCGTCCACGCCGAAGCGCGCCGCCAGGTTGCGCAGGGTGGTCTGCCAGAAATCGTCCTCGGTTTTGTGGCCGACGCCGAGCCGGAAGGAGAGCTCGTAGAGCGGGTCCATGGTGCGGATCAGGGCCTGCACCTGCGCCACGGTGGCGCCGTCGGCCTCGGAGGCGCTGAAGGTGATCAGGCCGGCCAGGATATGGCCCTCGGGCGTCATGAAGCTGAACGAAGTCTCGTCGGCGTAGATGACCATGATGCCGGTGGCGATGACGGGAGTCCCGCCGGGGGCGGTGACGCCGCCCGGGCCGGCCAGGTTGAGCACGGCCACCTCGCCCGGCTGAATGCCCGTCAGCGGGCCATAGAAGCGGTTGCCCCTGGGCCAGAAGTTGGGGAACTCCGCCTTCCAGGTCTTCACGACCTCCTGAGGGGTGACCGCCGCGCCGCTCAGACGCACCCAGTACGTCTTCTGCCACATCTGGCCGAAGCCGCGGATGGGCCCGGTCAGGTGCCGGCCCTCGACGTTCAGGCGCATGCCGCCGGCCTGGACGCCGGCGGTCGAGAGCCGGTCCACGGGCTGGGCCCAGTTGCCGGCGTCGCGCGGGTTGGGGGAGGGGGCAGGATCAGTCATGACGGGCCTCCACGCGGGCTGTCGTTTGCGCCGCCATGGCCTCGGCCTCCGAGTTGTAGATGCCGATGGCCTCGTTGAGGCGCGTCAACTCGAAGATTTGCTGGTAATGCTCGCTCAGGCCCACCGCCAGCAGGCGCTGCCGCTGCCGGTTAGCGCGGATCAGCAACGTCACCAGCAGGCCGATCCCGGAGCTGTTCATATACTCCAGGCCGCTGAAGTTCAGGATGATGACGCGGGCGCCGGCGCTGGTGGCCTGAGTGTAGACGTCCATCAGGACGTTTTCGGCGAAAGCGGTCACCTCGCCGCGGATGTCGATGGCGCTGCACGCCTTGTCCAGCGGGCGGACGGTCATGGTGACGTTGGGTTTGGTCATGGCGGTTCCTCTTGGAGCGCGTGAATGGTCAGCGGGACTCGGCCAGGGCGCTGGCCTCGTCCGGGAAGATCTGCATGAAGTCTGCCAGGCGCGTAATCTGGAAGATTTCCTGGTAGTGCGGGCTCAGGTTGCAGGTGAGCAGCCGGCGCCCGGACTTGCGCGCCTGGGCCAACAGCCCCACGATCAGGGCGATGCCGGTGCTGTTGATGTACTCGACGTTCTTGAAGTTCAGCAGGATGGCGGCTGACCCCGTCTGGCTGGCGGCGGCATAGGCGGCGTTGAGCGCCTCGTCGGCGAAGCTGTCGATCTCGCCTTCCAGGTCGATCACGGCCGTCTCGCCTGCCGACCGCACGCGCGCCTCAAGCAGTTTAGTCGCCACGGGAAGCCTCCTCGAGATGCATGACCAGCTCCAGCGTGTGAGTCTGGGCGTCGCCGGTCACGCGCATTTCGTCGACCATTTTTTCGATCAGGAACAGGCCCCAGCCGCGCGGCGATTGCTGGCCGGCCAGCTTGGCCTCCAGGTCCGGCCGCGTCGCCGGCCCGGCCGGCGCGCCGCCCTGGTCGGTCACGCGGACCGACACCGCCCGGCGGGAGGCGCGCACGTCGACGTGCACGCACACCTCCGGCTGGAACCGGTTGCCGTGCTCCATGGCGTTCATCGTCGCTTCGGCCACGGCCGTCTTGAGCCGTTCCAGGCGCGCCGGCGCCAGGTCCACCTGCGCGCGCACCACCTCGGCCACTTTCTCCATCACCAGCCGTTCGTTGCCGCGCTCGCTGGGCCAGTCGAACGACGCCAGCGCGCGCCACTCGCCTTCGTCGAGCGCGTCGCGCTGCAGGATGACCAGGGCCGTGTCGTCCTCCTGCTCCCAGTCCTGGCCCACGAAGCGGGCGCGCTCGGCCAGCAGGAACTCCACCAGCCCGGCGCCGCCGGGGTGCCGCCCGAGGCACTCTTTGAGCCGCGGGAACCCGAACATCTCGCGCTGTGGATTGTGGGCCTCCACCAGGCCGTCGCTGTACAACAGCACGCTGTCGCCGGGCTCGAGGCTCACCGCCTGCTCATCATAGCGCATGCCGGGCAGCAGACCGAGCGGCATGCCGATCGCGCGCATCTCGGCCACGCCGTCGCCGTGGCGCCGGTAGGGCAGATCGTGCCCGGCGTTGGCGAACACCAGCCGCCCGCTGGCCGGGTCCAGGACCGCGAACAGGCAGGTGACGAACATCTTGGGCGGGATGTCGCCGACCAGCATGTCGTTGGCGTATTCCAGCACCCGGCCGGGCGACGCCCAGCGCTGCGCGCCCGAGCGCAGGATGCTGCGGGTGGAGGCCATCACCAGCGCGGCCGGCACGCCTTTGTCGGTCACGTCGCCGATGATCAGGACCAGCCGGCCGTCGTCCAGCCGGATAAAGTCATAGAAATCGCCGCCCACCGCGCGGGCCGGCTGATAATAGGCCGAGAGCTGCCAGCCGGTCAGTTGGGGCAGCTCGCGCGGCAGCAGCGTCTGCTGGATCAGGCGCGCCACGCGCAGTTCCTGCTCCATGCGCTCCCGTTCCTGGGCCTCCAACTGCTGCTGGCGCACCAATTGCGCCACCCGGACGGCCGGCGCCGCCTGGGTGGACAGGTTGTTGAGCAGGCCGCGGTCGTCGGCCGAGTAGTCCTGTTCGCTGCGGCGCGGGCCGAGGTTGATCAGGCCGATCAGCTCGCCCTGGCTCACCAGCGGCACCACCAACTTGACGCCGCTGGCCTTCAGCTCGCGCAAGGCGGGTGAATCGAAGTTGAGGCGTTCCACTTCGACGGCCTGGGGCGTGCTCTGAAAATAGGCCAGCAGTGGATCATGGGGCGGGATGTCGAAGTTCAGCACGGCGGGCGCCGGCCCGGCCGGAACGGGGGCCGGCTCCGCCGGGGCCGGGGCGGCCGGGGGGCCAAACAGGCTTTGCCAGAGGTGACGGAGGAAGGCGCTCATTTGACCTCCAATTTACAGGGCCGGCGTCCCGGGATCGTTACGGGGAGCGTTACGGCGCCGAGCCAAGCTCGGCGGCGTCGCACCGCCGAGCGGTTCGACGGGGGATGCGGCCGGGTTATCGGATAGGGGGGCCGGGCGCCGGGCGCGGCCAGGTTGAACGGCCAGCCACAGGCTGAGCGCTTCCGGCTGCATGGTGTCCTGGATGACGGCCGCCAGCCGGGCCGTCAGCGCGTTCAGGTCGGTCTCGTCGCGGACGGCGGCGCCGAAGTCGCTCAGGACGCGCGCCGCGTCGTACTTGCGCCGGTAGAGGCGCCGGTCGATGAAGTTCTGGACGCGCGCGCGCAGCGGCGCGAACAGGGCCGCGACCGTCAGGGTCGAGACCACCGTCACCCACTCCGACCGCGCGCCGCCCAGGGCGGTGACGACGCTCTGCAGGCCGATGACCAGGCCGAAGTACGTCAGCGCCAGGAAGCCGCTAAGCAGCGAATACACCAGCGTCCGCCGAATGATGATGTCGATGTCCCACAGCCGATAGCGCAGGACGGCCAGCGCCACGGCCGCGATGAACAGGGCGGCGGCCACGGTCAGGGCCGCGTAGTACAGCAGGAACACGGCCAGCTCCATAGCGGTGGGCGGACGGGTCTGCTCGAGCAGGTTGGGGAAGAACGGCCACAGGCCGACGCCCACGACCAGGAAGACCGTCAACGCGGCCAGCGCCCACTTGGTCTGCTGGCGTTCGACCGGGCCGGAGACGCGCCGGTAGCGATACGCCTGGGCGGCCACGCCGGCGCAGAAGTAACCCAGGTAGACGACGGCATCCAGGACGGCGTAGTTCAGCGCGCCGGGCAGCGCATTGTGGAGCGCGCGGACAAGTGAGAAGGCCACGACGACGCCAGCCAGCCAGGGCGACCAGGCCGGCACGCGACGGCCGTCCGGGAACACGAACAGCAGGCTGGCGAAGGCTATGAAGGCCAGCAGGCTGAGGTATTCCAGCGGGGCATACAGCCAGGCGGCCACATCGGCCAGCGCCACCGTCACCGGGCCGGCCAGCCGGGTGCCGATGAGGACAAAGGTCACGCCAAGCAGCGTCCCGAATCCATCCGGCTTCCGCCAGAACAGGAGCAGGCCGGCGGCGCCGAAGCCGGTCACCAGGACCAGCTCGATCCCCAGCCAGGCCCAGGCCGTAAACTCGGCCGGCACGCCCAGCCCCGCGGCCGCCGCGCGCACCGCCGCCGGCGTCCAGGCGCCGCTGAACATCAGGGTCAGCACATGATCCAGGTCTGTCTGCAGGCCGCGCACGAACAGCAGCGCGCCGGCCAGCCAGTTGCCCAGGAGGGCGAGGCTGGCCGCCAGGGCGGCCAGGCGGGCAAGCGGGCGGAACTCAGGCCAGGGCAGCATGATCCTGGATGAAAGCCCCAATCCGCGCGAGCGCCTGCCGGCCCTCCGGCAGAAAGTCGTGCAGGATATGCCAGCCGTGCTGCATGCGCGCCCCGATCTCCAGCGTCACCGCCACCCCGGCGGCTTCGGCTTTCGCGGCCAGGCGCGTCGCATCGGAGAGCAGGCGTTCCTCCGACCCGGCCAGGATCAGCAGGGGCGGCAGACTGTGCAGATCGGCGTATAGCGGCGAGGCCAGCGGCGCGCGCGGGTCCGCGCCGCGCAAATACAGGTCGATGGCCGCCCGGATTTTCTCGGGATTCAACAGCAGGTCGCGGCGCGCGTTGCTGGTCCAGGTCTCGCCGGACAGGGTGAGGTCGGTGGTGGGGGACAGGCAGACGGCGCCTCCGGGCAGCGGCCTTCCTAAATCGCGAAGGTGGACCAACAGCGCCAGCGCCAGGGTGCCGCCGGCCGAGTCGCCGACCAGCACAATGGCCCCCGGCGCGATGCCGCCGGCCAATAGCCATTCATACGCCACCCGGGCGTCGTCCAGCGCCGCCGGGAAGGGATGCTCGGGCGTCAGGCGATAGTCGATGCTCAACACACGCGCCCGGCCGGCCAGGGCCACCTGCGCGGCTACCGGCCGCGTCCCGGCCAGCGACCCGGAATAGAAGGCGCCGCCGTGCACATACAGCGCCACACGTGCGGTGGACAGGCCGTTGGGCTCAATCCATTCCGCCGGCACGGTCTGGGCGGTCACGGCGGTCACCTGAACCGAGGGCGGCGCCGTGAACATCTTCTCCGCCGCCGCCATCTGGCGGCGTTCCTGCGCCACATCCAGGCCGGCAAAACGCCCGTTAAAGGCCCGGAAGCCGTGTTGAGCCAGATTCAGGAGATGGCTTTGCCAGCTGGGCATGTTGGCTCCTAACTGATCTGATCCACACACTCACCCCGTCCGGCTCCATCGTCTCCTGCACCACGCCCCTCAGCCGGTCGGTCAGCGCGTGCAGGTCTGTCTCGTCGCGGGCGGTTAAGGCGAACGCGGCCAGCGTTCGCCCGGCATTGTACTTCGTCCGGAAGAAGCGCCGGTCGATGAACCGCTGGAGGCGCCTGCGCAAGGGCGCGAACAGGGCGGCCACGGCCAGCGTGGAGGCGACCGTCATCCACTCGGACCGCGCGCCGCCCAACGCCGTGACGATCCCTTGCAGCCCGACGATCAGGACCAGGTAGGTCAGCGCCAGCAGGCCGGAGAGGGTCGAGTAGACCAGCGTCCGCCGGATGATCAGGTCGATATCCCACAGGCGGTAGCGCAGGATGGAAATGCCAATGGTGGCGGCAAAAATGGCGAAACCCGCCAGGATCACGGTCGGGCCGATCAGGCGCGGGGCCAGGAACTCCGGGCCAGTGTCGGCGACCGCCGTCAGGGTCTGCAGCGCCACGCCGAAGATGAAACACAGGATGAGGGTCACGAAGCCGAAGACCACCCAGCGGGTGCGCGCGCGCTGCGCGGGCGTGGAGACCCGCCGGTAGCGCCAGACCTGGGCGGCGACGCCGCCTCCCAGCCAGACTATGATCCAACCCGTGACCGGCAGTTCCTCGGCGGCCAGGCCGCGCCCGAAACCCACCGGCGGCCGCACGGCGGGCAGGAGGAGCAGGATCAACACGTAGGCGCCCCAGACCGGCCATAACCAGCGGGCGCGGGCCGGCACCGGGCGGCCATCCGGGAACAGGAAGAATAGCGGGACCAGCACGCCGGCGAACAGCGTCCGGCAGGTCAGCGTGGCCGCGGCCCAGCGCGGGTCGAGCGTCTCAAGCGCTGTGACCGGCGGCAAGACCGTGACCGCCAGCATCAGGGTGGCGGCGACGAGCAGCGCGGTCCTGTCGTCCGAACGGCCCCAGAAGATCAGGGCCGCCACGGCCAGCGCGATCAGCGAAGTCAGGACCTCGGCGGCCGTGTAGTAGGCCGCGTAAGCGCCGACGCTGAAGCCGGCCGACTCCATCAGGCGCGCCTCCTCTGGCTGGAGCTGGCCGACCAGGGTGGCCGCCGCCTCGGTGACGGCCTGCAGTTGCCGCAGGCGGGCGGGCGCGCCGACGATGAGGAGGGCCGCGACCGCCAGGCCGAGCCCGGCCACGGCGACGCGGGCCGCCCACAGGCTCAGGCCTGTTAGGCGCAGGGTGGAGGCCGTGGTCAAACCGGCGGCTCCTGCCGGAGCGGGCCGCCAGTCGGCCGCAGCCACACGCCCACGCTCTCCGGCTCCATCGTCTTCTGAACCACGCCTCTCAGCCGGCCGGTCAGCGCTTCCAGGTCGGTTTCATCGCGAGCGGCGGCCGCGAAGGCGGCTAACACGGTCTGGGCGTCATACTTGCGCCGGTAGAAGCGCTGGTCGATGAACCGCTGGATGCGCCCGCGCAAGGGCGCAACCAGCGCGGCTACGGCCAGGGTGGACGCGACCGTGACCCACTCTGACCGCGGCCCGCCCAGGGCCGTGACGGCGCCTTGCAGGACGACGACCAGGCCGAAGTACGTCAGCGCCAGCAGCGCGGTGAGCAGCGAGTAGATCAGCGTGCGGCGGATGACGAGATCAATGTCCCACAGCCGGTAGCGCAGGATGCTGATGGCGATGGTGATCGGGATGATGCTCAACGCGAGGACAGTCACCGGGAGGAGCAGCGAATAGACCGCCTCGGTGTCGGGGATGAGGGCGGGGGCGATGATGGTTGGGGTGAACAGGAGCAGGACCATCAACCCGAAACCGAACACCAGCCACTTCGTCTGCTGGCGCTGGGCCGGCCCCGAAACGCGCCGGAAGCGGTAAATCTGGGCGATAGCGGCCGAACCCCACAACAGCGCCAAATATAGGAGGTAAAGGCCCGTCGGCCAGTTGGTCGGGTTGAGGCCCGAGCGCGGGGCAAAATTCCAGAGCGCCGTGGTCACGGTCCATGCCAGGGCCAGTAGCCAGCCCCAGCGCGGCACGGGGCGGCCGTCGGGGAAGAGATAGAAGAAGAGCGGCATCAGCGCATAGGCCAGGGTCGTCACCACGCCCGCGAGGACGAATCCGGCCGGCCCCGTTACCATGAGCGGGGTCAGGATAAAGGAGCTGCCGCCAACGCCGAAGACGGCGAGGAACAGCGAAGCGAACAGCCCCATCGGGCTGTCGGATTTGCGCCAGAAGATCACCAGGCCCACGGCGATGTAGACCAGCGCGGCCGCCGCGTCCAGCGCCAGCAGGTAGCCCGCCGCGCTCGCCGGCGACAGGCCCAACGACGACGCAATCGCCAGCGTGGCGGCCTCGTTGCCGTATTGCTCGATGTATTGCGCTGAATAGCCGAGGCGGCTCAGCCCGTCGCGGACTTCATCCTGCGGCGAGAGCAGTTGGGCGTAGCGCGCCGGCAGTGCCATAGCCAGCACCGCCATCAAGAAGACGAAGACCGCTAGCCAGGCGATCCGCGCCGCCCACAAGGTCCGGCCCCGCAGACGATTATCCACGGCGACGCCCGCGGTCATGGGCGCTCTCCAGCAGGGGACGACAGACGGTGGACCACAGACGGCCGATCGTCGTCGGTCATCTGCGGTCGGTCGTACGCCGTCTGTCTCAGCCACACGCTCACGCCCTCGGGCTCCATCGTCTCCTGCACCACGCCGGTCAGCCGGCCGGTCAGCGCGTCCAGGTCGGTCTCGTCGCGCGCCGCGGCCGCGAAGTCGGCTAGAGTTTGGGCCGCATTGTACTTGCGCCGGTAGAAGCGCCGGTCGATGAAGGCCTGGACCCGGCCGCGCAAGGGCGCAACCAGCGCCGCGGCCGCCAGGGTTGAAGCGACCGTGATCCACTCCGGGCGCGCGCTGCCCAGGGCGGCCACCACACCCTGCAGCACGATGACCAGCCCGAAGTAGGTGAGGGCCAGCAGGGCCGTCAGCGCCGAGTAGACCAGCGTGCGGCGGATAATGACTTCGATGTCATAGAGTTGGTGGCGGAGCAGGGCGACGCCGACGCCGAGCGCCGGGCCGAGCACCGCTGCATTCACCA
>DAOUAB010000043.1:0-37640 GCA_034434015.1 Anaerolineales bacterium
GCCTGCATCCGGGGCGCGTGCAGCTCCCGGCGGAAGAAGCCCACCCGCCGGTTGCCAAGCGCTGATCGCTGGGCGGGCTTATTCGTGACGGGTAACGGGTCATAGGTGACGGACATGCGCGCGCTCATCACCGGCGGGGCCGGCTTCATCGGCAGCCATCTGGCGGAGGCCCTGCTGGCCGCCGGCCACACGGTCACCGCCGTGGACAACCTCGCCACCGGCCGCTACGAAAACGTCGCGCACCTGTCGGAAAGGGCCGGCTTCCAGTTCGTTTACGAGTCGGTCGTCAACGAGACGGTGATGGACCGGCTGGTGAGCGAGTGCGACGTGATCTTCCACCTGGCGGCGGCGGTGGGCGTGGAGCTGATCGTCAAGGACCCGGTCTGGACGATCGAGACCAACCTGCAGGGCACGGAGATGGCCCTGCGGCTGGCGCGCCGCTACCGCAAGAAGATCCTGATCGCCTCCACGTCGGAGGTGTACGGCAAGAGCGCCGAACTCCCCTTCCGCGAGGACGCCGACCGCGTGATGGGGCCGACCACCAAGAGCCGCTGGAGCTACGCCGAATCCAAGGCCATTGACGAGTTCCTGGCCCTGGCCTATCACAAGCAGTTCGGCGTGCCGGTGGTCATCGCCCGGTTCTTCAACACGGTCGGCCCGCGCCAGACGGGCAGTTACGGCATGGTGATCCCGCGCATGGTCCAGCGGGCGCTGGCCGGCCAGCCGATCACGGTCTACGGCGACGGCACGCAGTCGCGCTGCTTCTGCAACGTGCGGGACACGGTGCGCGCCGTCGTCGGGCTGGCCGCCGAGCCGCGCGCGGTGGGCGAGATCTTCAACGTCGGCGCGCGCGAGGAGATCACCATCCACGCGCTGGCGGAGCGCATCCGCGCGCGCGTGCGCGCGCGCGCCGGCGTCGAGGCGCCGCTGGTCCGCGTGCCGTATGAGCAGGCCTACGAGAAGGGTTTTGAGGACATGCAGCGGCGCGTGCCCAGCCTCGACAAAATCCAGTCGGTCCTGGGCTGGGCGCCGACCATCCCCCTGGATCAGACCCTGGACGAGGTGATCGAATATTTTATGGCGGGCGGGAAGTGACGCCCTCGAGCCCATCGGGGGCGGTCACTCCCACGCCGCTTCTTCCCCGCTCTCCGTCTGCCAGTAAGGGGCCCAGGCCAGGGCGAGCAACTGCACGTTGAGGTCGGCTTTCTTCGGCTTGATCGTCACCGTCTCCAGCGCCTCGGCCTGCGGGTCGCTGCGGGCCTCCAGCGCCTCGGCCTCGGCCTTGAACTGCGCGTCCAGCTCCGCCAGCGCCGCCTGCACGGACTCGACCGTGTCCTGGGCCCGGCCGATGTCCTGGCCCTCTTTCATCGCCCGGCCGACGCCCCGCGCCGCGGTGGTGGCGCGGCCCAGCGTCGACTGGCTGATGGCCTTGCGGCCGGTGAAGGCGGTCAGCAGCGTGGCGCCGAAGGAGATGGCCGTCTGCATCTGGGCCTGCTGGGCCTGCGCCTTCTCGCGCTCCACCGCCTGCTGCGCCCGGCGCAGGCGCTCCTGCAGCGAGGCCATCTTCGGCGCGTATCGGGCGCGCAGCGCTTCCACCGCCCGGTCGCGGCTCTCGCGCGCGGCCTGCGCCAGCCGGGCGCGAAAATCGCGCTCGCTCTCGCCCGGGTTCGAGATCAGCTTGAGGCTCGGGCTCCGGAACAGCTCCAGCTTTTGCGCCCCGTACAGATACGTCGCGTACTCCTTGCTCCAGGCCGCATAGCTCCTGGGTTTGGCCGCCGCCGCCGGCAGTTCGGCAAACCCGGCCCCCTCCACCGGCCGCCGCTCCAGGTCGGCCACGGCCACCCCGGCCGGGCGCGCGTCGTCCCAGTTGACGGGCACGGCCGCGTCCGTGATCGGCGTCAGGCTGACGTCGTCCTGGGTCACATCCACCCGGGTCTTGCTGTCGACGAAGTTCACTTTCGCCGCGCCGAGCAGCCTCGGCCGGTAGACGAGCGGGGCGTCCCGACGGCCGCGCACGGGGATGAAGAACTGCGGAATTTCCGGGGGCAGCGAGGGGCGCGCGCCGACCGCGGCCGGCGGCGGGCGGACCGGGGCGGGCGAAACGGCGCCGACCGCGTCACCTGGCGGGGCGGGCGGAGCGCTGGCCGCCGGCGTTCGGCGCGGGTCCATGAGCTGTTTGATCTGCTGGCGCGTCAGCGGGCCGCGCAGATAACTCATCACCCAGCGGGTGGTGAAGACCACCGGCGCATCTTCGTGGACGTTGTTCATCAGGAAGACGCGGTTGCCCAGCCCGGCCAACACCTCTTCCATGCGCCCGCGGTCGAAGGCGACGCCCGCGCCGGCGTTGGCGCCCTCCAGCCCGTCCAGCACGCGCTGCTTGTCGCGGTCGGTCTGCAGCCGGCCGATGAACCAGGTGCCGGTATTGGCCAGGCCCTTGTAATCCAGGTCCACCGGGTTCTGCGTGGCCAGCACCACGCCCAGGCCGAACGCGCGCGCCTGCTTGAGCAGCGTGAGCAGCGGCTGCTTGCTGGGCGGGTTGGCCACCGGCGGGAAGTAGCCGAAGATCTCGTCCATGTAGAGCAGGGCGCGCAGCGAGGTGGTGCCGCTCTGCCCGCGCACCCAGCCCAACACCTGGTTGAGCAGCAGCGAGACGAAGAACATGCGCTCGGCGTCGTTGAGATGGGCGATGGAGAAGATGGCGTGGCGCGGCTGGCCGTGCGGCGTGTACAGCAGCGCGCCGATGTCCAGCGGCTCGCCCTCCAGCCAGGCGCTGAAGCCGGGCGCGGCCAGCAGGTTGTTGAGCGCCATCACCAGCCTGAAGCGGTCCTGGCCGGGATAGAACGACTCGAGGTCGAGCACGCCGATCTTGGTGAGGGGCGGGTTCTGGATCAGGCCGATCAGGGCCGCCAGGTCCAGGTCCTGGCCCTGCCGCCAGACGTTCTCCAGCAGGGTGGCGAGCAGGATGTGCTCGCGGCTCTGCAGGGGATCGGCCTGGAGGTTGAGCAGGCCGAGCAGGCTGGTGACCGTGGTGTTGATGCGCTCGCGCAGCAGTTCGCCGTCCTCCAGCACGGCCGGGCCGGGCACCGCAAACGACTTCAGAATGGAGATCGGCAGCCCGGCGCTGGAGCCGGGGGTGTAGACCACGACCTCGGCGGCCTCGCGCAGGCGCTGGAGGCGCGCGCCATCCTGGCCCCAAGCGGCCAGGCCCTGCGCCCACAGCTCGGCCTGCTGCTGGGCGTAAGCGTCCGGCGTCAGGCCTTTCTTGGCGGCGTCGTCCTCGTTGATCCAGGGGCGGAAGTCCTCGCCGCGCAGTTGCGGGAAGGTCAGCAGCCGGTTGGGCAGGTCGCCCTTGGGGTCAATGATCAGGGCCGGCAGGCCGTCGATGGCGGCCTCCTCCAGCAGGGCCAGGCACAGGCCGGTCTTGCCGGAGCCCGTCATGCCCACGACCACGGCATGCGTCACCAGGTCCCGGGAGTCGTAGAGCAGCAGCGCCTCGCGGGGCCGTTTGGCCGCGAGATCATATTCCTTGCCAAGATAGAACACGCCGAGTTTTTCGTAATCAACCATCCGAGAAGCCTCCGGGCAGGGCCGTTTTTCGAGTTTTGGGTAATTCCCCGCCGGCCGGGGCGCACGGCCGCGCGCCCCAACGCATGGACGCCGAAATCGGGATGCGGCCCCGGGAAGGGACCCTGTCTCAGCGGGCGTGGCCTGAAGCCGTTCAGCGCGCCGGGGCGGAACGATGTCGCCGCGTTAAGGCTGGGCCGTGTTTCAAAAAGGGCGGCCCTCTGGGCCGCCCTTCCGATGCGCGTCGCCCCGGGCTTGCGCCTCGGGCCCGAAGCTAGGCTTCGGTGCCGGGGATGATCAACTCCTGGCCGGGCTTGATCAGATTGTGGTTGTCCCCGATCACGTCCTTGTTCGCCTCGTAGATTTCCTTCCAGCGGTTGGCGGTCTTGTAATACTTGAGCGAGATGTGGCTGAGGGTCTCGCCGGCCGCGACCGTGTGCCATTTGGCCCCGGCGCGCGCCTGGGCGTCGGCGGCCTGGGCCTCGGCCTCCGCCAGCGCCTTCTCGAGGCCGGCGACGCGCGCCTCCAGCGACTTGGCGCGGATGTTCAGCTCGCCCGCGATCTGCGGGTTGGAGGCGTTCTTGGCGGCGTTGGCGCGGGCCTCGTTCAGCGTGGCCTTGGCCTCGTCCAGTTCTTTCCTGGCCCGGGCCACGGCCTCGGCCGCGGTGGCGACAGCCGCGGCGATGGCGGCTTTGCGGGGGTTCTCGGACATGAGCTGGTCTCCTCTTGTAATAAAAAAAGCGGTCACTTCCGGCCGAAGGCGGCCTGAAGCAGGCTCTGCGCGATCAGGCCGCCGGCGGCGGCCTGGGGCGATCCGGATTGGAGCGGGTTCACCGATCCGTTCATCAGCGCCGCCATCAGCGCCTGCATGGCGGCGGTCAGCGTGTCGGCGCCGCGCTGCCGGGCCTGCATGAAGGCCAGGCCGGCGGTGAGCACGTCGCCCAGGTCCAGGCCGCTGGACCCGGCCCCGCCTGCGGCCGGAGCGGCGGGCGCCTGGCCCTGGCTCAGCGCCATGCCCAGCAGCGAGCCGAGGACGTCCCCGCCGGCGGGCGCGGCCGGCTGTGCGGGCTGGGAGGCTTGGGTCCCGCCCAGGGCGGCGCCAAGCAGGGCGCTCAGCGGGTCGGACCCGGCGGCGGCTGGCGGTTGCTGAGGGGCCTGAGCCTGTCCGCCGAGCAGGTTCATCAGCGCGCCGAGGTCGCCGCCGGCGGACGCGGCCGGCTGCGCGGGCTGGGAGGCTTGGGTCCCGCCCAGAGCGGCGCCAAGCAGGGCGCTCAGCGGGTCAGACCCGGCGGCGGCTGGCGGTTGCTGAGGGGCCTGAGCCTGTCCGCCGAGCAGGTTCATCAGCGCGCCGAGGTCGCCGCCGGCGGGCGCGGCCGGCGCCGACGCGCCCGCGGCCGGCTTGACGGGGACGTTACCCATCACCGACTGGAGCAGCGTGCCGATGTCGTTCCGGTTCAGTCGCGAGCGGCCCTGGAACTGCTCGGCCGCCTGGTCGAGGCCCTGAGCGTAGTGCGGGCTGGTCCCGCCGCGCCCCTCGGATTTCAAGCGCGTGGCGGCCTGGCGCAACTGCGCCGAGGGCTCCGCAGACGGGTCGGCCTGCAGGGCCTGGGTGATGACCCGCAGGTTGTGCACCATGTTGTCGCCATGGTTGCCGTTGACGCCGTCCAGGGCGTTGATCTGGGCGCGGTTAGCGTTGACGTTGTCGAGCGCGGCGGTGAAGAGTTGACCCAGGTCGAGGCCGTCGTCACTCTGAGAGGCGGCTTGCTTGCGACTCGGCTGCATGCGGTTATCTTTCGTGAGCGCGTGGGGTGGATCGCCGCGAACGATGATAATACACGCAGGTGGATTAGTAAAGCGCGCGTAACTGCTGGGTGCCTTCGCCGCGGGTGGTCAATCTCCAGGCCGCCGCGTCCGGGCGCAACCATTGCCACCGTCGCCCCGGCGAAGGCCGGGGCCCGGAAGCGCCCGCTCGTCTGCGCGCTTCTGTTCCTGGATGCCGACTTTCGCCGGCATGAGGTGGGTGATGGGTGACGGGAACAGGCCGCCGCGCCTGGGCGCAACCATTGCCACCGTCGCCCCGGCGAAGGCCGGGGCCCGGAAGCGCCCGCTCGTCTGCGCGCGTCTGCGCCTGGAGGCCGGCTTTCGCCGGCATGACGTGGGTGATGGGTGACGGGATCAGGCCGCCGCGTCCGGGCGCAACCATTGCCACCGTCGCCCCGGCGAAGGCCGGGGCCCGGAAGCGCCCGCTCGTCTGCGCGCGTCTGCGCCTGGAGGCCGGCTTTCGCCGGCATGGCGTTTCAGCGAAAAGGGTGTGCTGGCGCCGGTTGGCTCGCCGAGCCTCTATGCGCCAAAGGCCTGGATCTCCACCGGGACGCCGTCGACGTCAATCTGCCAGTGCGGCCACCAGCCGATCCCGAACAGCTCCACCAGGATGTCGCTGCGCCGCGGTGTGACGCGCAGTTCCTTGATATCCAGCGCCGCGGCCCCCCACTTGTCTTTGCTGGCCTGGAAGGCGGCCTGCGCCTCCGCCTTCAGCGTGTCGATCTGCGCCTGCAGGCGCGCCACCGTCTCGGCCGACTCCTCCAGCTCGGCGCGGGCCTTCTTGGCCAGGCGGTCCTTGCCGGTGGCGGTGGACATCGGACGGTAGGGCGTGTAGCCCAGCACCAGACCGACCACGTTCTCGATGCCGGTCCAGCGGCTCTCGGCCTCGCGCGCGCGCAATTCTTCCTCGCCCTGCTTCAGGTCGCGCCGCTCGGCGACCAGCTTGTCCTCCAGCCGGTCCAGCTTCCGGTCGTACTTCTCGCGAATGGCGCGCACCTCGTCGCGCAGTTTCTCGTCCGCGGCCTGCTGGCACCGGGCGCGGAACTCCTCGAACGACTGGCCGGGGCGCGAATAGAGCTTGAGCCGGAGGTTCTCGTGCAGCGTGAAGTCCGCCGTGCGGTACAGGGCGTTCACCAGGTCCTTCTGCCAGGCGGCCAGCTTCTTCGGGTCGGCCAGGCCGGCCGGCACCTCGCCGGCCAGGCGGGCCGCCGGGGGCGGCGTGCGCTCCATCTGGCGGGCGTCCACGGCGCCGATCTCATGGTCGCGCCAGTGCGGGGCGAGATCGGGCGCCGGGTCCTCGACGCGGAAAGCGAAGCGCCGGTCCATGTTCAGGCCGGAGCGCGCGTGCGCGTAGCGCACCACGGCCTGGGCCAGCAGCGCAGGGCGATAGACCAGATCGACGCCCTCGCCGAAGACCGCGCGCCGGCTGCCGGTGGCCTCGCGCCAGGCGGCGACCGAGTCCTCCAGCGAGCGGGCGGGCGGGAGGAAGTATTGGGGGATGGCGGCCGGGATCGCCAGGGGGGACGAAGGCCGAAGGACGACGGGCGCGCGCGCGGCGGCTTTCGGCGCGCGTCCGCCGTCCGCCGGCGAAAACGCCGCCGGCGAAAACGCCGCCGGCTCGGCGCCGGGGGCCGGCTTGAAGACGCGGATCTGCTCGCGCGTCAGTGGGCCGGCCAGGTACGACATGGCCCAGCGGGTGTGGAAGACCACCGGGCCGTCGGCGTGGACGTTGTGCAGCAGGAAAGTGCGCGGCGCCAGGGAGGCGATGAGCGCGTCGAGGCTGGCGATATCAAGGGACGACCGGGCGGCTGACGAGATGGTGTTGAGGCCGTCCAGCAGGCGGGCCTTGTCGCGCTCGGTCTGCAGCTTGCCGATCAGCCAGGTGCCGGTGTTGGTCAGGCCCTTGTAGTCCAGGTCGACCGGGTTCTGGGTCACCAGCAGCACACCCAGGCCGAAGGCGCGGGCCTGTTTGAGCAGGCGCAGCAGCGGCGTCTTGCTGGGCGGGTTGAACGGGTGAGGCGGCAGGTAGCCGAAGACCTCGTCGAAGTACAGCAGGCCGCGCAGCGACGTGGTGCCGGACTGGGCGCGCAGCCAGGCCACCACCTGCTCCAGCAGGAGCGTGATGAAGAACATGCGCTCGGCGTCCGAGAGGTGGGCGACGTACAGGATCGAGATGCGCGGCCGGCCGTCCGGCGTGCGCAGCAGCGCGTCCACGTCGATGGGCTCGCCGCTGATCCAGCTCTGGAACGACGGCGCGGCGATGAGGGCGTTGAGCTGGAGGGCCAGCGCCAGCCGGTCCGCCTCCGGGTAGAAACGGTCCACCTCGAACACGCCCAGCCGGGCGAACGGCGGCGTCTGCACCGACGCGATCAGGGCGCCCAGGTCCAGCGATTGGCCGTTCTTCCAGGCGTGCTCGAACAGGTTGGCGAGCAGGATGTGCTCGCGGCTCTTCACCGGGTCGGCCTCGACGCCGATCAGGCCGAGCAGGCCGGCGCACAGGCCGGCGATGCGCTCGCGCAGCAGTTCCTGGTTCTCCTCCCAGGGCAGGTCGGGGCGCTCGAGCGACTTGAGGATGCTGAGCGGGCGGCCGGCGTCGGAGCCGGGGGTGTAGACGGCCCAGTCCGCGGCGTCCTTCAAGCGGCGCAGGTCGTCGGGGCCGAGCCCCCACTCGGCCAGGCCGGCGCGCCAGCGCTCGGCGGTCTGCGCGGCGTAGGCCTCCCTGGAGAGCCGGGCGCGGCGCGCCTCGTCCACGTTCACCCACGGCTGGAAATCCTCGGGGCGCAGATCGGGGAATTGCAACAGCAGGTTGGCGATGTCGCCCTTAGGATCGATCAGGATGGCGGGCAGGCCGGCCAGCGCGGCCTCTTCCAGCAGGGTGACGCACAGCCCGGTCTTGCCGGAGCCCGTCATCCCCACGCACACCGCGTGCGTGGTCAGATCGGCCGGGTCGTATTCCAGGCGGCGGTCGGTGAGCGCCTGCGTCTGCGGATCGAGGTGTTTGCCGAGGAAGAACATAAATCCTTTGGGATGTGGCTATTGGGAGTTGGGATTCCCCGCCCGCTCCCAGACCCGCTCCCACTCCTTAAGGTATTGCCCCGCGATTTCGGCGTCGTGGATGATCAGGACATTCTCGTTGTTGGCATCCTCGGCGTTGCGCGAGAAGTTGTACGACCCGGTGACCACGATCTGGCGGTCGACGATGATGACCTTGTGGTGCAGCACGTACGGGTTGCCGTCCTGGCGCACGTCCAGCCCGGCCCGGCGCAGGGCCTCCCACGCGCCGTCGGCGCCGGCCTCCACCTGGCGCCGCTCGAACACGCCCTGCACCGTCACGCCCGCCCGGGCTTTCTCGATCAGGACTTCGGAGAAGTCGCTGCGCGTGAAGGCGAAGGCCATGAAGTGGACGCTGGTCTGCGCCGCCCGCAGCACGTCCAGGACGTGCGCGGCCACGCCGCCCTGCGGCGAGAAGTAGGTCTCCACCAGCGTCCCGGACAGGTTGAGCGCCGGGCGGGGCGCCGTGATCGCCCGGTTGAATTGTTGGTCCTCGAACAGCGCCTCGAACTGGGCCGTGAAGTTCTCCGCCAGCCGCGCCGACCGGACGAGGAGCATGTTGTTGTTGTTGCGGTAGGCGTCGTTGAACGTGAAGTTCATCGACCCGGTCCACACCAGCGCGCCGTCGATGACCGCGAACTTGTGGTGCATGAAGGCGTCGCGCCGGTCGTCGACGACCGGGACGCCGGCCAGCCGCAGGGTCTGGAGGGGGGCCTCGTCCAGGTAATCGCTGTCGGTGACGAGGCGCACGCGCACGCCGCGCTGCCGGGCCGCGATCAGGGCGTCGGCGTAGACCGGCAGGTCGATCTCGTACACGGCCAGGTCGATGGTCTGCTGCGCGGCGTTGAAGGTGGCGACGACGGCGTCCGGCAGGCCGCCGGCCGGCTCGCGCAGGCCGGCGGTCCGGTCCGGGTCGGTGAAGTAGAGCTGATGCCAGGCCGGCTCGGCCACCGGGAGCGGGGCCACCGGCGCGGGCGCGGCCAGGAAGCTCTGCGCCGCCCACACCAGGGCGGCGACGACGAGCGTGATCAGCGTCGCGATCAGGGACGTCGTGCGGCGGTCGGCGGAGCGGCGTTTGGGCACGGCTAACCTCCCGCGGGCGGATCGTCGGTGAGGAGCTGCCGCAGCTCGGCGTGCAGGCGGCCGTTGCTGTAGAGAAGTCGCGCGGCAGTCAGGCGCCCGCCGCCGCCCTCCAGCTCCGAAAGTTGCCCGCCGGCCTCCCGCACCAGCGCGGCGCCGGCGGCCACATCCCACGGTTGATGAGCCAGGCTGAAGCCGCCGTCCACCCGGCCGGCGGCCAGGTAGGCCAGGTTGAGCGCCAGGCTGCCCGTCATGCGCAGGGTGTGGCAGACCGCGCCGAGGCGCGGAATCAGCCGGGCGGCTTCTGCGCGCCGGACATCCTGGCGCGGCCACCCGCCGACCAGGAAGGCGGACGCGGCCTGGCCGACGGCGCTCACCGCCAGGCGCCGTGGCCGGCCGCGCCCGGTGCGCAGAAACGCGCCCTGGCCGCGCTCGGCGTAGAACAGCTCGCGGCGCAGCGGGTCATAGACCACGCCCATCTGCGCCTCGCCGCCGGCGGCCAGCCCGATGGAGACCGCAAAGAACGGGAACCGGCGGGCGTAGTTGTTGGTCCCGTCCAGCGGATCGATGATCCAGAGGGGGCCGGGCGCGGACAGGTCCACGTCGTGCTGGCCCTCTTCGGACAGGATCGCCTCGTCCGGATAGCGGGCGCGCACGCGCTCCAGGATGACGCGTTGCGCGGCCAGATCGGCGTCGGTGACGAGGTCGCGCGGGCCTTTGCTCGTGATCGCCCGGGCCCCGTTGAGCTTGCGCCGCAGGACGTCGCCGGCGGCCAGGGCGGCATCAATCGCAGTGGTCAGGCGGTTCATAACGTGGCGGTTCGGGCGCCGGCCGAGCGCGTTAGCCGGAGCGCAGCGCGGGCAGCGCGAAGGCCGGTCGCCTGCAACCGCGTGTTGGGCGGAGCCGCACTGGCTGAACGATGAATTTCAGCAATCTGTGTGAAATGACTCGACGATGCTTCATCGCCCAAACTGATAGCGACGCTAGTGACCGCCGCTGTTAGCTGAGACGGGAGAGTACCTGACCAATCAGCGCCACCACAGCCGCAGCGATCAGCAAGACCAAACCTGCCAGCACCGCTCGTTTGCGGCTGTTTTGAACCATGATATACCCACCGATCAGGACGAAAGGCATGCCCGCCGCGCTATACAGTATGGCTAACGCAACGAAGTGCGGGAGCCTCCAGGCAAGTGCAAGTAACTGGGCCTCACCGCGCAGGCTGTTAGGCACGAGGACCAGGAGCAGGCCGAAGACCCCAGCCCCGGCCATGCCGCCGAGGAAGCTGCGGAGCAGACGCGAGGCGATGGCAGAATGTTGTCGCGATGACGGGACTGGATTATTCATGGCTGGGTTGCGCAGGAAAACTTACGGGATCATCTCTCGGACACGGCTTTGGCAATGACCCAACTTAGACTCCGCCCAACAGGAAGTTATGGTCAGGCAACATGCTCGATTATAGCCTGTTTGTTCGGATTGGCTATCAGTGTGCCAGTTTCTGTGCCATCAGGTAATCATAGTGTTGGTTTTTCTCACATATGTGAATAGATTTCACAAATGCGTGACAAAAAATGAGTTGTGGGTTATATATGGTGGTACTCAAGCCCTATGGGCATCGAACAATTTTCATAGACCGAATGACATAACCGTGCAGGCGAGGTCGCTTGTGGGGAAGTCCTCTGTTGATTCGTCCCAGAAATCGGTCGATGGTGAGCGCCTGGAATTGCTGGCGCGCATCGCGGAGTTGTACTACCAGGACCGGCTCACCCAGGAGCAGATTGCGACCCAGACCGGTTATTCACGCTCGATGGTATCGCGCCTGCTCACCGAGGCCCGGGACCAGAACGTGGTGGAGATTCGCATCAACCACCCCCTGGAGCGCCGCCGTGACCTGGAGGAGACCCTGCGAGCGTTGCTGGACCTGAAAGCGGTCCAGGTTCTGGCGCGGGGGGCGCTGAGTTACCCGCACATGCTCCGCCGTCTGGGGAGCCTGGCGGCGCGGTTTCTCGAGGAATTGCTCTTTGACAATGTCACGATCGGGGTGTCCTGGGGCACGGCGATCTCGGAGACGATCAACGCCCTGCGCCCCCGCTCGCGGACCGGTCTGCACGTGGTGCAGATGATCGGCTCGCTGGGGTCGCCGGACCCGGACATCGACGGCTCGGAGCTCTCGCGGCGGCTGGCGCGCACCCTGGCCGGCCAGTACACCACTTTCCCGGTGCCGCTGTTCGTGGACAGCGAGGCGACCCGCCAGGCCCTGATGAGCGACACCCGTGTCCAGCGGGTGGTGGAGCGCTTCAAGGAAGTCGATCTGGCGCTGCTGGGCGTCGGCACGATCGAGCCCGAACGCTCCAGCCTGTTGCGCGGCAATTATCTGAGCGAGGCCCAGTTGGGCGAGCTGCAGCGGGCCGGCGCGGTAGGCGACGTGGCCGTGATCCACTTCGACCTCCAGGGCCGGCTGGTGGATATCCCGCTCGCCCGGCAGGTGATGGGCATCGACCCGGAGACGCTGGTGCAGCGCCCCTTGCGGCTGGGCGTGGCCGGCGGACAGTACAAGAGCAAGCCGATCCTGGGCGCCAGCCGCGCGAAATTTATCAACATGCTGGTGACCGACGAGGTGGCCGCCAACGGCGTCATCCAGTTGCTCAGGTCCGAAGGCCGGGCCTGAGGCCGCGGGCGGAACAAGACAGGAGTGGAGAGCGTGACGCAGATCAAGCCAACCCAGCCCGGGCCGGCCGGGGCGCCTTTCCCCGCAGCATGGGGCCCGGACGGCGCGCGCGAGAAGCTGGCGCGCATGCTGCTCATCCGGGCCTTCGAGGAGAAGGCCGAGGAGCTGTTTGCGCTCGGGCGCGTGCACGGCACCATGCACCTGTCCATCGGCCAGGAGGCCACGGCGGTGGGCGCCGCCAGCGCCCTGCGGCGCGGCGACTATCTGCTCAACCACCATCGCGGCCACGGCCACTGCCTGGCCTGGTTCGACAGCGACGTGGACGCGATGATGGCCGAGTTCATGGGCAAGGAGACCGGCTACTGCCGCGGCCGGGGCGGCTCGATGCACATCGCCAACGTGGACGCCAATAACCTGGGCGCCAACGGCATCGTGGCCGGCGGCGTGCCGATCGCCGTCGGCGTCGGCCTGAGCATCAAACTGCGCCAGACCGGCCAGGTCTGCCTGGTGGGCTTCGGCGACGGCGCCGCCAACGAGGGCGCCTTCCACGAATCGCTCAACATGGCCAGCATCTGGGACCTGCCCGTGATCTACCTGTGCGAGAACAACCAGTACGCCATGTCGATGCCGGTCAGCAAGGCGTTCAACATCGAGCGCATCAGCGACCGGGCCGCCGCCTACGGCCTCCCCGGCGTCACCGTGGACGGCAACGACCTGGTGGCCGTGTACACGGCGGTGGCCGAGGCCGCGGCCCGCGCCCGCGCCGGGCAGGGGCCGACGCTGATCGAGGCCCAGACGTATCGCTGGCGCGGCCATTCCAAGAGCGACAAGCAGGCCTACCGGACGCGCGACGAGGTCAAGGAATGGCAGCAGCGCGACCCGATCGTGCGCTTTGCGGCCGCGCTCGGCCTGAGCGACGGCGAGCTGGAGGCGCTGCGGGCCGAGGCCCAGGCGCGCATCGCGCAGGCCGTGGCCTTCGCCGAGGCCAGCCCGGAGCCGGCGGTGGCCTCGATCGCGGAGGGGGTCTATGCCTGACCGGGTCCCCGCTCTCGAGAACCTGGCCGTCGAGCCGCCGGCCGGGACGCGCGAGATCACGTACGTCGAGGCAGTGCGCGAGGCGCTGCGCCAGGCGCTGGCCGTGGACCGGCGCGTCTTCCTGATCGGCGAGGACATCGGCGTGTACGGCGGCGCCTTCGGCGCGACGGCCGGCCTGCTGCAGGACTTCGGCGAGGAGCGCGTGATCGACACGCCGATCTCGGAAGCCGGCATCGCCGGCGCCTGCATCGGCGCGGCGCTGACCGGGATGCGGCCGGTGGGCGAGATCCAGTTCATGGACTTCGTCACGCTGAGCATGGAGCAGCTGGTGCTCCAGGCGGCCAAGATCCGCTTCATGTTCGGCGGCAAGGCCAGCGTGCCGATGGTGCTGCGCATGCCGGGCGGTTCGGGCACCGGCGCCGCCGCCCAGCACTCCGAGAGCCTGGAGAACTGGTTCGTGCACGTCCCCGGCCTCAAGGTGGTGATGCCGAGCACGCCGTACGACGTCAAGGGGCTGTTGCTGGCCAGCATCCTGGACGACAACCCGGTCATCTTCGTGGAGCACAAGCTGCTCTATAAGACCAAAGGCCCGGTGCCGGAGGCCATGTACACCGTGCCGCTCGGCCGGGCGCGCGTGGCGCGCGAGGGCCGGGACCTGACGATCGTGGCCACGTCGCTGATGGTCAACCGCGCGCTGGAGGCGGCGGCGCGGCTGGCGCAGGACGGGATCGAGGCCGAGGTGGTGGACCCGCGCACTCTCAACCCGCTGGACGACGCGGCGCTGGTGGCGTCGGTGAAGAAGACCGGGCGGGCGCTGGTGGTGCACGAGGCGGTGAAGACGGGCGGCTTCGGCGGCGAGGTGGTCAGCCGGATCGTGGAGAGCGAGGCCTTCGATTACCTCGAGGCGCCGGTGCGGCGGCTGGCCGGGCTGGATATCCCCATCCCGTACAACCGCAACCTCGAGTATCACGCCGTGCCGCAGGCGGACACGATTGCGGCCGAAGCGCGGAAACTGGCGCGCGGGGAAGTGTAGGGGCGGACGACCGTCCGCCCGTTACCGAGGCGGCCCAGACAGGAAACCGTCGTGGCTAAAGAAGTCATCATGCCGAAGTTCGGCTTCACGCAGGAGGCGGCCCAGATCGTGCGCTGGCTGAAACAGGCCGGCGAGGCGGTGGAGCAGGGCGATCCGATTGCGGAGGTCACCACCGACAAGGTGAACATGGAGGTGGAGGCGCCGGCCTCCGGCATCCTGGACGGCCTGCGGTTTGCCGAGGGCGACACGGTGCCGGTGACCGAGGTCATCGCCTATATCCGCGGCGCGAACGAATCCATGGCCGCCGTAGAGACGGCCCGCCGGGCCGTCTCTACGACCGTCGGCCAGGGCGCTGCAATCTCGGAGGAAATATCCCGCCAGGCCGCCTCTACGACGCCCGCCCAGCCGCCGGCGGAAACGCCCCGGCCGGCGCCCCCCGCCGCCACGCCCGTGGCCGAGAAGATGGCCCGCGATAAGGGTATTGATTTGGGCGCGGTGACCGGGACCGGGCCGGGCGGGCGGGTGACAAAGCGCGATGTGGAGTTGGCCGCGACGGCGGCCGCCGGCCAGCCGCGCGCCGTGCCGGCCGCCCGCCGCCTGGCGCGCGAGCTGGGCGTGGACCTGGCCCAGGTCGCGGGCAGCGGCCCGCGCGGGCGCGTGCAGTCGGCGGATGTGTTAGAGGCGTCCCGCCGGGGCGTCTCCACCCCGCGGCAGGGAGTCTCTGCCGAAGTCGCGGCCCCCGGCCTCCGTCCTTCGTCCTTCATCGTCAAGACGATCCCCCTGGCCGGCATGCGCCGCGCCATCGCCACGCGCCTGCAGAAGAGCTTTCAAGAGGCGCCGCACATTTTCTTCGACGCCGAGATCGACATGACGGCGGTCGAAGCGTTGCGCGCGGCCGCCAACGCCCGCCAGGCCAAGGACCAGCCCAAGATCAGCCTGACGGCCGTGATCGCCCGGGCCTGCGCCTGGGCGCTGGGCCGGCACCCGCTGCTCAACAGCTGGCTGATAGGCGACGAGATCCGAGTCCTGGGCGACGTCAACCTGGGGGTGGCGGTGGCCCTGGATGAGGGCCTGATTGTGCCGGTGGTGAAAGACGCGGCGCGCAAGGGCCTGGCCCAGCTGGCGGCCGAGATCGCGGACCTCTCCGAGCGGGCGCGGACCAACCGCCTGCGCCCGGACGACGTGGCCGACGGGACCTTCACGCTCTCCAACCTGGGCATGTTCGGTGTGGACCGCTTCACGGCCATCCTCAACCCGCCGCAGGTGGGCATCCTGGCGGTCAGCCGGGCGCGCCGGCAGTTTGTGCCTGACGAGCGCGACCAGCCGGTGGCCCGCCCGATCATGACCGTGACGCTCTCGGCCGACCACCGCGTGGTGGACGGCGCCGTGGCGGCCCGTTTCCTGAAAGACTTGCGCGACGGGCTGGAGCAGCCCGGTCTGTTATTGATGTGAGCAAGCGAGGTGTCTATGCTGACGACAACGTCCGCCGTCATCGCCCTGTTGGCCGTCGCCTGGTTTCTGCAACTGGGCCTCTCCTACTGGCAGATGCGCCGCTTCTACGGCCGTCTCTCCGTCCTGCGGCGGGAAGGCCGCGTCTCGATCGGTATGGAGGGTTCGGCCTGGCGTCGCCGGCAATACGGCGTCCTGGTCGTGGACCCGCAGGACCGCATCCTGCGGGCGGAGCAGCTTTCCGGCTGGACGATCTTCGCAGCGCTGAAGCCGGTGCCGGGCCTGGAGGGCCTGAGCCTGGACGACCTGGATGACGATGCCCGCATGAGCGCCATTGTGCCGAACCGGAAGTTGCTGCTCTCGTTGCGCAACGCCGCGAAATTCGTGCGCGAGGCCGCCGCGCGCGCCAGGGCCAAACAGGCCGAGACAGCGGAGCCGAAGGAGGCGGTGGAGAAGGCCCTGCCCAGCTCGACCCCGGCGTAGGCGCCGGGCGCCGGCCTTCGGCCCGGGGTGGCCTTGCGTTTCCCACTCAGAGGAGGTGTTTATTGAGGAGGGCGTGAATCGAACCTGACCGGCACTTGTCTGTTCACGTACGTATCCAAACTGGAGGACTTCACATGGAAGCGCTTGCGCAAGCCGCACAGTGGTTCATCGGCCTGTTCCAGGCCGGGGCCGCGACCTTCACGGGCCTCGTCACCGGCATCATCCCCCTGGTGATCGTGCTGATGACGGCCTTCAACGCGCTCATCGCCCTGGTCGGGCCGGAGCGCATCGACAAGCTGGGAGAAGTGGCCGGCCGCGAAGGCTGGGCGTACATGCCTCTTCGCTACCTGGTCCTGCCGGTGGTGGCCGTCTTCTTCCTGACCAACCCGATGGCCTACACCATGGGGCGGTTCCTGCCGGAGAAGTACAAGCCCGCCTTCTACGACGCGGCCGTGTCCTTCGTGCACCCGCCGCTGGGCATCTTCCCGCACGTCAACCCGGGCGAGCTGTTTGTCTGGCTCGGCATCGCCCAGGGCGTTCAGTCCCGGCACGGCGATGCGGAGCTGGCCAGCCTGGCCGTCCGCTACCTGATCGTCGGGTTGATCGTGATCTTCATCCGCGGCGTCGTCACCGAGCAGATCACGCGCGTGATGTGGTCGCAGCGCCCCAAGACCGCCTAGGAGGTGAGCCATGCAAGCCGTGAATAAATTCCTTGAGACCATCGGCCGCGGCGCCGGCCGCGTCGTCGGCGCCCTGTATCAGGCCGGACGCGACTCGATCGACCAGGTGGTGAAGAACATCCTGCCGTTCATGGCCTTCATCGCCTTCGTGATCGGCATCATCAACGCCACCGGCGTCGGCAACGCCCTGGCCCAGGTGCTTCAACCCCTGGCCGGTACACTCGTCGGTCTGATCATCATGTCTTTGATCGTGGGTCTGCCCGTGCTCTCGCCCCTGCTGGGCCCGGGCGCCGTGATGGCCCAGATCATCGGCACGCTGCTGGGGACCAAGTTCGCCGACGGCACGCTGTCGCCGGACGTGGCCCTGCCGGCCCTGTTCGCCATCAATCCGCAGGTCGGCTGTGACTTCATCCCCGTGGGCCTGGCCCTGGGCGAGGCCGAGCCGGAGACGGTGGAAGTGGGCGTGCCGGCCGTGCTGTTCTCGCGCCTGGTCACCGGCCCCATCGCCGTGGTCCTCGGCTGGCTGTTCAGCTTCGGCCTGTAGGCGGTAAACTTGAAGCGGCGGATTGGAGGCGGCGCGGCCGCCTCCAATCGCCCGGTGCGGCAATTAGGCCGGGCCGGCGATTACAAAGGAGTGACCTGCCACCATGTCTGAGGAAAAGAAGTATCGGAAGGTCCGCATCAAGAAAGGCCCCAAAGGCTGGGGCGGCCCGCTGGTGATCGAGCCCAAGCCCGGCCGGGACCTGATCTATTCGGTGACCGGCGGCGGCATCCACCCGTTGGCGGCCAAGATCGCCGAGCTGACCGGCGGGCGGCCGTTCGACGGCTTCAAGTCTAAAGCCGATTTCCACGAGATCGCCGTGGCCGTCATCGACTGCGGCGGCACGGCGCGCGTGGGCGTCTACCCGATGAAGAAGGTGCCGACGGTGGACATCTATCCCACCTCGCCGTCCGGGCCGCTGATGCGCTTCATCACCGAAGACATCTTCGTCTCCGGCGTGCGCATCGACGACCTCGAAGTCATCGACTAGCGCTGCTCAGGACGGCGCCGGGCGGGTCGGTTAACGGAAAGGTCATCGTGGTCAAATACGAAGCCCGGGTGGTGGCCATCGGACCGCTGGTGGGGGAGTTCACGCAGGCCGGGATCCTGGTCCTGTTCCGGCAGGGGGCGCCGGAGGAAGTGGCCGACTTCTCCATCCTGCACGACGGCCAGGACCTGCACGCGCCGGTGGCCGCCGGCGACCAGCTCTGGCTGGGCGACGAGTCATTCCGCATCCTGGCGGTCGGCGAGGTCGCCAACACCAACCTGGCCGCGCTCGGCCACCTCGTCTTGAAATTCAACGGCCAGACCGCGCCGGAGCTGCCGGGCGACGTATGCGTCGAGGCCCGGCCGTTGCCGGCCGTGAGCGTCGGCCTGACGATGAAGGTCGTCGGTTGACGCGCACTGCCTCCGGAGCCTCCGCCGGAGGCAGTGCGCTGGCGCGGGCGGCGAGTTCCACCTTAACCGGCGCTCGCCGCGCGCCCCGGGACGGGCTCGGGAGGCCCGGCGCGTTCAGCGTCAAGGCGATTGAAAGTTGCTGCGTAACGGCTCAGCCGGTTGAGGGCTGTCACGCTGTGTGCGCCGTTCGTGAAGAGCGGCGAAGGGCCGCGCGTTTCGCTCACGCAGCGCGCGCAGCGCGTTGCCGCGGACCACGAACGGCAACGGGTTTCTCCGTGCGCCCTTCGACCCGGCGCGGAGAGCCGCGCTCAGGGCGAACGGGAGCCAGGACGTCGCTTCAGGGATGAGCGCCAAGCCCGTCCCCCCGAGAGAGCAGAGAGCAGAGAGTAGGTGGCTATGTCACTCAAAGAGCAATTGCGCCTGCGCGCTGAATCAACCGGCGCCCCGATCCGGGTCGGCCTGGTGGGCGCCGGCCAGATGGGCACGGGCCTGATCAGCCAGATGGAACTCATGACCGGGATGCGCGTGGTGGCCGTGGCCGACGTGATCCCGGGCCGCGCCGCCGACGCCTACCGCGAGGCCGGCGTCGACGCCGGCCTGGTCGTCCAGCTGGACGACGACGCCGCCCGCGCCGCCGACGCCATCGCCCTCGGCCGGCGCGTGGCCACCACCCGCGCCGATTGGCTGGTGACCATCCCCAACCTGGACATCATCGTCGAGTGCACGGGCGTCCCCGAGGTCGGCGCGCGGGTCTGCCTGAGCGCCATCGACGCCGGCAAGCACATCGTCAACATGAACGTCGAGGCCGACGCCACCATCGGCTACCTGCTGGCCCACCGCGCGCAGGCGGCCGGCGTGGTGTACACGCTGGCCGCCGGCGACGAACCCGGCACCGTCAAGGAAATTTACGATTTCGCCGACGCGCTCGGCTTCGAGATCGTCGCCATCGGCAAGGGCAAGAACAACCCGCTCGACCGCAGCGCCAACCCGGAGACGGTCGGCGCGCGCGCCCGGCAGCAGAATATGAGCGCCAAGATGCTGGCCTCATTCGTCGACGGCACCAAGACCATGGTCGAGATGACGTCGATGGGCAACGGCACGGGTTACGCGCCGGAGGTGCCCGGCGGCTATGGGCCGACCTGCACGGCCAAAGACCTGGCCCGGGTCTTCATCCCCAAGGCGGACGGCGGCATCTTCGAGCGGCGCGGCGCCGTGGACTACGCCGTGGGCGACGTCGCCCCGGGGGTGTTCGTCATCATCACCACCGATCAGCCCAAGATCATCGCCGACCTGAACTACCTGCGCCTGAGCGGCACGGGCAAATACTGGGCCCTCTACCGGCCCTATCACCTGGCCAACCTGGAGACGCCGATCACGGTCGCCAAGGCGGTGCTGAACCGGGAGGTGACCCTGGCCACCTACCAGCCGCCGGTGGCCGAGACCGTGGCCGTAGCCAAGCGCGACCTCCAGCCGGGCGAAAAGCTGGACGCGTTGGGCGGCTTCACCATGTACGGCCTGATCGAGCGCGCCGAGACGGCGCGGGCCGAAGATCTGCTGCCCCTGGGGGTGGCCGTCGGCGCCACGCTGCAGAAGCCGGTCAGGGCCGGCCAGCCGCTGCGCTACGCCGACGTGGCGCTCGATGAGAGCCAGACGATTTTGAAACTGCGCCGCGAGCAGGATCGCTTACTGAACCGCTGAGCGGCTCTTCAGCGCCAAGCGCTGCGGCGCGAGGAAAACCTGCCTCTTTGCGCCGCGGCGGCTGGGCGTCAGGTCATGACCCATGCCCTCCCTCATGCTCACCATCCAGCACTCGTCCGGTCTGCACGCGCGGCCCGCGGCCCAGTTCGTGAAGATGGCGGCCTCCTTCCCGTGCACGATCACCGTCCGGAACGTGACGATGAACAAGCCCGCCGCCAATGCCAAGAGCGTCTTGAGCGTCCTGACCCAGGGCGTCAACCAGGGGCATGAAGTGGAAGTGGTGGCTGAGGGGGAGCGATCTGAAGAGGCCCTGGCCGCGCTCCAGCAGTTGGTCCTGAGCAATTTCGGCGAGGGCGCCGGGGGCGGGCACGGATGAAACAGTATCGCGGCCTGGCCGCCTCCGCCGGCATCGCCATCGGCCCGGCCTGGATCTACCGCCCGGCCCAGGTGACGGTGGAGCGCCGCGCCGTCGCCGACCCGGCGGCGGAATGGGCGCGCCTGCAGGCGGCGCTCTCCATGGCCCGCACGCAGCTCCAGGCGCTGGAGGCCCGGGCGCGCGAGAACATCGGCGCGGACGAGGCCGCCATCTTCGGCGCTCACCAGCTCTTCCTGGACGACGAGGAGCTGCTCCACAGCCTGGCCGGCCTGGTGAAGGAACAGCGCTTCAACGCCGAGGCCGCCGTGCACGACGCCTTCGAACACTACGCGCTCGCCCTGGAGAGCCTGGAAGAGGCGTATTTCAAGGCGCGCGCCGCCGACGTGCGCGACGTGCGGCGCCGGGTGCTGCGCTGCCTGCACGGCGTAGCCGACTCGTCCGAGGAACTGCTCCAGCCGGCCGTCATCTTCGCCGACGATCTGTCGCCGTCGGACACGGTCCAGTTCGACAAGGCCAAGATCCTGGGGCTGTGCACGGTGAAGGGCGGGCCGACCTCGCACACGGCCATCCTGGCCCGCGGGCTGGGGGTGCCGGCCGTGGTCTCCGCGCCCGTCAACCTGGCCGACGTGGACGTCGGCACGCTGGCGATCCTGGACGGCGCCACCGGCGCGGTGATCCTCGGCCCGACGCTGACCGAGCTCGACCGCGCCCGCAAACGCCAGGCCGAGTGGCGGACGACGCGCGCCGAGCAGCTCGCCGCCGCGCACGCGCCCGCCACGACGCGCGACGGCCACACCGTCGAGGTCGTCGCCAACATCGGCGGGGCCGACGACGCCCGGCAGGCCCTCGAGCAGGGCGCCGAAGGCGTCGGCCTGCTGCGCACCGAGTTTCTCTACCTCGATCGCGACTCGATGCCGAGCGAGGCCGAACAGGCCGCCACCTATCGGGAGGTCTTCGCCGTCATGGGCGGGCGGCCGCTGGTGGTGCGCACGCTCGACATCGGCGGCGACAAGGCCGTGCCATACCTGGGGCTGCAGGCCGAGCCCAACCCGTTCCTGGGCTGGCGCGCCATCCGCATGATCCGCGAGCGCCCGGATGTGCTGGAGGGCCAGTTGCGCGCCCTGCTGACCGCCGGCGCCGAGACCGGCGCCGACCTGCGCATCATGCTGCCGATGGTCTCCAGCCTGGGCGAAATCCTGCGCGCCCGCGAAATCCTGGAGCAGGCGCAGGCCGGCCTGCGGGCCGAGGGCCGGGCCATCCCCGACAAACTCCAGTTCGGCATCATGGTGGAGGTGCCCTCGGCCGCCCTGCTGGCCGACCACCTGGCCCGGCACGTGGACTTCTTCAGCATCGGCACCAACGACCTGACCCAGTATGCGCTGGCCGTGGACCGCACCAACGAGCGCGTCACCAAGCTGGCCACGCCCTATCACCCGGCCGTGCTGCGGCTGATTAAGCTGACGATCGACGCCGCGCACGCGCACGGCAAATGGGTGGGCCTGTGCGGCGAGCTGGCCGGCGACGTGATGGCCGTGCCGGTGCTGCTCGGCCTGGGCCTGGACGAGTTCAGCATGGCGCCGGCTTCCATCCCGGCCGTCAAAGCCGCCATCCGGCAGTGGACGCTGCCGGCCTGCCGCGAGGTGGCGGATTACGTCCTGGCGCAGCCGCAGGCCATCGACGTCCTCGACTATCTGCGGGCGCAGACGCCGCGCTGAAGGGCGCTACAGCCCCAAAGCCCGGCGCTGCGCGGCGATGAGCCGGATCGCGCGCCGGATCCGCGCCGCATTCTCGGGCCGGTTGGGCCAGGTGCTGGCGCCGCTGGGGTGCGGCAGGGGAATGATCACGCGCCCGTCGCGCCGGAGCTGCGCGCCGATGACGTCCTCGAGCGAAAGCGACGAATCGAAAAACAGGCTGATGGCCAGCTTGCCGATGGGGATAATCAGGCGCGGGTTGATGAGCGCCATCTCCTGGTCCAGCCAGGGGCGGCAGAGCGCCTGCTCCTCTTTCGTCGGCACCCGGTCGCCGTGCCCGTGCGGGCTCTTGCCGGGATAGCAGCGGGTGACCGCCAGCATGGCCTGCGTGGCGCGGAACTCGGCCTCGGCGAAGCCGGCCTCGCCCAGCCATTGAAAGAGCCGCCTCCCCGAGCCGGCGTTGAACGGTCGTTTGACCTGCGCCTCGGTCACGCCCGGCGCCTGCCCGATGGTTATGACCTTGGCCGTGTGGACGCCGTGCACCACCGGCCCGGGCGCGATCCAGTAGCCGGCGTCCAGGCAGCGGCGGCAGGCGCGCATCTGCGCGTGCAGGGCGGCCAGGGCCGCCTGCGTCGAGGGCGGCGTCATTCTCCGCGCCCGCCCGGCTTGGCCGGTTCCCGCCCCGGCGGCGTGTACGGCACGGGGATATAGGCCACCGACGGCCGCCGCTGAGCCGACTGCGGGTAGAGGGCCATGAGCTGGTAGATTTCCTTCGGCATGTCGGTGGTCACCGGCAGACCGAGGGCGCGGGCCTCGTTCACGGTGATGGGATAGTCGTGCGTCCACTGCCCGCTGGCCAGCTGCGCGGCCAGCGCCTCGGCCCGCTCCGCGGGCGCGCCGTTCTCGCGCAGCAGGTCGATCACGGTCTCGCGCACCTGGCGCAGCGCCTTGCGGGCGATGTCGGCTAGGATCAGGGTCTGGTCGTCCACCTCGGCCACGGGCTTGCGCTCCACGGCGTCCAGGATCGACGCGGCTGGATACTGGCCGAGCTGCGGGTCCACCGGGCCGAGCACGGCGTTCTCGTCCATCACGATTTCGTCGGCGGCCAGGGCGATGAGCGCGCCCCCGGACATGGCGTAATGCGGGACGAAGACGGTCACCCGGGCCTTGTGCCGGCACAACGCCCGCGCGATCTGCTCGGCCGCCAGCACCAGCCCGCCGGGCGTGTGCAGGATCAGGTCAAGGGGCACTTCCGGGTCGGTCAGCTTGATGGCGCGCAGGACCTCCTCCGAGTCGTGGATGTCGATGTAGCGCGCCACCGGAAAACCGAGCAGGCTGAGGGTCTCCTGACGGTGGATCAGGGCGATGACGCGGCTGTGGCGCTTCTGCTCGATGGCGCGCAGCAGCCGCACCCGCGCCGCCTCCAGCATCTTCTGCCGGATGACGGGCTGGAGGGACGAGAGGATCAGGAACATCCAGAAGAGATCGGTGATCGACATCGTCAGCTCCTCACCAGGGGTAATATTCGTCCGGGTACCAGCGCGTCTGGGCGCGCGGCCGGCGGGCGAAGGCCCCCACCAGCAGCAGCCCGCACACAAAACCGCCGATGTGCGCCCAGTAGGCCACGCCGCCCGCCGCCGCCGTCGCCGCGCTCAGGCCCAACACGCCGCTGAAGAATTGCGACGCGAACCAGAAGCCCAGGTACAGGATCGCCGGGATCTCCACAAACCACGGCAGGACGAAGACCGGGACCAGGGTGATGACGCGCGCGCCGGGGAAGAGGACCAGGTAGGCCCCCAGCACGCCGGCGATGGCGCCGCTGGCCCCGATGATGGGGATGGGCGAGGCCGGGTCCACCCAGGCCTGCGTCAGCGCGGCGGCGACGCCGCTGAGCAGGTAGAAGGCCAGGTAGCGGCCGGAGCCCATCCGGTCCTCGACGTTGTCGCCGAAGATGTACAGCGCCCACAGGTTGCTGATGACGTGCAGCCAGCCGCCGTGCAGGAACAGGCTGGTGAAGACGGTGAGCCACTCGCCCGGGCCGCCGCCCCACAGTTGGACGGGGACGACGCCGTAGGCCAGCGTCAGCCGGTCGAGCTGCCGCGCGGTCAGCGAGGTCTCGAAGATGAAGACCAGCACGTTGGCGGCGATGATCAGCCAGTTGACGACCGGGAACGAACGGGCGTGGACGGTGTCTTTGAGCGGCAGCATGTTCGGTCACCTGCTTCAATGGTACCCTCGAATCGGCGCCGCGCTACCGGCTGTGGCGGTTGACGATCCACACGCCGGCCACCACCAGCAGCCCGCCGAGCGCGCGGCCGAGGTCGGGCCTCTCCCCCAATAACGGGATCGCCAGGAGCAGGGTGGCGATGGGCTGGAGCAGCAGGGTGGGGGAGACGATGGACGCCGGCAGGTGGCCGAGGGCGTAATTCACGAACAGGTAGCTGCCGACCTGCGTCACCAGCGCCAGCGCCAGGAAGTTGAGATAGGCGGCGGTCGTGTAGCCCGTCAGCGGCTGGCCGAGCAGCAGGCAGGCCAGCAGCAGCCCGAGGGCGCTGGCCAGCGCGGAGAGCCACCAGGAGGTGAAGGCGCCCAGCCCCTCCCGCGCCCGCTGAGTGGCCAGGAAGAAGCCGGCGTAGAAGAAACCCGCCGCCAGGGCCAGCAGGCCGCCCAGGCCCGCCGCGGCGCCGGCCAGGAAGTCGCCGCCCAGCAGGATGCCGGCGCCCGCCAGTGCGGTGAGCAGCCCCAGCCAGAAGGCGAAACGCAGCCGTTCGCGAAACAGGACCAGCGCGCCCAGGCCCACCCAGAGCGGCGCGGTGTTGGCGAGGAAGGTGGCGTTGGCGGCCGTCGTCATCAGCACCGACGTGTTCCACAGGCCCAGGTCGGCCGCGAAGCACAAACCGGCCAGCACCGCCATCCAGACCGGCCGCCCGGCGCGGAGCGGCTGCCGCCGCACCGCCAGGCCGAAGGGCAGCGCCATGACGAGCGCCGCGATCCCGGTCCGGTAGAAGCCGGTGACGGCGCCCGGCGCATCCGCCCAGCGGACGAAGATGGCGCTCAACCCCAGGCCGACCACACCCAGGCCGAGCGCCAGGTAGGGCAGGGTGCGAGTCGGACGCGGCGTGTCCTGATTGGTCGGACGCGGCGCGTCCTGACGGGGGGCGGCGCGAAGCGGCCGGGTGGGCTCCCGCGCGGGCATGGAGCTATTCTAAATCAAAAGGGGTCGCGCCCGTTTACGGGCGCGCGGTCAACCGGCGGCACAGGCGCACGCCGTCCATGGCGTCGGCGGCCCAGTAATCGGCGCCGACGTAGCGGAAGACGTGCTCGTCCATCAGGCCGCCGCCGATCAGGATCGGCACGTTCAGGGCGCGGCGCGCCAGCTCGGACTTGAGCAGGGCCACCGTCTGGCGCATCGATTCGTGGGCGGAGGTGATGAGGCTGGAGAGACAGACCACGTCGGGCCGGAGCTCCAGCGTCCGGCGCAGGAACTCGGCGGCCGGCACATCCACCCCCAGGTCGGTGACCGCGAAGCCGTGGCTGGTGAGCAGCATGCCGAGCATGTTCTTGCCGATGTCGTGGATGTCGCCCTGGACCGTGCCCAGCAGGATCCGGCCGGCGGCCGGCTCGGCGGCGCGCCGCTCCAGGGCCGGGCGCAGCAGTTCGAAGATCTCGCGAAAGATCTCGCCGGCCATAATCAGGCCGGACAGGTAATACTGGCGCGCCTCGTACAGTTCGCCCACCTGGCGCAATCCGGTCTGGCAGGCGGCCACGATCTCGAACGGGTCGCCGTTGGCCGCCAGCCGCGCCTCGACCAGCGCCAGCGCCCCGGTCTCGTCCAGGTCCGTGATCGCCCGGACCAGCTCGGCGGAGAGGGTGTCGTCAGACATGGACAGGTCTCCAGACAGGGCGCTCAGGCCGACTCACGGATGCCAATGTGGCTGGTGAAGCGCAGCCGGTCGCTGCGGCAGATGAACCAGCCCCAACTGACCGGCCGGTCGTCAAAATCGAAGAAGAGGTGCTCGATGCGGAAGGCGGCCGCGGGCCGGGCGGCTTGCAGCAACTCCGCCTCGTCCTCGGTGAGCAGGGTCGCCTCGACGCTCAGGTCGCCGCGCTTCAGCATCGTCGCCCCGGTCCCGCCGAAGAGCCCGCGCAGGGCGGTGACGTCCATCTCGGCCTCCACCACCGGCCGGGCCGGGTCGTACACGACGTATTCGACATGGCACAGCGTGGGCTCGCCCCGGGACAGGATCAGGCGCCGGAGGTAGATGACGCGCTGGCCGGGCGCCACCTGCAGCTTGCCGGCCGCGCGCTCGTCGGCGGCGACGATGCGCGCCTGGAGCAGTTTGACCGTGGTGTGCGGCTCGTCGTCGAAGAGCTCCTGCAGGCTCTGGAGCTGGAAGCTGGCCGTCCCCAGCTCGACGGGCCGGATGAAGGTCCCGCGCCCCTGCTCGGCGACGACCACGCCCTGGTCCGCCAGGATGTTGATCGCCCGCCGGACCGTCATCGGGCTGACGCCGTAGCGCCGGCACAACTGCGCCTCCGACGGCAGCTGATCGCCGGGGCGCAATATCCCGCACGCGACCTGCCGCCGCAGGATGCCGACCAGTTGAGCATAGACCGGCTCAAACGAATCCCGGTCGATGAACTCGCCGACCTCACCCGATAAGACGACCTTCTTTGTCTCCATATTCCTTGGGAGCAACCCTCAACACATCAATATCATGTTCGTCATGGCGCGAGAAGTGACATTGTTCACTGCAACTTCCCTATAGAACTATATAAGCTGTGGGTGTCGGCGATATCCCCCAAACAGTCCATCCCATTCCCCGGCAACCCAGGGTTGCCGGGGATGAGACGCTTTCACCTCGGACCGCATGGACGCCATCCCATCGGCTCGCACCAAAGTCATCGCCTGCGCCACCGTCATCGAGGAGATGCAGCCGCTCATGCCGGCGGACATGCAGCGCCAGGTGCTCGATTTCGGCCTGCACCTGCGCCCGGGCGAGCTGACCAAAGCTCTGCAGGCCGCCATCGATCAATCCACCGACGCCGACCTGATCCTGCTGGGCTACGGCCAGTGTTCGCGCGCCGTGATCGGGCTCAAAGCCTCTCACGCCACCTTAGTCGTGCCGCGCGTCGACGATTGCATCGCCATCTTCCTGGGGTCGCGCAGCGCTTACCAGACGCAGGCCAGCAAAGAGCCCGGCACCTATTACCTGACCAAAGGCTGGATCGAGGTCGGCGACAGCCCGTTTGAAGAATACCGGCGCCTGAGCGAGCGTTACGGCGAACAGAAGGCCCTGCGCATGATCAGGCTCATGCTCAAGAACTACACGCGCCTGGCCTTCATCAACACCGGCGCCTACGAGCTGGAGCGTTACCGGGAATACGCACGCCAGACGGCCGAGCGCTTCGGCCTGCGCTTCGAGGAGATCGAGGGCGCGCCGTCGCTGGTGCACAAGCTCCTGTTCGGCCCGTGGGACGACGAAATCATCGTCTGCCCGCCGGGTCAGACCATCACGTACGAGATGTTTGCGCCGCCCTCCACCACCGGGGCCTGACCCATGCCGTCTGCTCCTTGCCGCGTTGATTTCGAGCCCATCGGCAAGCGCGTGGACGTGCCGGCCGGCGTCACCCTGCTGGAGGCCGCGCGGCAGGCCGGCATCGGTCTGGCCTCGGTCTGCGGCGGCGAGGGCACCTGCGGGCGCTGCCGCGTGGCGGTGATGGCGGGCGAGGTCTCGCCGCCCGTGGACGCCGACCGGCGCTTCCTCTCCCAGCTTGAGCTCAACGCCGGCCAGCGCCTGGCCTGCCGCGCCCACGTCCGGAGCGATGTGAAGGTCCACGTCCCCAAGGCCTCGCTCGTCACCGACCAGCGCCTGCAGGTCGGCGGCCTGATGCGCCAGCTGGCCGTCGAAGCCGCCGTGCGCGCCTGCGAGATCGAGGTCCCGGCCCCCACCCTGCGCGACCTGCGCTCCGACCTGGACCGCGTCACCGAGGCCCTGGACACGGCCTTCGGCCTGCGGCGCGTGGCCGCCGAGCCGGCCGTCGTCCGGCAGCTTTCGCCGCTGGCCCGCCAGGCCGAGTGGCGGCTGACGGCCTATGTGCGCGGCGCGCGCGGGCGCGACCCGGAGATTGTGGGCTTCGCGGCCCCCGGCCGGCGCGCGGTCGGCCTGGCCGTGGACCTGGGCACCACCAAGATCGCGGGCTACCTGGTGGACCTCGAGAGCGGCGCGGAGCTGGCGTCCGCCGGCCTGATGAACCCGCAAATTGGCTATGGCGAGGACGTGATCAGCCGGCTGGTCCATGCCGGCCGCAGCCCGGAGGGGGCGCGCGAGCTGGCGCGCGTGGTGCGCGAGGCCCTGGACGGCCTGGCCGGGACGCTGGCCGAGCAGGCCGGGGTGGCGCGCGACCAGATCGCCGAGGCCTGCGTCGTGGGCAACACCGCCATGCATCACCTCCTGCTGGGCCTGCCGACGCGCCAGCTGGCGGTGGCGCCGTTTGTGGCCGCGGCCAGCGCCGCCGTGGACGTGAAGGCGCGCGACCTGGGGCTGGAACTCGCCCCCGGCGCCTATGTGCACGTGCCGCCTTGCGTGGGCGGCTTCGTGGGCGCCGACCACGTGGCCATGGTCCTGGCCGCCGACCTGGACCGGGCCGACCGCGTGGCCGTCGGCGTGGACATCGGCACCAACACCGAGATCGTGCTGTGCAAGCCCGGCGCGAACTACCTGACCTCGGCCTCCTGCGCCTCCGGGCCGGCCTTCGAGGGCGCGCACATCCGCGACGGGATGCGGGCCGCCACCGGCGCCATCGAGGCGGTGCGGATCACGCCCGAAGGCATCCAGCTCAAGACCATCGGCGACGCGCCGCCGGTGGGCCTCTGCGGCTCCGGCATTGTGGACGCCATCGCCGAGCTGCGCCGGGCCGGGCTGATGAACGAGCGCGGCCGGCTGCGCCGCGACGCGCCCGGCGTGCACGCCAACGAGCGCGGCCTGGAGTTCGTGCTGGCCCCGGCCGCGCGGACCGGCAGCGGGCGGGACGTGGTCGTCACCCAGGACGACGTCAACGAGATCCAGCTGGCCAAGGGCGCCATCCAGACCGGCATCGGCATCCTGCTGGAGGCCACCGGCACCGCGCCTGAAGACGTGGACGAGGTCATCATCGCCGGCGCCTTTGGGTCGTACCTCAATCTGGACAGCGCGCTCGATATCGGCCTGCTGCCGCGCCTGCCGCGCGCCCGCTACTCGCAGGTCGGCAACGCGGCCGGCGTCGGCGCCAAGGCCATCCTGCTCTCGCTCAAGGAGCGCGGGCGCGCCCAGCACATCGCCCGGCGCACCGGCTACATCGAGCTGACCACCTTCCCCGGCTTCCAGCGGCGCTTCGCGTTCTCGATGTTGTTCCCGGCCCCGGCGGCCCCCAGCCCGGCCCCGGCGCAAGACTGATTCCGGAGAGGACCGCCCTATGAAAATCATCGGCGAGAAGATCAACGGGACGCGCAAGCTGGTGGGCAAGGCCATCGCCGAGCGCGACGCCGCCTTCATCCAGAACCTGGCCAAAAAGCAGGCGGACGCCGGCGCCCACTGGCTGGACGTCAACGCCGGCACGCACCCGGACCGCGAGGCCGACGACCTGAAGTGGCTGATTGACCTGGTGCAGGCCGTGACCGACGTGCCGCTGTGCCTGGACAGCGCCAACCCGGCCGCGCTGCGGGCCGTGATGCCGGCGGTCAGGAAGACGCCCATGATCAACTCGATCAGCGGCGAGCCGGACCGGCTGGCCGGCATCCTGCCGATCGTGGCCGAGCACGGCTGCGAGGTCATCGCGCTGTGCATGGACGACAAAGGCATCCCGGCCACGGCCGAGGCGCGCCTGGACGTCATCCGCCGGGTCTTCGAGCAGACGCGCCGCGCCGGCGTGCCGGACGAGAAGGTGTACGTGGACCCGCTGGCGATGACCATCGCCACCAATATCCAGGCCGGCCCGATCCTCTTCGCCGCCATGCGCGCCATCCGGGCCGAGTTTCCGCAGGCGCATATCTCGTGCGGGCTGAGCAACGTGTCCTTCGGCCTGCCGGCGCGCGCCCTGATCAACCGCACCTTCCTGGTGCTGGCCCTGGACGCCGGCATGGACACCGCCATCATCGACCCCAACGACCGCGAATTGCAGGCCGCCCTTATCGCCGCCGAGCTGGTGCTGGGCCGCGACAGGCACTGTCTGCGCTACACCCGCGCCTACCGCGCCGGCCTGCTCACCGAGGCGCCCCAGGCCTGATCACCGCTCACTGTTCACTCATCACTGTTCACGGCCCACCGCTCACCCACCACCAAGGAGAACCCTATGTCGGCAGAACTTGTGCACGCCATCGCAGACATGCAAGAGGAGGAAGCGCTCGCGCTCACCAGGCAGCTCCTGGACGGCGGCGCCGATCCCATCGCCATCCTGGAGGACTGCCGGGCGGCGATGGAGATCGTCGGCCAGCGCTTCGAGAAGAACGAGTATTTCATCCCCGAGCTGATCCTGGCCGGCGAGATGCTCAAAGCCATCTCGGCCGAGGTCAAGCCGCGCCTGAAGCACAGCGTCGACGGCAAGGGCGGGGCCCGGGTGCTGCTCGGCACAGTGAAGGGCGATATCCACGACATCGGCAAGGACATCGTCCACTTCATGCTGGACGTCAACGGCTTCCAGGTGAAGGACCTGGGCGTGGACGTGCCGGTGGAGAAGTTCGTCGAGGAGATCAAGGCCTACAAGCCCGATGTGGTGGCGCTCTCCGGCTTCCTGACCCTGGCCTACACCTCCATGAAGGAGACGGTCGAGGCCATCACGGCCGCCGGGCTGCGCCCGCAGGTCAAGATCATGATCGGCGGCGGGACGATGGACCAGCAGATCTGCGCCTACGCCGGCGCCGACGCCTTCGGCAAGGACGCCATGGCCGCCGTGACGCTGGCCAAAGCGTGGACAGGAGCAAACTAACATGGCTACGGCAACTTCAGTCGCAACCCTCGACGCCGGCAAGACCGCCGAACAACTGCTCGCTGAGCGCACCCAGCGCCTGCAGGACGCCCTGCAGCTCAAGCAGCCGGACCGCATCCCGATCCAGCTCGGCTTCGGCTACATGCTGGCCGAGATGGGCGGCATCACGCGCCAGGAATTGCACGAGAACGCCGAGAAGGAGCAGGAACTGTTGGAGAAGGCCGCCCTGGAATTCCAGCCGGACAGCGCCATGAGCGTGTACAACAACCCGGCCTCCAGCCTGGCCATCGGCGGCGACCGGATGACGCGCTTCCCGGGCCACGGCCTGCCCCCGAACGGCTCCTTCCAGTTCGTCGAAGGCGAGTACATGAAGCCGGAAGACTACGACGCCTTCCTCGCCGACCCCGGCGACTGGGCCATCCGCAAGTACTGGCCGCGCGTCTTCCCCGAGCTGGACGGGCTGGCGCTGCTGCCGCCGCTGGGGATGGCGGCCTTCGGCCACTACAACCTGTACAACCTCGGCGTGCTCAAAGCGCCGCCCGTGGTCAAGTCGTTGCAGTTCCTGGCCCGGGCGGCGGAGGCTCAGGCGGCGGCCGACGCGCGCGCCATCAACTCGGTGAAGCGCATGGCGGCGCTGGGGTTCGCGCCGCCCACTTTCATGGGCGCGCTGGTGGAGGCCCCCTTCGACTTCATGTCCGACACGCTGCGCGGCATGCGCGGCATCATGCTCGATATCCACCGCCGGCCGGAGAAACTGCTGGCCGCGATGGACAAGTGCCTGGCCTTCCAGCTCGAGCACGCCATCAACTGGTGCAACGCCACCGGGATCAAGGTCACCTTTATCCCGCTCCACCGCGGCTCGGACGGCTTCATGTCCCTGCCGCAGTTCGAGAAGTTCTACTGGCCGACGCTCAAGGCCATGCAGCTGGCCCTGGTGGACGCGGGCATCATGCCCTTCGTCTTCTACGAAGGCGTCTGGGATCAGCGCCTGAAGTACCTGGCCGAGCTGCCGCCGGGCAAGACCGCGGGCCTGTTCCAGTTCAGCGACATCTACAAGGTCAAGGAAGTGCTCGGCGAGGTGATGTGCATCGCCGGCGGCATGCGCAACTCCCTGCTCCAGGCCGGCACCGCCGACGAAGTGCGCGCCGAGACCATCAAGCTGTGCCGTGAGGTGGGCCGGGGCGGCGGCTTCATCATGACCACCGGCATCGGCGAGATGGAGGGCTGCCGGCCCGAGCTGGTGAAGGTCTGGGTGGACACCACCAAGGAGTACGGCGTGTATTGAGGCCGGCTTTCTTTGTGAGCGGAGGCGACCGGCGGCCACGGAGGGCGCGGATTCCACGGAGAAAGCGACCGACCCTCCGTGTTCGTCCATGAAATCCGTGGCCGCGCCGTTCGACAGCGGTCGTGCACCGGAAAGGAGCATCCCCATGACCAAGGCGCTGGTGGAAGCCATCGCCGACATGCGCGAAGAGGAGGCGCTGGCGCTGGCGAAAGAACAACTGGCGGGCGGGACGCCGCCCCTGGACATCCTGGAGGCCTGCCGGGAGGCGATGGCCGTGGTCGGCCGGCGGTTTGAGGCCGGCGACTGCTTCGTGCCGGAGCTGATCATGGCGGGCGAAGTGCTCAGGCAGATCTCCGACCTCGTCAAGCCCCGGCTCACCGAGGCCGCGCCGGCCGCGAAGCGCGGCCGCGTCGTCATCGGCACCGTCGAGGGCGACATCCACGACATCGGCAAAGACATCGTCGCGTTCATGCTGGACATCAACGGCTTCGAGGTGCGCGACCTGGGCGTGGACGTGCCGGCGGCCCGGTTCGTGGAGGCGGTGAAGGATTTTCGACCGCAGGTGGTGGGGCTGAGCGGCTTCCTGACCCTGGCCTATGACCCGATGAAGAACACCATCCAGGCCCTGCGCGCGGCCGGCTTCGCGGGCAAAGTGATGATCGGCGGCGGGCAGATCGACGAGCAGATCCGCCAGTACACGGGCGCCGACGCCTACGGCCAGGACGCCATGGCCGCGGTCGGGCTGGCGAAGTCGTGGACGCCGTAAAGGAGGATCGCTATGACCAGCCAGACGGAACCAAAGCTTTCGCCGGCGGAGAAGCGCGAGGCGCGTTTTGCGGAGTGGCGGTCGCCGGGCGTTTCGTTCGCCAGCCCGGAGGCCGAGCGCGGATATCGTGAGCGGACGCAGTTGATCAAGGACGTCGTCGATCTCAAGAAGCCGGCGCGCGTCCCGGTCTGTCCCATCATCGGGTTCTATCCCTTCGCCTACGCCGGCGTCACCGCCCGCGAGGCCATGTACGACACCGAGAAACTCGGCCTGGCGCTGAAGAAGTTCCACGCCGATTTCCTGCCCGACACGCTGTCGAGCGCCCCCATCTACGGCTCCGGGCAGGTCTTCGAGGCCCTGGACTACAGGCTGTACCGCTGGCCCGGCCACGGCGTCGCCGACAGGGCCCCGTACCAGTGCGTCGAGGCCGAGTACATGCGCGCCGACGAGTACGACCAGTTCATCAACGACCCGTCGGGTTTCTTCGGGCGCTTCTACCTGCCGCGCGTGTTCGGGGCGCTGGAGGCCTGGCAGATGCAGGCGCCGCTGACCGACATCCTTGAACTGCCGTTCTTCGGGCCGTACATCGTGCCGATCGGCCTCCCGCCGGTCCAGGCCGCTTACCAGAAACTCCTGGAAGCCGGCCGGCTGGCGATGGAATGGATCCAGGCGGCGGCCGCCATCGACGGCGCGACGATGACGACGCTCGGGCTGCCGGCCCTGATCGGCGGCTTCACCAAGGCCCCGTTCGACACGCTCGGCGACACCCTGCGCGGCACGCGCGGGATCATGATGGACAAGTTCCGCCAGCCCAACAAGCTGCTGGCGGCCATGGAGCGCCTCGTCCCGCTGGCGATCGACATGGGCGTGCGCACGGCCACCCAGGGCCGCAACCCGATGGTCTTCATCCCGCTGCACAAGGGCGCGGACGGCTTCCTCTCGAACGACGACTTCAAGAAGTTCTACTGGCCGACCCTCAAGGCCGTGATCCTGGGGCTGATCCAGGAAGGCCTGGTCCCCTACCTGTTTGTCGAGGGCGGCTACAATCAGCGGCTGGACATCATCACCGACCCGGACATCCCCAGAGGCGCGACGATCTGGGTCTTCGACCAGACCGACATGAAGGAGGTCAAGAAGCGCTTCACGGGCTGGGCGTGCTTTGGCGGCAACCTGCCCGTGTCGATGCTCAAGGCGGCGACGCCGGACCAGGTCCGGACGGCGGTCAGGCGCCTCATCGACGACCTGGCGCCGGACGGCGGCTACCTCCTGGCCAACGGCGCCGTCCTGGACGACGCCGAGGCCGAGAACCTGCATGCGATGATCCAGACGGGCAAGGAGTACGGCGTCTACTGAGCGCGGCGCCGGACCGGCTCAGTGAAAGCTCGTGAAGGGCGACCCGGCCGGCCTCCCGCGGCGGGCTGGGTCGCGCCCATTTTCGCGCTCTGGAAAGAACCCGGATGACTTCTAAGCAACGCGCCTGGGCCGTGATGTCCGTCGCCTATTTGGCCGGCGTCGTCATCGCCCTCAACCAGTTCAAGGTGCCGCCCGTGATGCCGGTGTTGATGGCGGACCTGCAGGTTGATATGACCACCGGCGGCTGGCTGATGTCGTCGTTCGCCGTCGCCGGCGTGGTGCTGGGGCTGCCGGCGGCGCTGGTGCTGGATAAACTGGGGCCGAAAGGCGCGGGCCTGCTGGCGCTGGGCGCCGCCGTGCTGGGGGCCGTGATCGGCGCGCTGGCCGCGGACGCGACCATGCTCCTGATCGGCCGGGCGGTGGAGGGCGTCGGCCTGGGCCTGATCAGCGTGGTGGCGCCGGCCGTCATCAGCCTGTGGTTCCCGCCGGCTGAACGCGGCCTGCCGATGGGCATCTGGGCCTCCTGGGTGCCGGTCGGGAGCTTCCTCATCTTCAACCTGGCCGGCCCGCTGCGCGGCGCATTCGGCTGGCAGGGCCTGTGGTGGTTGGGCGCGCTGGCGGCGGCCGGGGCCTTCGCCCTCTACGCCGCGGTGGTCAGCGCCCCGCCGGCGCCTGCGTCGCCGCCCGGCGCCCGGCCGCCGGCCGTGGCCTTCGGCCGCAGCCTGCTCAATCCGGCCAGCTGGACCCTGGCGCTGATGTTCGCGACCTTCACGTTCGCGTTCACCGGCTACAGCACCTGGGCCCCCACGTATCTCACCGCCGCGCTCGGCCTCGATCCGGCGACGGCCAATTTCGACGCCAGCCTCTCCAGCCTGGCCGTCATCCCGGCCACGCTGGCCGCCGGGTGGGTGCTGGATCGCACGCGGCGCCGCAAGTGGGTGGCGGCGGCGGCCCTGGCGGCGGCCGGCGTCCTGCTGCTGTGGAGTTTCCGCCTGCCGGCCGCCGTCCTCGTCGCCCCTTATTTCCTCCTGCTCGGGTCCATCGCGGGCTTCATCCCCACCACGGCGTTCACGCTTGCGCCCGAAACCATGCCGCGGCCCGAGCTGGCCGGCCTGGCGCTCGGCATCCTGAGCCTCGGCCAGAACCTGGGGACGGTCCTGGGGGCGCCCGCCATCGCCCTGTTGGTGGCCGACGGCCGCTGGGAGGCCGGCATCTTCCCGGTGGTGGGCGCGCTGGCCCTGGGTCTGGGCGCGACCCTGTGCCTCAACACGCCGCCCGCGCCGGAACGCGCCCCGGCCTCAGACGCGCCGGCGGCCTAGGCGCGCTCAGGGGGCGGTCACGAAACGCACCTCCGCGAGGCCCGCGAAGCGCTGCCGCATCACGTCGAGCGCCTGCGGGTTGTCGTCCACCAGGATGAACCGCCGCCCGAGCGCGTGCGCGGCCGCGCCGGTCGTGCCGCTGCCGGCGAAGAAATCCAGCACCGTGTCGCCGGGCCGTGATGAGGCCGCGATGATGCGCTTGAGCAGGGCCAGCGGCTTCTGGGTGGGGTAGCCGGTCTTCTCCTTGCCCGTCGGGCTGACGATCGTCAGCCACCAGACATCCGTCGGCGTCTTGCCCCGCGCCGCCTTCTCCGGCCCCACCAGCCCCGGCGCCATGTAGGGGAGGCGCTCGATCTCATCATAGTTAAAGACATAGTTCGCCGGGTCTCGGGCGTACCAGAGGATGTTGTCGTGCTTGGGCGGCCATTTCTTCTTCGTGCGCGCGCCGTAGTCGTAGGCCCAGATGATCTCGTTCAGGAAGCTCTCGCGCCCGAAGATCTCATCCAGCAGCAGCTTGCAGTAGTGGACCTCGCGGTAGTCGATGTGGAAGTAGAGCGAGCCGTCCGGCGTCAGCAGCCGGTGGGCCTCGCGCAGGCGCGGCTCGAGGAAGTCCAGGTAAGCCGCCGACGACGCGAAGGTGTCGCGGAAGGCGCGCTGGCCGAGCTTGCGGGTGTGGTAGCGCCGGCCCTGAAAACCGGTGCGGTCGCCCTCCGCGCCGGGCGCGGCGCGCACGGTCCGGAGCTGGGCGCGCGCCTGGGTCCGGCCGGTGTTGAAGGGCGGGTCGATGTAGATCAGGCGGATCGACGCGGCCGGCAGGCGTTGCAGGACCGGCAGGTTGTCGCCGAAGCAGACGGTGTTCATCGCGGCTACGTGTACTTCTCCCCGCGCACCACGGCGACGTTCTCGACGTAGGCGACCACGGCGTAATGGGCGAAGTAGCGCTCGGCCAGATGGGTCAGCAGGCGGTCGGCGACCTCGGCGCTCACCAGCGTTTCCAGTTTCACGTTCTGCCCCGCCCACTCGCTGGCGCGCACCCCGCGCGACCCCTCGCCGCGCGCGGCCGTGAGCGTGTAACCTTTCGCGCCGAGCGCCTTGATCTCACGGATCAGGCGCTCCTCCAGCACCGCTTCGGCGATAATCGTCACGCGTTTGAGGGGCACGGTTTGCATGGCGGCTCCCGCGCGTTCAGCCGTGCAGCCAGCGCGCCAGCTCCAGGTAGAGCGGCAGCCCGATCACCAGGTTGAACGGAAAGGTGATCGCCAGCGAGGCGGTGAGATAGTAGCTGGGGTTGGCCTGGGGCAGCGCCAGGCGCACCGCCGCCGGCGCCGCGATGTAGGACGCGCTGGCGGCCAGCACGCCCAGCACCATGCTCCCGCCGACCGATAAGCCGGCCAGCGTCCCCAGCCAGACGCCGAGCGCGCCGTGCAGCACGGGCATCCCGATCCCGAAGCCTGCCAGGAAGCCGCCCGCCTTGCGAAAGTCGCGGAAGCGTTGCGCGGCCACCATCCCCATCTCCAGCAGGAAGAGCGTCAGGGCGCCGCGAAAAGGGTCCACGAAGAACGGCGCCACCTGAGCCAGCCCCGCCGGGCCGCCCAGGAAGCCGATGGCCAGCCCGCCCAGGAGCAGCACAATGCTTTTGCTGGTGAGCAGTTCGTGCAACAGGCCGCCCCAGCCCGCGCCCCCGGGCTCGGCCGGCTGCTGCCGCCGGGCGATGGCCAGGGCGATGATGATGGCCGGGACCTCCAGCAGGGCGACCAGGGTGGGCAGGAAGCCCTCGTACGGCAGTTGCAGGCTTTCCAGGAAGGTCAGGCTGGCGCTGAAGGTGACGGCCGAGACCGAGCCATAGTGGGCGGCCAGCGCCGCCGCGTCGGCCACGCCGAAACCGCCCA
>DAOUAB010000044.1:0-15434 GCA_034434015.1 Anaerolineales bacterium
CGCGCGCCGAACCCGCAGACCCGCATCTACCCGCTGTCTCGGTTGCTGTATTGCGCTCGTTGCAAGCGCCCATTGCGCGGCCAATTTATGAGCGGCCGGCGACTGTACCGGGATCCGGATCGGGACTATGACGGGGCGTGCAGTGGCCCCATGTATACGCACGCCGATGATATTGAGCAGCAGGTGGCGGACGAACTGATGCGCATACGTCTGCCCGACAACTGGCAACGGCAAGTGGTTGACGCCTCCGGATCCGGTCAAGAGGCGCAGGAGATTGAGCGGCGCCGGGCGCGCGCCGAGGAAAAAATCAGGCGCGCGGCCGAACTCTATGTGGACTCATTGATCGAGCGCAAGGAGTACGATCGCCGCGTGGCGGAGGCTCGCATTGAGCTGGACGCCATCAAGCCCATGGCATCTGTAGATCTCCAGCGGGCGGCGGCGCTGCTGAACGACTTGCCCCGCCTGTATGCCTTGGCAACACCGGAAGAAAGACAAAAGCTCTTCCAAGCCATGCTTGAAAGAGCTTTTGTCCAGGACCGAAAACTGGTCGCCCTACAGCCGACGCCCGAGCTTTACGCCCTTCTGAAGTTTACAGCGGACCCGACGGGATTCGAACCCGCGGTCTCGGCCTTGACAGGGCCGCGTGTTGGGCCAGCTACACCACGGGTCCAGTGCCGCGAGCCGGAAATATACCATACCGACTCTGAGGCGTCAATCCCATCTGGCGCCCCTGCGCTCAATTTAATGCGGCGCGCAGCGCGGCCACGGTCTTATCCACGTCGCCGGACGTGATCCAGGCGTGGGTCACCAGCCGGAAACGCCGGCCGTCGGCGTCCAGCAGGATGCCTCTGGGCTTCAAGGCCTCGATTAATGACGCCGGCGACCGGCGCGCCGCCGGCGTGAGTCGGAAGTAGACCATATTGGTATGCGGGGTGCCCGGCTCCAGGTCCAGGCCGGGCACATCGCGCAGGCCATCGGCGAGACGGCGCGCGTTGGCGTGATCGTCCTCCAGCCGCTCGATCATGCTCTCCAGGGCCACCAGCCCGGCCGCCGCCAGCACGCCGACCTGGCGCAGGCCGCCGCCCACCATCTTCCGGTAGCGGCGCGCCTCGGCGATGAAATCCGCCGGCCCACACAACAGCGACCCGACCGGCGCGCTCAGCCCTTTCGACAGGCAGAACATCACCGAGTCGGCCGGCCCGGCGAGCGCCGACGCCGGCACACCCTGCGCCACGGCCGCGTTGAACAGCCGCGCGCCGTCCAGGTGCAACTTCAGGCCGTTCCGGTGCGCCAGGTCCGCGGCGCGGCGCGTGTAGTCCGGCGTTAGCGGCACGCCGCCGCACATATTCTGCGTGTTCTCCAGGCAGACCAGGCGCGTGCGCGGGTGATGCTCGTCCTCGGACCGGATCGCGGCCTGCACGTCCTCCAGGTCCAGCGTGCCGTCCGCCCGGTTGGCGACGAGCGCCGCCTGCAGCCCGCCCAGGGCCGCCATCCCGCCGACCTCGTTCAGGTAGATATGGGACTTGTCGCCCACGATCACCTCGGCGCCGCGCCCGCAATGGGTGAGCAGCGCCACCAGGTTGCCCATCGTGCCCGAGGCCACGAAGAGCCCGGCGGCGTGCCCGGTCAGCGCCGCCGCGCGCTCTTGCAGGCGCTGGACGGTCGGGTCGTCGCCGAAGACATCGTCGCCGACCTCGGCGGCCGCCATCGCCGCCCGCATCGCAGGGGTGGGGCGGGTGACCGTGTCGCTGCGCAGATCGATCAGGCCATCGTCGAAGCTCATGGTGTCGAGGTCCCGAAAAACTGGCGGAAGTAGTCCCACAGGCTCGGGGCGGCCGCCGCCAGGACGCCGGCCAGCAGGCTGTAGTAGATCAACTGCCACGCGCAGCCCGCGCAGCCCAGGCCCAGCCCCCAGTTCGCGCGCGCCCGTCCGGCCGGGTCGCCGGTCTGCGCACTGCCGCGCCGCGCCCACCAGCCGGTCACGAAGGCCAACGCCGCGAACGGCAGCCCGACCAGGGTGGTGAGGAAAAACGGCGTGAGCGAGAGGACCAGCCACAGCCCGCCCGCGATCAGGCTGAGGGTGGCCCACAGGCGGTCTCGGCGGCCGGGAGAAGGCATGGGCAGACGGGGGACCAACGCCATACGGGTCGCGGAATACGTCTGGCGTCAGGCGTGCCGGGTCAATACTTGCGCACCAACGCCTTGTACGAATCCGGCTCGCGATTCTGCAGGGTCTGAAACTCCTCGCGGCGCTGGCGGACCTCGGACAGGTCGATGCGCGCCACGCAATAGCCCTCGGCCGGCTCGTTCGTCTTGGGATCGACCTCGCCGGCCAGCGTGGCGTACACCTGGCCGCGCGGGCCCACGATCATGCTGTCGCCAAAGAACGAGTAGGTGACGTCGTCGCCCACCCGGTTGGCGGCCACCACGAACAGCGCGTTCTCGTAGGCGCGCGCCAGGACGTAGGTGCGGAACTCGTCGCGGTGCGGCTTCTCCCAGTTGGCGGCCACCACCAGCAGTTCGGCGCCGTCCAGCGCCAGCGCGCGGGCCGCCTCCGGGAAGGCCAGGTCGTAGCCGGAGAGCAGGGCGACGTTGCCGAACTGGCACTCGAAGACCGGGTATTTGTAGCCGGCCCGGAACGCCATGCGCTCTTCGCCCTTCAGGTGGACCTTGTGGTAGTCGCCGATCAGCTCGCCGTCCGGCCCGATCATGACGATGGAATTGAAGATGATGGACTCGACCTTTTCTTTGGAGGGCAGGCCGAAGGCGATGTGAACGCCGAACTCCTGCGCGCGCTGCGCCATGACGTTGACGGCCGAGCCGGGCACGCGCTGGGCCAGGTCCGTGAAGCGCACGCCCAGCTCATAGCCGGTGGTGATCAGTTCGGGGAAGACGATCAGGTCGACTTTCTGCTGGCCCGCGATCTTGGCCACCAGGTCGGACATCTTGGCCAGGTTCTCTTCCACTTCGCCCAGTCTGGGCTTCATCTGCACGGCGGCGACGGTCACTTCGCGCATGAGGTCTCCTTAGGGGTTCAAGTGCACAAGGCGCCCACTACTTGATGAGCCGGGTCCATCCGGGCCGCGTGAATTCTGCCGGGCGCCTTTCGGGGTCTTGGCGCGCCCATTTTATCATCCTCGCAGATTTTCGAGCGCCTGTTCTAAGTCCCGGGGCAGCGGCGCCGTGAAGGTCCGGCGCTCGCCGGAGCCGGGCAGGGCCAGAGTCAGGCGGGCGGCGTGCAGGAAGTGGCGCTCCAGCGGCAGGCTGGGCCGGCGGCGGCCGTAGACGGTGTCGCCCACGATGGGACAGCGCAGGTAGGCCAGGTGGACGCGGATCTGGTGCGTGCGGCCGGTGAGCAGGCGGCATTCCAGCAGGGTGTGGGCGGGGAAACGCTCCAGCACGGCGTACTCGGTGACGGCCATCCGGCCCCGGTCGTTGGGGACGACGGCCATGCGTTTGCGGTCGGTCGGATCACGCCCGAGCGCCGCCTCGATCCGGCCGGTCGCGGTCGGCGGGGCGCCGTCCACCAGCGCCAGGTAGCGCTTGTCCACCAGCCGGTCGTGGAACTGGCGCTGGAGATGGCGGTGGGCGCGGTCGTTGCGGGCGACCACGATCAGGCCGGAGGTGTCCCGGTCCAGCCGGTGGACGATCCCGGGCCGCTGTTCGTCGCCGACGCCCTCCAGGTCCGGGTCGTAGCCGAGCACGGCGTTGACCAGCGTGCCGGCCGCGTGCCCGGCCGCCGGATGCACCACCAGACCGGCCGGCTTGTCGATCACCAGCAGGTCGGCGTCCTCGTAGACGATGGCGAGCGGGAGGGCCTCGGCCGGCGTCCCCGTCGGGGCCGGATCGGGCAGGCGGATGCGGACTTCCGCCGGGCGGTCGAGCTTCTGCCCGGGCTTGAGGGCGGGCCGCCCGTCGACGTCCACGCAGCCGTCCGCGATCAGGCGCTGGGCCTGGCTGCGCGAAAACTGCGGGAAGGCGGCGGCGATGACCTTGTCCAGCCGCTCGCCGATCTGCGTGGCCGTGAAGGCGAGCGTGCGCATGGAAGGGGCGGCTGAGCGCGGGTCGCTACGATGAATTCCCGGCGTCGGCCGGCTCTGGGGCGGGCGGGGCCTTCGTCTTGGACTGGCGCGCCTCGGCCCACATCATGATCAGCAGCGCGATGACGCCGAGCGTGATGCTCAGATCGGCGACGTTGAAGATGGGGGTGTTGAGAAAACTGAACAGGTTGAAGAAGTCGGTCACCGGGCCGTTGACCACCCGGTCCACCAGGTTGCCGAGTGCGCCGCCGAGCTGCAGGCCGAGCACGACGCGCAGCGTCCACTGGCCGTCCGGCAGGCGCAGGGCATAGTAGCTGATCACGACCGCGACGATGACGGCAATCAGGGCGAAGAGGGTGCCGCCGGATTGGAACATGCCGAAGGCGGCCCCGGTGTTCTCGATGTGCAGCAGGCGGAAGTAAGGGTCCAGCCCCGGCGCCAGGCTGTAGACCTCGCCGACCGGCAGGTTCGCGCGCACCAGGTATTTCACGTATTGGTCGATCAGGATGACCAGCCCGGCGATCCAGAAGACCAGGGACTGGTTGATGAGCTTTCTGACCATGCGGCTTAACTCGCTCTCCTCTGAGCTGGCAATAGACAAGCGATTGTACCTTACCGGCCGAGGCCGGGCAATCAGTCCCGTGAAACTTAAATTTTCGCGCCGTTTTGTTGACAGCCGCTCGAACGCGGGGGTAGAATGCGCGCAGTTGTCAGAGGTCAAGAAAGGCGTATGCACACGGACAACCCGGACCTAGATTCGAGTACCTCGCATCCTCACCCCGTGACCTAGAGCTGAGGCTGGTCGGGCGCGCCGGCCGTTGACGGTGCGCCTCGCGTAGCCCGCTGTGGGCCGCGAGGCGCAATTCGTTTAAGGAGGCCGCCCATGAACCAGCTGGTGATCGACACCACCCTGGAGCGCGTCCGCGCCGCGCTGGAAGCCGGCAAGGTGGAAGACGCCCTGGCCGTGCTCGCCAATCTGCACCCCGCCGACCGGGCCGAAGCATTCTCCGACCTGCCGCGCGACGACCAGGAAGAGCTCCTGCCCCGCCTCGACCCCGAGGACGCCGCCGAACTGCTGGAAGAGCTCGAAGACGAAGAAGCCGCCGAGGCGGCCGCCTCGCTGCCCACCGCCGCCCTGGCCGACGTGCTGGACGAGATGGAGCCGGACGCCGCGGCCGACATCCTGGGCGACCTCCCGCCCGCGCAGGCCAGCGCCGCCCTGGCCGAGATGGACGCCGAGCAGGCGGAGGAAGTCCGGCCCCTGCTGGCCCACGCCGACGACACGGCCGGCGGCCTGATGACGCCGGACTTCTTCGCCCTGCGCCGCCAGATGACCGTCCGGCAGACCATCGACTTTCTGCGCGGCCAGGAGGTTGATCACGAGACGCCCTACTACCTGTACGTCGTCGACCGGAACGACCGCCTGATCGGCGTGGTCGGCCTGCGCGACCTGATCCGGGCCGCGCCGGAAACGCTGATCGAGACGATCATGAACCGCGAGGTGCGCAGCGTGCCGGTCGGCGCCGATCAGGAAGAAGTCGCCCGGTTGATGAAAAAGTACGGCTGGCTGGCCGTGCCGGTGGTGGACGCCGACGGCAAGCTGGTCGGCGTAATCCGCTACGACGATATCGTCCACGTCCTTGAAGAAGAGGCGACCGAGGACCTCTATCGCCTGTCCAACGTCTCGGACGGCGACCTGACGCCGTGGAGCCCGGTGCGCGTCTCGGTCAGCCGCCGGCTGCCGTGGCTGTACGTCAACCTGGTCACCGCTTTCCTGGCGGCGGCCGTCGTCAGCCTGTTCGAGGCGACGATCGCGCAGGTGGCCATCCTGGCCGTCTTCCAGGGCATCGTGGCCGGGCAGGGCGGCAACGCCGGCACGCAGACGCTGGCCATCATGGTGCGCGGCATCGCCCTCGGCGAGATCGAGCTGGGCGACGCCGGCCCCGTGATCTTCAAGGAGGTGAGCATCGGCCTGATGCACGGTGTGGCCGTCGGCCTGGCCGTGGCGCTGGGCGCCTGGCTGTGGAAGGGCATCCCGATCCTGGGCCTGATCATCGGCCTCTCGCTGGTGGGCAACATGGTCGCCGCCGGCCTGGCCGGGACGCTCGTGCCGCTGACGCTCAAGGCCCTCAAGCTGGACCCGGCGCTGGCCTCGGCGGTGCTGGTGACCACCGTCACCGACTGTGTGGGCTTCGGGCTGTTCCTGGGCCTGGCGACGTATTTCCTGCCGTACCTGACTGTTTGAGGCCGAACCGTCGCCGCTTTGGCCGATCCGGCCGACGCCAAAGAGGTGGACGCCTTTCCTTTCATCTGGCCGATGGGCGCCCGCGCCGCTGGCGGCCTCGGCGAATTGTCAGGTTGTGGTCAGCGGCGGCGCCCCGCCCGGCGCTAGAATATCCAGACGGCACAGCCCGCGCGGCTGGCGCCGCGAATGGATAGCTGCAGATAGCATTGGGGAGTAGCCGGCCCATCCCCGGATGGGCGGATCAGCCGTCATCCCGGAGCAAATCCCGGCTGATCAACTTGACCGTCAAGGTGGCGAGACCAACACAGGCGCCGACTGTGGGGTCTCGTTTTTCTTACCCCGGTCGTGTGCTCGGATATGAGGAGAGACGACATGACCCAGACCTGGCATACGCTTGCGCCGACCGACGCCGCGCTGGCCCTGGACGTTAACCCTCAGCAGGGGCTGACCGCCGCCGAAGCGGCGGCCCGCCTGGCCCGGTATGGCGCCAACGACCTGGTGGAGCGCGGCGCCAAGAGCCCCTGGCGCATCCTGTGGGAGCAGTTCACGGCCGTGATGGTGCTGATCCTGATCGCGGCGGCGGCGCTCTCGCTGGTGCTCGGCAAATTCCTGGAGGCCAGCGCCATCCTGGCCATCGTCATCCTGTTCGGCCTGCTCGGCTTCTTTCAGGAGTACCGCGCCGAACGCGCCATCGCTGCGCTCAAGAAACTGGCCGTGCCGACCGTGCGCGTCCGGCGCGACGGCCGGCTGGCGGAACTCTCGGCGCGCGAACTGGTGCCCGGCGACATCGTGCTGCTGGAGGCCGGCAACGTCGTCCCGGCCGATCTGCGGCTGCTGGAGGCCGTCAACCTGCGCATCCAGGAGGCGGCCCTGACGGGGGAGTCGGAGCCGGTGGAGAAGACCGCCGCCGTCCTGGCGCGCGCGGACCTGCCGCTGGGGGACCGCGTCAACCTGGCTTACCTGGGCACGCTGGTGACCTATGGCCGCGGCGAGGCCGTGGTGGTGGCCACCGGCATGCAGACGGAACTGGGCCGGATCGCAGCGCTCCTCCAGGCCGTGAAGTCCGAAATGACGCCGCTGCAGCAGAAGCTGGACGGGGTCGGCAAGCTGCTGGCCGCCGGCGGCGTGGCCGTGGCGCTGTTGATCATGGTCATCGGCCTGCTGGGCGGCGAGAGCTGGCAGGACATGCTGCTGACGGCCATCAGCGTGGCCGTGGCCGTCATCCCGGAGGGGCTGCCGGCGGTGGTGACGTTCACGCTGGCTCTGGGCGCGCAGCGGATGCTTAAGCGCAACGCCCTGATCCGCAAACTCCCGGCTGTGGAGACGCTCGGCTCGGTCACCGTGATCTGCTCGGACAAGACCGGCACGCTCACCGAGAACCGCATGACGGTCACCGTTATCGACGTGGCCGGACACCGCCTGGACCTGGATGAGACGCTGCGCGGCGGCCACCCCACGCTCACCGACCAGGACCCGGACTTCACGCCCGAGGCCCTGCAGCCGACGCCGATCGGGCTGGTGCTGGTGGGCGGCGCGCTGTGCAATGACGCCGTGCTGCGCGCGGACCCGGAGGCGGGCCGCTTCGTCACGCTGGGCGACCCGACCGAGGGCGCCCTGCTGATCGTGGCCGCCCGGGCCGGCTTCACCAAGGACGACCTCCAGCAACGCCTGCCGCGCGTCGGCGAGCTGCCGTTTGATTCGGACCGCAAGCGCATGACCACCGTGCACCTGCTCCCGGCGGAGACGCGCGGCCACGCCGCCTTTGCGGCGCTGGCTGGCTTGGCGACGCCGTACGTGGCCTTTACCAAGGGCGCCGTGGACGGGCTGCTGGAGGTGACCACGGCCGTGTGGGCCAACGGGCACGCCGCGCCGTTGGACGCCGCCTGGCGCGAGCGCATCCTGGCCGCCAACGAGATGCTGGCGCGCAACGGCATGCGCGTGCTCGGGGTGGCGCTGCGGCCGATGGACGCGCCCACGCCCACGTTCGATACCGAGCGGGACCTGATCTTCGCCGGCATGGTCGGCATCATCGACCCGCCGCGGGCGGAGGTGAAGGCGGCGGTGGCGCGCTGCGCGACCGCCGGGATCCGGCCGGTGATGATCACGGGCGACCACCCGCTGACGGCCGCCGCCATCGCGCGCGATCTGGGGCTGGCCAGCCAGGGCGCGCTGACCGGCGCCGAACTGGCGACCATGGACGACGCCCGGCTGGCCGAGGCCGTGCGGACCGTGTCGGTCTTTGCGCGCGTGTCGCCCGAGCACAAACTGCGCATCGTTGAGGCGCTGCAGAAGCAGGGCCACATCGTGGCGATGACGGGCGACGGCGTCAACGATGCGCCGGCGCTGAAGCAGGCCAACATCGGCGTGGCCATGGGCATCACCGGCACCGACGTCTCCAAAGAAGCCGCCGACATGGTCCTGCGCGACGACAATTTCGCCACCATCGTCGCCGCCGTGGAAGAGGGCCGCGTCATCTACGACAACCTGCGCCGCTTCGTCAAGTTCGCCGTGGCCGGCAACATCGGCAAGGTGGGCGTGATGCTGCTCTGGCCGGTGCCGTTCGTGCTGCTCGGCCGGCCGTTGACGGAGGCGGTGGCGCTGCTGCCGCTGCAACTGCTCTGGCTCAACCTGATGACCGACGGGCTGCTGGGCCTGAGCCTGGGCGTGGAGCCGGCCGAGAAGAACGTCATGCGCCGGCCGCCGCATTCGCCCCAGGCCGGCATCTTCAGCGGCGGCATGGGCGTGCAGGTGGTCTGGACCGGCGCCCTGATCGGGCTGATCGCCCTGGGTGTGGGCTTTGCCTACCACGAGCTCAACCCCGGCGGCCCCTGGCAGACGGTCTTGTTCACGACGCTGGCCTTCCTACAGGTCTTTCAGGCCCTGGCCACGCGCTCCAACCACGAGTCGCTCTTCACGATCGGCCTGTTCACCAACCGGGTGATGACGGGCGTGATCGCGCTGGTGGTGGGCCTGCAGATCCTGGTGCTGTACGCGCCCTTCGTCTCGACGACGCTGTTGCGCGTGCAGCCGCTGGGGCCGGCCGACCTGCTCGTCAGCCTGGCCGCCGGGGCCGCGCTGCTGGCCGCTTCCGAGATCGAGAAGTGGCGGCTGCGACGCCGGGCCGGCCGTTGAACGGCCGAGGCCAGCGATGTCAGCCAATCAGCTGCTGTCCGGCCGTTAGCGCCGTGCAAATTAGTGTAGAATCGCCTCGGTCGGCGGCTCACAGGGCCGGGCGCGGCTTCACACAACAGGAATCAGGGTATGTCCGAGGTCACCCCCGAGAAAGACGAAGACGAAGGCTCGCTGTTTGAGCGGGCGATGCGCAAGGCCCAGGAAGCCGGCGCGACTGTCCCGTCGCAGCCGGCGGGGCTGGAGCAGGCCGCCCTGGCCGGCCTCGGGGCGGCCGGGCTGGCTCAGTCCGTGAAGGATGCCACGGCGCCGGGCGGCGCCAGTTACCGGACGGTGCGTGCGCCCGCGGCCACGTTGACGGCGTTTCTGGACGCGTTGCAAGCCCTGGGTGACCGCGACACGCGCCCGCAGGTGACCCGTCGCGGTCAGGACCAGGCCACGCTTCGGTTCGAGCAACTCCTGCCCACCGGCCAGTGGGTGACGGCCCAGACGATCACGCTCATCCAATCCGGCGACACCGTGACGGTCTCGGTCAGCGCCGCCAATCTGGCCGCGCTGGGCGGCGCGGCCGGCGAAGTGGGCGGCACGGCGCTGAACACGCTGGGCAAGGTGCTCACCGGCAACGTGCTCGGCGGGCTGAGCGAAGCGGCGCGCAGCGTGGGCCGGCTGTCCGAGTCGGCCGAGAACATCGCCCTGAGTAGCAAGATCCGGGCGACCATCCAGCGCATCGGGAATGCGCTCGACGACGAATGGCGGCAAGCCGAGCGCGAGCGCCAGGACCGCGAGGCGGCGGCGCTGAAACTGAACACGTGCCAGTTCTGCGGGGCCCCGTATCCGGAACCGGACGCCATCCAGTGCGCGGTGTGCGGGGCGCCGCGCAGCCAGGGGACGGCCGCCCGTGATTGAGGCCGCCCGCTAAAGGAGTGTCGCATGTCTGATCGAAAGATCCTCCAGATCATGGCCGCCCAGGGATGGGTGGCGCAGTTCGCCGACGACGAGGAGGAGTACGTCTCGCCGCTTGTGGGTTGGGCGCTGGTTCAGTCCGGCGACGGGACGGCGGTGGTGGGGCTGGTGGCCGGCGACAAAGAGGTGGAGCTGTGCGACAGCGACCCCGGCTTCGGCGGCTACGTTTTTGTGCCGGACATGCTGGCGGATGAGCTGGACGATTTCGACGACGACCTCGACGAAGACTTTGACGATGATGAAGAAGGCGACGAGCCGCCGCCCGCGCCGCGGCGGCCGTCGCGCCTGAATTGAGCGCCGCCCGGCTGTATCGGGGGCGCCGGCGGTTCAGTCGCCGGTCGGGATAGGAATCTGGAGAGCCGGGCCGGCCCAGGCGCCGTCCGAGGCGCGGGCGGGCACCGGATCGCCGCGATAGCCGTCGAGCAGGGACACCTGGAGCACGGCGGGCGGCGCGGCATAGTTGCGGAGGGGGATGCGATACTCGTCGCAAAAGGGGGCGCGCAGCGGCCAGAGCGAGGTGGGGAAATTGCCTCGGCCAGGGTAAGTTTCCAGTTGCCCGTACGTCTCACCCGTCTGGCTTCTCACCTCCAGCCGAACCGGGTAATTCGGCAAGTCAGACGCGACAGCCTGCCAGCACAGAATCGCCGAATAGGGGCGGCCGGGCGTCAGCGGTCTGAGCCGCCGATAGCCTAACAGCTCGACCTGGCCGTCGAAGACGACGTGCAGCGGCTGATCGAGGGCGGCTGTCGCCGGAAGCCGTTGCGGTTTGGCATAGGCTGGCGCAATCACCAGCAAAAGCAGCGCCCAGCTTGTCAGCACCACCCCCAGACTGGCTAGTTTCCACAGGCGTCTTCCCCGGCGACCGGAAGCCAGGCGCTGCCAGCCGGCGGTTATCAGCACCGCGGCGCCCGGCAACGCCGGCAGCAGGTAACGCCCGGGCAGAAAGGCCGTCTGCTGCGACAACGCCAGGCCGAGGTAAAGGACGATCAGCCCGCCCACCTGCCACAGCGCCAGGGTCAGGATAAAGCGCGGCTGGCGCGCCTCGCGTCCGGGGACGGCCGCCCCCGCCGCGGCGAGACCGATCCCGAGCGACCACACACCGTACAGTAAATCCGGGGCCTCCAGGTTCCCGCGCCCGAACGCGGCTACAAACGAGCGAAAGCCATAACGCAGAGTCGCCAGCAGGAACTCGGGCCGGACCAGCCCGGCTTCGCCCGGATGGAGGCTTTGCCAGAGGTCGGCCAGAGTCTGGGGGCGGACAAGGTGGGCGGCGATGAACTCCTGCGAACCCAACCAGACAAGCGGCGCGATCCCGCCCAAAGCCAGCGCGGCCAGGACCAACCAGGGTCGCCGGCTGCGGTCGGGAACGCGCAGGGAGAGCACCAGGGCCGCCGCCGTCATCGGGATCAGGCCCAGGGCGTTGAGCTTGGTCAGCAGCGCCGCGCCGAGCAGGGCGCCGGCGGCGGCGATCAGCGCCGTCCGCGGGCCTTCGTGCGCCAGGCGGACGACCACCCAGAAAAGCCCGGCGGAGAGGGCGACGACCAGGAGATCATTCGTGATGACGCTGGTCAGGTATACGAATTGCGGCCAAAAGGCGTACAGGCCGGCCGCCGTCCAGGCCGCCTCAGGCGTTGTCGGCCACAGGCGCCGGCCAATCGCGTACACGGGGAGCACGCTGGCGGCGCCCAACAGCACGCCTGCGAAACGCGCGGCCAGCGCGGCCCAGGTCGTCGCCTGATCGGAGTCGGTTTGAGGGGCGGAGTGAATGGCGTAATTGACGCCGGCGTCGCCAAAGGCGACGTAGGGGTTGCGTTCGAAGACCGGCTGGATCTCATGCGTCCCAAATGGGGCGACCACGAGGGCGATCAGCAGATAATACAGGGGCGGCTGGAACTTTTCCCAACTCTGTTCCGCCTGAGGATCGCCTGGTTGTGGCAAGGCGCCGCGCGCGGCCACATAGCGGGCGAAGGCGAAGTGGCTGTCCTCGTCATACCCCTCCCACAGCGGCACGATCAGGCCGTAGGCCGCCCCCAGCGCCAGCCGGGCCGCCAGCAGCAGCAGCAGAGGGGCGGCCGGCCAACGCGCCGCGGAGTTTGTCGGAGAGGCCACGGCCGTTGGGTAGCGCCGGTGAGACAACCCTCCGGGCGTTGTCTCACCGGTCAGGCAGGGGCCGCTAATGGTCCAGGATCAGGTTGCCGTAGCCGTAATTGCCCATATAGCCGGGGAGTGTGCCATTGACGACCGGGACGCCATCAACCAGGATGACGCCCGTCGCGCGGGCTGAGCAATTGACGCCCATGTACCGATACTGGAGCGTGTATTCAGGCGTTTCGTAGGTGTAGTCGTAGCTGGAACGGTAGGGTTTCTCGGTGCATGTCCATTTGAGGTTGATCGTCACCGGCCGATACGACCAGCTGTTGTAGTCGTAAGCCTGCAGGCTGACGTTCAACTGCGCCTTGAGCGGCCCGATCTTCAACTCCGGGCCGGCCAGGTCAGCCCAGCCGTACAATGTGTAAAAGGAGTAGTAACTGTTGCAGGCATCGTACGTCCATATTCCGAAGCTTACGTAGCCTCCCGAATAGCGCTGGCCCGGAACCGAGCGGGACGCCCACTCGCCGGTATTGACATACAGCGTCGTGTGCAGGCATCCGGACGACCCGAGAGTCTGATAGGCCGAAGCCCAGCCGTTTCTGACGCCGTAGGCGCTGTCCGCGGCCACCGGTCGCGGAGAGTTGAATACGGCCAACGTCAATGCTGTGACGCACAGCACGGTCACCACGAGTCGCAGGCGTTGCATGGTGCGCTCCTTGCCCGAGAGATCGGGCGCGAACAAGCAGATTGATTGTGTGACCGAAGCGATGGACGAGAAGCAGCAATCGGGAGGCACCACCCCCTTCCCCAAAATCATGCTGCCGAAGCCCGGATGGTTTTATCTTAAGTCCGTCTGAGGCGCGGAGTCAAGTCTCAGTGCGCGATGCTGTTTGATTATGTCCGTCGGCGTCGGCCATTGGCCGTCAGCTGGGAGGTGGTTATTCTAAGCCTGGTACTTCCACTCCCCGTCAATCATGGTCCCCAGGACGACCGTGTCCTTGATCGCCATCGGGTCGCAGGTGAACGGGTCGCGGTCGACCACGATCAGGTCGGCCAGCTTGCCGGGCGTCAGGCTGCCGGTGCGCGTCTCCATGTAGCCGGCGTAGGCGGCGCCCAGTGTGTAGCCCTGAAGCGCCTCGAGCACCGTCAGGCGCTGGTCCGGGTACCAGCCGTCCGGCCCGGGTGAGCCGTCGGCGCGGCGGCGGGTGACAGCGGCGTGGATGCCCAGGAACGGGTTGGGGTTCTCCACCGGCGCGTCGCTGCCGAAGGCCAGCACGGCGCCGGCCTTGAGCTGCGTGCGCCAGGCGTAGGCGCCGGCGCTGCGCGCTCCCCAGAAGCGGTCGGCCATCTCCATGTCGCTCGTGGCGTGCAGCGGCTGCATCGAGGCGATCACATTCAGTTGTCCCAGCCGCGGATAATCTTCGGGATGGAGGAGCTGCACGTGCTCACAGCGATGACGGAGGCGAGGGCGGGGGGGGGCGCCGGGGCGGGTCTCAGCCGCGCTCCGCCTCTCCTCCTCCCGCAACCGGGCGTACACGTCGAGCAGATCGTGGTTGGCCTTGTCGCCGATGGCGTGCGTGGTCATCGCCAGGCCGTGCGCCGCCGCGCGTGACGCCAGCTCGTAAAACTCCTCCGGGTCGGTGACGGTGACGCCGCAATTCCCGGGCTCGCCCTCATACGGCTCGATCATGCGCGCCGTGCGCGGCCCCAGCGCGCCGTCCAGAAAAACCTTGACGTTGCCCAGCCGGAGCCAGTCGTCGCCGAAGCCCGAGCGCAGACCCAGCTGGATGGCGTGCTCCAGGTAGGCGGCCCGGATGGTCTTGACCACGCGCAGGCCGAGCTGCCCGCGTTCGCGCAGCCGTTGCCAGGCGGCCAGGCTCCGGCGCCCATCGAAATCATGGACGCCGGTCAGCCCGTAACGCCAGGCCTGCTCCATCGCCGGTCGCATGGCCTCGGCCAGTTCGTCGACCGTCGGGGTCGGCAGATGGGCCTCCACCAGGGTCATGGCGTTCTCGAACAGCAGTCCGGACGGCGCCCCGTCCGGCCCGCGCCCGATCTCGCCGCCGGGCGGCGCCGCCGTCGCGGCGGTGATACCGGCCCTCTGCAGGGCCGCCGAGTTGGCCCAGGCGGCGTGGCCGGACTTGGCGCGCAGGTAGACCGGGTGCCCGGGCGCCGCGCGGTCCAGGTCGGCGGCGGACGGGAAACGCCCCCAGACATTCTGGTTCCAGCCGTGGCCCGTGATCCAGGTGCCGGGGGCCGTGGCCGCCGCGCGGGCGGCGACGCGCTCCAGGCAGGCCTCCAGTGTGTCGGTCCCGGCGTCTACAGCCTGCAGCCCCAGGCTGTACCACTCGAAGTGCATGTGCGCGTCCGTCAGGCCGGGCAGGACCGTGCGGCCGCCCAGGTCCAGGGTGGAGGCGTAGGGCGCCGTGGCGCGCGCCTCGGCCTCGGCGCCGGCCGCCACAATCCGGCCGTCACGCACGGCCAGGGCCGTGACGCGCGGGCGCTGGGGGTCAAGCGTGTAGGCGTTGACGTTGAGCAGAAGCAGACTGGTCATGGTTGTGATTTCGGAAGAAAGCCGTCGCCGGCTGATTTGGGCGCCGGGGCCGGCCGTGTTATTATTCGACACCAGCACGTCATGGGGTTTCGCGTCCTGGCTGGCCCGGCGACGGCCGGGCAGCGGGCACTCTGATTGCATCATAGCCTCATCAGCCTCGGGTGGGAAGGGCGCTTGATCCGCGCGGCGCCTCACGCGCATGCAAAACGAGACGCGCTCGTTCTATGACACTCTCCGGCGGGCCGCCTGGACCACCCTGCGCGCCCGGCTGATCGTTCCCTACGTCCTGCTGACACTGCTCGTCGCTATCGTCGGCACGTACATCGCCACGCGCCTGGTCGTCAGCTCAGAACGGGAGCGTTTCAACAACCAGCTGTATGAAGCGGCGCGCGTGGCGGCCGACGGCCTGGTG
>DAOUAB010000045.1:0-39869 GCA_034434015.1 Anaerolineales bacterium
GGGCTTTAACCCGGCTGCGGTCCGCAGCAACTGGACGGCCAAGATCGTGCTGCCCATGTCGCTGCTCGGCGGCCGCTGGTCGCGCGGCGAAGGCACCCTCACCCTCAACCCGGCGCTGCAGGGCGACCTGTTCCTGCAATTCATCGCCTGGCCTGAGGCCCGGTGAAGGAGGCGGCCATGCTCAAGCAACTTTTCCAACACACGCTTTTCGGCCGCCGCCTCTCCGCCGGCACGCTCGGGCTGGCCGCGGCGCTCCTGCTGGCCGCCGCCGGCGTGGTCTACGCCAACGTCCCTGGCGGGCGCACCCCGCCGCAGGGGACCGTGCCCAACCCCGGCACCCAGCAGCAAGAATTGGCTAACATCACCTTCCCGGCGCCGTACAACGTCTACGAGTTCGTCGTCACCTGCGCCGGCTGCCACGGCGGCGGCATCGACCAGTCCGCCGGGCATTTCAGCAACTGGGCCGGCACCAGCATGGCGTCCGCGGCGCGCGACCCGGTCTTCCGCGCCAACGAGATGATCGTCAACCAGACGGTCCTGGCCGTCACCGGCCAGGATGGCGCCGGCAACATGTGCTTCCGCTGCCACAGCCCAAACGGCTGGTATTCGGGCCGCTTCGACCCGAACCTGGCCGGCGACCCGCGCGGCACGACGATGGAGCACAGTATCCTGGCCTCCACCGACGACGAAGGCATCCTGTGTGAGTTCTGCCACCGCGCCATCGGCAACGTGACCATGCGGCGCTCCAACCTGGACCCGAACGACCCGGTCTGGAACCTGCTGGCGGGCGTCAGCGACTGGCCGCACGCGGGCGGCCCCTTCGTGGATCAGTTCGGCGACCCGTCCATCGCCGCCGGCAACCCCTACGGCGACACGTCGCTGCAGATCGACGACGGCATGACCTACATCGCCAAATACCCCGGCTCGGTAGACGTTTTCTACAGCGACCTGCCGCTGGCGGGCACTTTGTACACCGGCCAGACCTACGGCGTCTACCCGAGCTGGTATACCGGCCCCAAGAGCCCGGTCCCGCCGGGCGAGCCGCAGTTCAACTCGGCCGGCCAGGAGATCGTCTACAACCCGGACGGCTCCGTGCCCATCCACTACGAAGTCCCCATCGGCCCGCCCCTCCTGCCCGGCGGCGGCTATGACTACCAGAACCAGGCCGTTTCGCTCGAGCACCCGACCGTGGGCGCGCTGCGCGACCCGAACTCGGGCGAGGGCGCCTTCGTCACCACCTCCGAGTTCTGCGGCTCGTGCCACGACCTGACCGTGCCGGTGCTTAACCACGGCATGCCCGAGCAGCGCACCTACACTGAGTGGAAGTTCAGCGACTTCGGCCGCGACGATCAGTCGGCCACCTACCAGCGCTGCCAGGACTGCCACATGCCGACGCAGAAGCACGAGTACTCGGACACGGCGGCGGTCTCGCTCAACCCTGACCCGGTGATCTCCGGCTGGTGGCCCTACGGCAAGGACCGCAACCCGAACGGCGGCACGGCCTTCCACAAGTTCGACGGCGCCAACCGCGACCTGCCGGACTACATGCAGATCCTGTACCCGGAGGTCGACCTGGAAGTGATCGGCGCGCCGACCGGCAACGACCCGCGCATCTTCCCCGGCATGCTCTCGGATCGCAGCTCAATGTGGGAACGCGCCCAGCGCAATACCGAGATCTCGCTGCAAGACGCCGTGGACGTGCAGATCGTCACCGCCCCGACCATGCTGGTGGATGAGTTCGGCAACCCCATCCTCGACCCGAACACCGGCAACCCGCGCTGGGAAGTTCAGGTCAAGGTTACCAACACCAGCGGCCACCGCATCCCGTCCGGCTACCCGGACGGCCGGCGCCTGTTCATCAGCCTGCAGGTCACCGACGCCAACGGCGTGGTGATCTACAAGTCCGGCGTGTACGACGAGGCCGCGGCCGAATTGAAGACCACTGAGACGGAGGCCTTCAAGCGCGCCCTGACCGCGCGCATCGACGAGAACAACAACGCCGTCATGGTCTACGAGCGCGTTACCGGAACGTGCGTAGACGCCGGTGGCGCCGCGATCTTCCCCGATCCGACCGCCGGCGTGCCGGCCGCCTGCGCGCCCTCCCCGGCGCTGACCAACAACTTTATCCTGTTCGACAACCGCATCCCGCCGGCCGGCTTCAGCGCCGCCGACTACCAGGGCGCGGGCGTCAAGTTCATCACGTACGACCCGGCCACGTGGGTGCCCCGCGAAGACAACGCGCGCTACCCGGACGGCCGGGGCTACGACGTGGTCACCTACGTCTTCGACGCGCCGCTCGGCTCCGATCTCGACGCCCGCGCCGACCTGTTCTGGCAGACGCACACGCGCGAGTTCATGGAGCACTTGAAGACTAACGACACCTCCACCATCCGGCCGGAAGGCCCGCCCAGCATCTTCGAGCCCAACTATCCGCTGGTGCCCAACTACCTGAGCGACCGCTTCGTGGAGACCACCGGCATCGCGTTCAGCGACCTGCGCGACCTGGACGGCCAGCCGCTGCGCGACAACTGGGGCGGCGTGGCCTATGGCGCCTGGCTGCTCTCCGGAAAGGGCGCGCCCTACCTGGTCGGCTCGGCGGCCACCAACGTCGGCCTGCCGCCGGCGCCCACCGGCTTGCAGGTGCTGGCGGTCTTCAACCCGGACACCGGCCTGAACGATCCGTTCTCACAACAGATCGTCTGGAACCCGGTGGCCGGCGCGGACGGCTATCGGGTGTGGATTCGCTACGGCAAGGACACCACCGGCGCCACCGCCGCGTGGGACCAACTGGCCATCGTCATGGCCCCGACCACCGAACTGCTCAACACCGCTCTGAACGTGAACAAGACGTTCGGCTACCGGGTGCAGGCCTTCAATGCGGCCGGCTATAGCCCGATGTCGGCCGTGGTGAATGCCACCACCACCAACGACCTGCCGCTGCCGCCGATGAACACCACGGTGGTCAGCGCGCTGTCCACAGGCGTCACGCTCTCCTGGTTCGACCAGGCCGACAACGAGGACGGCTTCGTCATCGAGCGGCAGGATGTGCCGGTGACCGGCCCGTTCGTCGAGATCGCGCGCCTCCCGACCCCGAACGGGGCCGCCTCCGGCGGCGTCAACTGGACCGACGCCAGCGTGGTGCCCGGCCTGACGTACAACTACCGCGTCGCCGCCTACAATGTCTGGGGCCTGTCGACGTTCGACCTGCCCGTCCAGGCGGCGGTGCCCGGCGCGCCGCCGAGCGCGCCCGGCAACCTGCGCGTCACGGCCGTGACCGCCTTCCAGGTAGACCTGGCCTGGGATGCCTCGACCGGCGTGGTGAACGGCTACCGCGTCGAGCGCAGCGCCGACAACGGCCTCACCTGGATCTCGCTCGGCAATGCGCTGCCGACGACGACGGCCTTCAGCGACGCCACGGTCCAACCGCTCACGACCTACCAGTACCGTGTCTTCGCCTTCAACACCAACGGCGACTCGCCGGCCAGCAACACGGTCACGGCGACCACGCCCGATCTCCCGCCAGCCGCGCCCAGCAACCTGGCCGCCACCGCGCCGGCGGTCTTCCCGCCGCGCGAGGTCAACCTCTCCTGGCGTGACAACGCCAACAACGAGGCCGGTTTCAAGGTCTGGCGCGCTGTCGAGACAGAGGCCGGTCTGCAGCCGTTCGTGCTGCTCGTCACGCTCAATACCCCGGCCGCCGGCACCGGCGCCACCGTCACCTACAAAGACACCACGGTGGAGCCGAAGATGACCTACCACTACAAGGTGGTGGCCTTCAACGCCGCCGGCGACTCAGCATTCTCCAATGAGGTCGCGATCGTCACGCCGGGCGAAATCCCGCAGGCGCCCACGAACCTGCGCCTGGTCTCGCGGACCCGCACGTCCATCACCATGCGCTGGAACGACAACTCGAACAACGAGCAAGGGTTCCAGATCTGGCGCCTGAACGGGACGTGGAAGCTGATCGCTACGGTCGGCCCGAACGTGACCACCTACACCAACACCGGTCTGACGCCCAACACTACCTACTCGTACCGTGTCAGAGCGTACAACGCGGACGGGTTCTCAGCTTATAGCAACATCTTAACGACCAAGACGTTGCGATAAGCCTCCATCCCGCCCGAGGAGGGGCCGCCCCCTCCCTCACCCGGCCCGCCGCCCCCACCCGGACGGCGGGCCGGCGTTTTTTTTCGAGATCGAATCGGGGCGTCTTGTGTACAATGGAGACGGGCCCCATGACCTCCATGCTCATCACGACCAAGCTGTACGCGCCGCCGCCGCGCCCGGACTGGGTGGCGCGCCCGCGCCTGATGGCGCGCCTGGACGAGAGCCAGGGTCTGCCGCTGACGCTCGTCTCCGCGCCGCCCGGGTTCGGCAAGACCGCGCTCGTCTGCGACTGGCTCGCCCGCCGCGCCCCGGCCGCCGCCTGGCTGTCGCTGGAGGCCGCCGACGACGATCCCCGCCGCTTCTGGCGCTACGTCCTGGCCGCGCTGCAGACGGCGCGGCCCGCGCTGGGTCAGGCAGTCCTGACGATGCTCGCCGCCCCTGAGGCCGCGCCGCTGGAGGCCGTGGCCGCCGCCCTGGTCAACGACCTGGCCGCCGATCCGCAACCGCTGACGCTGGTGTTGGATGATTATCACCAGATCACGGCCGAGCCCCTCCACGCCAGCCTCAACTTCGTGCTGGACCACGCGCCCGGGTCGCTGCACCTCATCCTGATCACACGCGAGGACCCGCCGCTGGCGCTGGCCCGCCGCCGCGCCCGCCGGCAAATCGTCGAAATCCGCGCCGCCGACCTGCGCTTCACCGACGACGAGGTGACGGCGTTCCTCAATACGGCCCGCGGCCTCGGCCTGGACCCCGCCGACGTCGCCGTGCTGGCCGCGCGCACCGAGGGCTGGATCGTCGGCCTGCAATTGGCGGCCCTGCTCCTTGAGGGCCAGACCGACCGGCACCGCCTGGTCGCCTCGTTCGCGGGCAACGACCGCTACATCGCCGACTATCTGGTGGAAGAGGTCCTCCAGCGCCAGCCGCCCGCCATCCAGGCTTTCCTGCTCAAGACATCCGTGCTGGCGCGCCTGTGCGGGCCGCTGTGTGACGCGGTGCTGGACGAAGGACCATTACCGGCCGACGCCGAGACAGCGCCCGCGCCGGGCCGTCCTTCGTCCTCCATCCGCCGCCCGTCATCCCTTGTGCTTGAAGAACTGGACCGCGCCAACCTCTTCCTGATCCCGCTGGACAACCGCCGCGAGTGGTACCGCTATCACCACCTGTTCGCCGACCTGCTCCAGTCCCGGCTGGAGCAGGCGCTCGGGCCGGAGGCCGTCGCCGGGCTGCATCGCCGCGCCGGCGCCTGGTTCCGTGAGCGCGGACTGGTGATGGAGGCCGTGCAACACTGGCAGCGCAGCGGCGACCACGCGCTGGCGGCCCGCCTGCTGCAGGACCAGAGCGTCGTGTTCTTCCAGCGCAGCGAACTCAGCACCCTGGTGGCGCTTGTCGCGGCGCTGCCGCACGCTGTGCTGGCGGACCATCCCGGTCTCTGTCTGGCCTACGCCTGGGCCGCGCACGCCACCGGCCGCCTGGAGGACTCCCGGGCGGCGCTGCGCCTGGTCGAGCAGGCGCTGGGCGTCACCGTCGAGGACCTGGAGGCCAATCTACCGGTGCAAATCCGCAACGCCCTGGCCGAGGTCGCCGTCATCCACGCGCAGCATGCCATCAGCCGCGCCGACATGCCCACCGCCATCGCCATCGGCGAGCGCGTCCAGCCCATTCTGGAGGGGCCGGAGGCCCTGCGCCCCGGTCTGTTCAACCCGCCGGCCAACCTGCGGCCGGTGGTCGCGTACAACCTGGCGTTCGCGCGCGAGATGCAGGGGCAGACGGCCGTCGCGCGGCGCACGTACACCGAGGCCGCCGCGATCGCCCAGGCTCACGACAACATCCACATCGTCGCCCTGTGCGCCGGCCGGCTGGGCCAGCTCCAGATCATAAGCGGCCAGTTGTCGGCGGCCGAACAGACGTTGCGGCAGGCGCTGCAACACCTCGCGGACCGAGGCCAGGCGCTGTCGCCGCTGGCGGGCATGGCGCTGGCCGGGCTGGGCGACATCCTGTACGAGCGCAATGACCTGGAGGCCGCCCGCCGGCACCTTGAGCAAGGCTATGCCCTGGCCCGCCCCTGGCGCAATGCCGAAGGGCTAGGGACCGGCGCGCTCGGGCTGGCGCGCCTGCGGCTGGCGCTCGGCGACCCGACCGGCGCCGAGTCGATCCTGGAGGAGGCGGCCGCACTCTGCGGGCACGCCCCGCCGGTCCCGCCGCTGCTGGAGGCATGGCGGGCCGTGGTCTGGGCCCGGCAGGGCCGGCTCGACGCGGCGGAGGACTGGGCGCGCGGCTCCGGCCTGGACCTCGCGGCGTCGCTGGCGTTTCCGGATGAGGAGCGCGCCTTCTGTCTCGCCCGCGTGCGCGCGGCGCAGGGGCGATGGGGCGAGGCCATTCAGTGGCTGGAGCGCCTGGCCGCCAGCGCCGAGGCCGGCGGACGTCACGGCCGCCTGATCCAGGTGAGCGTCCTGCGCGCCGTGGCGCTGGCCGCCCAGGGCCGCCGCGCCGAGGCCGCGGCCGCGCTCGAACGCGCCCTCGCGCTGGGCGAGCCGGAAAGCTACGCGCGCGCCTTCGTTGACGAAGACGAATCCGTGCAGGCGCTCCTCAATGCGGTCAGCGGCCCCACCGCCGCCTACGCCCGCCGCCTCGCCGACCTTTTCCCAGGTCGAGCCTCTCCCCTGCCCCCCCGCCCTGCCCCCGCCTCCCCTCTCGCCGAACCTCTCACTCCGCGCGAACTGGAAGTCCTGCGCCTCATGGCCGAGGGCCTCTCCAATCAGGAGATCGCCGACCGGCTGGTGATCTCGCTCGGGACCGTCAAGACCCATACCGCCAATATTCATGGCAAATTAGGGGTGAATAGCCGGATGCAGGCCGTGATCCAGGCCCGGGCGCTGGGACTGCTGCCGTAAAGACGCGCCTGGGCGCAGCTCAACCGCAAACCCCAACTCCGCAGTCCATACTTCGGCTGATCCGCCGCCTCCCGGTTTAGGCCTAATCTGAGCCTGGACGCGCGGGACCGGGAGTGTTCCGCCCGTTCCAGGTGACGATGGACACGCCTCCGGTCTTGCGGCTGGACCAACCGGCCGCCTACCGCATCATCTTCCAGGGCCGGGTCGAGGCCAACTGGTCAGACTGGCTTCAGGACCTTTCGGTGCAGGCCCGCCCCGGCACGCCCGAGTCTCCGGCGGTGACCACGCTCACCGGCACCATCGCCGACCAGGCCGCGCTGTTCGGGCTGCTGGCCCGCCTGCGCGACCTCGGCCTGCCGCTGCTGCTCGTCCAGCATCTGGGAGCCGGCCTCGCCGTCCCGCCCACCATGAGGAGTTCAGCATGAACGACCGCAACGCCATTGAAGTCCACGAACTGCGCAAATCCTTCGGCAGCCTCCAGGCGGTGCGCGGGGTGAGTTTCAGCGCCCGCGCCGGCGAGATCCTCAGCCTGCTCGGCCCCAACGGCGCCGGCAAAAGCACGACCATCTCGATGCTCTCCGGCCTGCTTCCGCCGGACGACGGCGACGCCTGCATCGAGGGCCATTCCATCCGCACCGAGGCCGCGGCCGCCAAGGCCGCCCTGGGCGTCGTCCCGCAGGACATCGCCCTGTACCCGGACCTCTCGGCCCGCGAGAACCTGGAGTTCTGGGGCAAGATGTACGGGCTGCGGGGCGCTGCCCTGCGGAGGCGCGTGGACGAAGTCCTGGACGTGATTGGCCTGAAAGACCGGCAGAAGGACCGCGTCGGCAAGTTCTCGGGCGGCATGAAGCGGCGCGTCAACATCGGCGCCGCCCTGCTCCATAAACCCAAAGTCGTCATCATGGACGAGCCCACGGTCGGCATCGACCCGCAGAGCCGCCGCCACATCCTGGACAACGTCAAGGAGCTCAACGCCCAGGGCATGACCGTGCTGTACGTGACGCACTACATGGAGGAAGCGGCCGAGTTCTCCGACCACATCGCCATCGTGGACCAGGGCCGCGTGATCGCCTGCGGCACGCACGCTGAGCTGATCGCGCTGGTCGGCCAGCAGACGCGCGTAGATCTGAAACTGAGCGCCGACGGCGGGGCCGTGGAGGCCGCCTGGCGGGCCGTGGCCGGGGTCTCCCAGGTCTCGGTCCAGGCGGATCACGCCGGCGGGCCGCCGGCCGTGACCGTGCTGTGCGACGACAGCAACCGCGTCCTGCCGCACCTGTTCGAGATCGCCGGCCGGCACGGCGCGCGCATCACGTCCGTGGACATCCAGGAGCCGAACCTGGAGATGGTCTTCCTGCACCTGACCGGCAAGGCGCTGCGCGATTGAGCGCGGACGGCTGCGCCGTCCGCCGGAGACCGCCATGAAACTTCTCGACCTCGCCCTCCACGACCTCGTCCGCTCGCTGCGCAGCACGTTCATGATCGGCATGACCGTCGTGGCGCCGCTGCTGATCACGGGCCTGATCTACTTCGCCTTCAGCGGGATGGCGTCCGGCGGCTCATCCGACCTGCCGGCCGTCCGCGTGGGCATCGTCAACGCCGACAGCCTGCCGGCCGGCGCGCCGCTCTCCGAATCGCTCGGGGCGACCATGCGCGGCATGTTCTTTGATGAAAGCGTCGCGACCTGGATCGCGGCCAGCGATTACCCCGACGCGGCGGCCGGCCGCGCGGCCGTTGACCGCCAGGAGATCGGCGTGGCCGTAGTCATCCCGGCCGCCTTCACCGCCGACCTGCTGGCCGGCCGGGAGGGGGCGCCGCTCACCCTCATTCAGGACCCGACGCTGACCGTCACGCCGCTGGTGGTCCGCAACATGCTCGTCTCCCTGCTGGACGGCGTCTCCGGCGGCGGGATCGCCATCGAGACGATCCGTGAGCGCCAGGAGGCGGCCGGCCTGCCCGCCGACCCGGCCCAGATCCCGGCCCTGATCGCGCAATACGAGACCTGGTACGCCGACTTTCAGCGCGACCTGTTCCACCACCCGGAGCGCGCCGCCCTGGTGACGCGCCCGCTGGCCGTAGACCAGGCCACCACCAACCCGATGGCCAATCTGCTCGGGATGACGATGGTGGGCCAGATGATCTTCTTCGCCTTCTTCACCGGCGCGTACGCCATGATGTCCATCCTGCGCGAACAGGAGGAGGGCACGCTGGCGCGCCTGTTCACGACGCCCACCGACCGGACCACCATCCTGGCCGGCAAGTTCCTGGCCGTCGTGTTGACGGTGGTCCTGCAGGGCCTGGTCCTGATGACGGCCGGGCGCCTGGCCTTCGGCGTGGACTGGGGCGACCCGGCCGCCGCCGCCCTGGCCCTGAGCGGCCAGGTGATCGCGGCCAGCGGTCTGGGCGTGCTGTTGATCGCGCTGGTCAAAGACACGCGCCAGGCCGGCCCGGTGCTGGGCGGCGGGCTCACCACGCTGGGCATGCTGAGCGGCCTGTTCACGGCCAACATGCCCAACATGCCCGCGCTCTTCGACCAGATCGGCGCCTTCACGCCGCAGGGCTGGGTGCTGCGCGGCTGGCGCCTGGTCCTGGAGGGCGGCGCGGCCGGTGAACTGCTGCTGCCCCTGGCCGTCTGCCTGGGGATGGGCGCGGTCCTGTTCGCCCTGGGTGCCGTCCTGTTCCGCCGCCGCTTCGCCTAAACGGAGTCTTCGCCATGCGCCTCCTCGATATCGCCCTCAAGGACCTCCGCCAGATGCTGCGCGACCGGCGCTCGCTGCTCTTCCTGGTCGCCATGCCCATCGGCTTCACGTTCTTCATGGCCTTCGCCTACCGCGGCCAGCAGAGCGACCCGGCCGCCGACCACCGCCTGGTGCTGGCCTGGGTGGACCAGGACGGCGCAGCCACGCTGGGCCAGGCCCTGGCCGACCGGCTGGCCGGCTCGGACGCCGTCCGCCTGGAGCCCATGGACGAAGCCGCCGCCCTGGAGGCCGTGCGCCAGAAGACCGCGGCCGGCGCCCTGATCATCCCGGCCGGCTTCAGCGCGGGCCGGCGGACGGGCGGGACCCCGCAGTTGGTCCTCGTGACCGACTCGGCTTCGACCACCGGCCAATCGCTCTACCAGGTCCTGCGCGCCCCGGTGACGCAGGTGATGAGCGCGGTCGAGATCGCGAACATCAGCGTCGAGGCGCTGGCCAGCGCAACCACGCTCGACGCAGCCGCCCGCGCCGCCGAGTTCGAAGCCGCCTTCCAGACCGCTCAGGCGAAGTGGGCCGCCGCCAACAACAGCGCGCGGGTGCAGACCCGGCTGGCGGCGGCGCCGAAGGTCGCGGACCCGTACGGCGGAAACCCCTACAACCAGGCCTCGCCCGGCATCCTGGTGCAGTTCGTGATCTTCGGCCTGGTGACCTCGGCCCAGATTCTGCTGCAGGAGCGCAAGACGCGCACCCTCCAGCGCATGCTCACCACGTCGCTCAGCCCGGCCGCGGCCGTGGGCGGACACTTCCTGGCCATGTTCACGCTGACGCTGCTCCAGGAAGTGCTGTTGGTGGGCTTCGGCCAGATCGCCCTGGGCGTCGATTACCTGCGCGAGCTGTTGGGTCTGCTGCTGGTGATGGTGGCGCTGGCCCTGTGCACGGCCAGCCTGGGCCTGCTGATCGGCGTCCTCGCCCAGCAGGACCAGCAGGTGGTGCTCTTCTCGCTGATCGCCATGTTCGTCTTCTCCGCGCTGGGCGGCACCTGGTTCCCGCTGGAGGTGGCCGGCCAGGCCTTCGCGACGGTGGGCCGGCTTACGCCCATGGCCTGGGCGATGACGGGCTTTCAGAACATCGTCATCCGCGGACTGGACTTTAGTTCCACCTGGCTGCCGGCCGGCGTCTTGGCGGTCTTCACCCTCGGCTTCTTCGCGCTGGCGGTCTGGCGCTTCCGGGCCGATTGAGCGCCTGGCCTGGCCAGTTGGCCAGGCCAGGCCTCGCCTCCGGACCCGTCCAAAGGACGATGGGGCGCGGGTGACTTTCTGATAAGTTGGCCGTGTCGGACGGCGCTGAGGCCGCCCGGCCGAATCCTCGAGGAGTACCCGAATGTCCAGAAGTCCGATCACTGGGCGACAAATGAGCGCTGGCCGGGTTTGATCATGAAGCGTCTCCTGCCTCGCCTCTGCCTGCCGCTGATCCTGGCCCTGGCCGCATGCACGTCCGTGGCCACACCCACACCGACCGGCACGCCGGCGCCCGCCAGCCCCCCAACAGCCGCCGGTATCTCGACGGCCAGCGCGACTCCGGCCTCGGCGCAGGCGGCGCTCATCTGGCGCCGCACGGGCGGGATCGCGGGTTTCTGCGACGTGCTGGAGTTCTACGCCGATGGCCGCGTGGTGGCGCGCTCGTGCCGGTCCGAGCCGGCGGCTCAGGCAGGTGAAGGCGCGCTGTCCAACGTCGAACTGGAACGACTTCAAGGCTGGATCACGGCCTTCAAGCCGTTTGAGATGACCCAGACCGACCCGGCCACGGCCGACGCCCTGACGACCACGTTGATTTTCAATGGCGGCGGCGGGACCGAGGCTGGCGACGCCGACCGCCGGGCGATGCAGGCGCTGGCTGAGGCCTGGCAGAACCAGATCGGCCAGGGCGCGCCCACGCCGACGCCTGAGGTCTTCAACCCACTGCCGGTGGAAGGGCGCCTGGCCGACCAGTCACGTGACGCGCTGGCGCAACGGCTCGGGCTGGAACTGGCGAGCATCCAGGTCTACGCGATCACGCCCCAGAACTGGCCGGACGCCTGTTTCGGCCTGGCGGCGCCGGGCGAGGTCTGCGCCCAGGCCATCACGCCGGGCTTCCGGATCGTGTTGAGCGCGGCCGGGCGCCTGCACGAGTACCGCGCCGACCAGCGCGGCGAAAGCCTCCGCTACGCGGGCCGCATCGACGACGGCCCGGCGAACCTGCCGGCGGCCTGCCGGGGCGAGGGGCTGGCGACGGTCTTCAGCCCGGAGGACGGTTACTGCTTCGCGTACCCGGTCTATTTCACGCGCAGCGCGGAGCCCAGCCCCATCACCGTGCTGGGGCCGGCCCTGGACCCGAGCATTGAGCCGGTGCGGGCGACGCTGCTGCTCAACATCCGGCCGCTGGCGCCGGGTGAGGATTTGAGGGCCGCCGTCGACGCCTACCTGGCGAACTTCGCCGCGATGCCCACGCTCGAGATCACGCGCCAGGCCGTCACGCTGGGCGGCGAACCGGCCGAGCAACTGGAAGTGGTGCCGGGGCGGGAAGGCTCGCGCGACGTCATCGCCGCGCATGGCGGACGCGTCTTCCATCTGCTGTTCATGCCGTCGCTGCGCGATTTCCCGCAGGCCCAGGCGGACGTCACAGCCCTTTACCAGGCCGTCGTCAATTCGTTCACGTTTCTGCCGTAGAGATGGTTTGTCGACCCGATTAGTCGTCTATAGCATTTCCCGATTGCCTTTATGCCGTTCGCGCCGGGCATCCCGAGCCGTGAGCTTGTCGAACGGTCGAGGGACGAGGCGCGCGCCCTTCGACCACGGACTTGGCTTCGCCAAGCCTTAAGGAATCGGCTTTAGAACCTGTCTCTAAACCTCAGCAGAGGCGTCGCCGACGGCACTGCCGTCGGCTATCGGGCGGGTTTAGAGATAAGCTCTTAAGCCGGTCAGACCTCTGGCGCGAGATCAGCCAATCGGACGATGCGCCCCAGGCGAATCGGGATAAAGTAAGCATGCGCCCAGAGTCCGCCGTCCATCCAGGAGGTTTCCCATGCGCAACCAATTGATCCGCCTGTTCTGGGGCAGCGCCCTCATCCTCATCGGCGTGGTCGCCCTGCTGACCAATTTCAATTTCCTCCAGGGCTGGTCGGCCCCGTTCTGGATCATCGCCCTGATCATCGTCAGCGCCCTGTTCTTCGGCACGTATTTTCTCAGCGGCGTGCGCGAGTGGGGCTGGCTGTTCCCGGCCTGTATCTCGGCCGGCGTGGCCGCCACCATCGCCCTGGCCGAGGCCGGCGTGCGGGATTCCATCGTCGGCGTGCCGGTCCTGGCCAGTGTCGGCGTGCCGTTCGTGGTGGCCTACATTCTGGACCGGCGCCAGAACTGGTGGGCGCTTATCCCGGCCTGGGTGATGGCCGTCGTCGCCGCGATCACGGCGATCGCGGACCGGGTTCCGGGCGAGTTCATCGGCGCGGGGGTCATGTTCGCCATCGCCCTGCCCTTCCTGGTGGTTTTCCTGACCGACCGCAGCCGCTGGTGGGCGCTCATCCCGGCCTTCGTGCTGGCCGCCGTCGGCGGGCTGGTGCTGCTGACGACCGTGACGGACGGGGAGCTCATCGGCGCCTTCGTCATGTTCGCGGTCGCCGCGCCGTTTGTCGTCGTCTATCTATTGTCGGAGCGCAACTGGTGGGCCATCCTCCCGGCCGGGATCATGGCCAGCATTGGCCTGGCCATCGCGATCACGGGCTGGCGCGGATTTGATCTGAATCGGGCCGCCTGGATGAACGGGGTCATGTTCCTGGGGTGGGCCGCCACCTTCGCCGTGCTCTGGCTGCGGCCGGCCGCGCAGCCGCACCGCTGGGCCATGTACCCGGCCATCGGCCTGGCCCTGGCCGGGGTGCTGGCTGTGCTGCTCGGCGCCAACTTCCAGATGTACTGGCCGATCCTGCTGATCGCGGCCGGCCTGCTCGCCCTGTTCGGAGCCTTGCGGCCGCGCGGGGCGCACTGAGCGCCAACCGAAACGTCTTCGGCGACCTATCCGCGCGCGTCTTTCGGAGCCCTGGATGCGCAACGCTCGCGTCCCACCGCCTGCCGCGCTGATCCGCCCGGCCCGCGCCGCGTGGCTGGCGGCCCTGATCCTGATCGCCGTCGGCTGCGGCCAGGCCCGGCCGACGACCACGCTCCAGCCGCCCGCCGGGCCGACGGCCTCGCCGGAAGCTGTGTCAGCCGTTGGGCCGACGGCCACACTGCCGCCTGTCATCGTCGAACGCCCCACCCCGCCGCCGCTCCCGGCCGCGGACTACCGGGTCTCCGAGTTCGGGCGTTATCAGGGATATTCCGAGGAACGCTACCTGACCTGGCAGCGCACGTCGCAGTACCTCACGATGCGCGATGGCGTCCGGCTGGCCGCCGACATCCTGCGCCCGCTGCAGGACGGCCAGCCCGTCTCCGAGCCGCTGCCGGTGGTCTGGGTAGCGGCCCGTTACCACCGCGCCTTCCCGGACCGCGACCGGTTCGTCTCGTACGCCGACATTTTCCCCGACACGCGGATGCTCTTGCAGCACGGCTACATCCTGGCCGTCGTCGATATCCGCGGCACGGGCGCGTCCTTCGGCGCCTATGCCGACTTTCTATCGGAGGCCGAGGCGCGCGACGCCTATGAGATCACCGAGTGGCTCGCCGCCCAGCCGTGGAGCAACGGACGCATCGGCATGAGCGGGTCCACGCTCTCCGGCATGGCGCAGTTCCTGGCCGCCAGCCAGGCGCCGCCGCACCTCAAGGCCATCTTCCCCACCTCGGCCGCCTTCGATTTCTACACCCTGCTCTACCCCGGCGGCATCTACCGCGCCTCGGTGGTGGACCAGTGGGCGCGGCTGAGCACCTTCCTGGACCTGCAACAGCCGGCGGCGCCGGTGGACGAGGACCCGACCGGCGCCCTGCGCGACGCCGCCCGCGCCGAGCATGCCGACAACTGGGACCCGCGTGTGGCCCTGGATCATATCGCCTTTCGCGCCGAAGCCGGCGACCGGCTGGTCGACTCGAACTGGATTGCGACTTACGCCGAGTCCGTGGACCGGTCGGGCGTAGCCGTCTATCAGTGGGCGGGCTGGCTGGACGCTTTTGCCAAGGATGCCCTGCTCTGGCACGCCAACCTGACCACGCCGCGCAAGCTGGTGATCGGGCCGTGGGACAACAGCCCCAGCCGCTGGGACACGCGGAGCGAGTACCTCAAGCGGCGCTCCATCGAGCAGTTGCGCTGGTTCGATTACTGGCTCAAGGGCATCGAGAACGGCATCCTCGACGAGCCCGCGATCCACTACGCCGTCTGGCGCGCGCCCGGCCAGTGGAGTTGGCGCGCGACCGAGGTCTGGCCGCCGGCGGACGCGCAGCCGGCCCAGCTCTATCTGGCGTCCGGCCCCACGGGCAGCGTCGCTTCGATCAACGATGGCGCGCTGTCGCCGCAGGCGCCGACCGCCGCCGCGGCCTCCGACCTGTACCGGGTGGACCTGACCACCACCTCCGGGCCGGCCACCCGCTGGGACAACCTGCTCGGCGCCGACATGGATTACCCGGACCTGACCGCCAACGACGCCAAAGGGCTGACGTACACCACGCCCGCTTTTGCGCAAGATGTTACGCTCACCGGCAGTCCCGTGATCAGCCTGTACCTCAGCACCGCGGCCCCCGACCTCGACCTCTTCGTCTATCTGGAGGAGATCGACCGGCGCGGCGTCTCCAACTACATCACCGAGGGCGCGCTGCGCGCCTCGCACCGCGCGCTGGCCGCGGCCCCTTACGATACGCTCGGCCTGCCGCATCACCCGGGCCGCGCGGAAGACATGGAGATCCTGCCCCCGGACCAGCCGGTGCTGCTGGTCATCGATCTGCTGCCGACGGCGAACGTGTTCAACGCCGGCCACCGGCTGCGCCTGACGCTCACCTGCGCCGACGCCGGCTATGCCGCGCCGCTGGCCTGGACCGACGGCGCGGAGGTGCGCGTCCACCGCGACGCGCACTATCCGTCGAGCCTGACGCTGCCCGTCAGGCCGGCGCCCTGAGCCGCGCCCGGCGCGACCGAGGAACGGCCGTGATGTTCCGCCGCTTGAAGCCCCGCTCTTGCCTGGTGATCGCCCTGGCGCTGCTGCCGCTGATCGTCTGGGCCTTCCTCCAGCTGCTTCCCAGCCGCCTCTACTCCAGCCAGGTCCGGCGCGCCCTGCTGATCGCCAAGTTCCTCGAAAACGTCTACGACGTCCACCTGGGCGACGTCGATTACAACGGCAGCGCCTGGCGCAACATCGAGGAAGTCGAGTGGACGTCGCAGGCCGTCAGCCGCATCGCGCAGACCATCGGCGGCGCACCGAAATTCAGGGCCTCGCTGGGCGGGCCGCTGCGCGTCAGCCGGGTGCCGGTGCCTGAGCTGCGCGCCTTCGCGCCGCCGGAGGGCCAGGACCTGCTGGGGGACATCGTCCTGACCGACTACAACTTCGACCACGGCAAGAACTACGCCATCTACCTGATCGTGCACGAGATCGGGCACGTCCTGGATTGGCGCAGCCAGGGCCGCATGTCCGGCGGGCTGATCGAGGCGACGGGCGCCCAGAACTGCCCGCCCGGCCGTTCCGGCGCCGGCTGCGCGTTTGACCTTCGCGCCGCCGCCGAGCCGGCGCCCGGCCATCCAGACGAACCTTACGCCGCCACGTCGAGCGAGGAGTACTGGGCGGAGGTCTTCGCCACCACCACCTACCCGGAATATTACGCGCAGACGCCGGAAAACAAGCTGGTCGGCCCGGAGACGCAGAAGACCGTCCGCCGAATGCTCGGGGAGGCTACCGCGGAATAGCGCTGAGACGGCGGCGCTCTCGCTCCGCGCTCAGCCAGCCAAACTCACGCCGATGAGGCGCCCAATGCCATACGTCACCGCCGCCGCGGCCAGGCCGAACAACACCTGGCGCGCGCCCGACCACCAGACCGGTCGGCCGGTGAAGAGCGTGATGACAGCGCCGATGGCGAACAGGCCGATCGTGCTGAACAGGGCGCTGGCGATCACGGCCGTCAGGCCGGTGAGGAACGTGAAGGGGATGACGGGCAGGACAGCGCCGACGGCGAACAGGACAAACGAGGTCAGCGCCGCCTCCCAGGCCGAGCCGCCCAACTCCTCCGGGTCGATGCCCAGCTCGTCGCGCGCCAGCGCCGCCAGCGCCGTCCCGCGGTCGGCCATGAGGCGCCGCGCCAGGTCGCGCGCCTGGGCCTCGGGCAGGCCGCGCGCCTGGTAGATCAGGGCCAGTTCTTCGGCTTCCTCCTCGGGCGCCGCCGCAATCTCGGCTTGCTCGGTCTTGATCTGTTTCTCGTACAACTCGCGCGAGCTCTGCACCGAAATCCACTCGCCGAGCGCCATCGAGATCGCGCCGGCCAGCAAGCCCGCCAGCCCGGTTACCAGGATGCTGGCGTTGGACAGCTCGGCCCCGGCCACGCCCATCACCAGGCTGAGGTTGGAGACCAGGCCGTCGTTCGCGCCCAGCACTGCGGCGCGCAACGCGTTGCCGCCGGCCGTGCGGTGACGGCCCTCGAGTTGAGCCAGGGCCGCCCCCTCCAGGCCGCCCGGAGTTGTGCGCGCTAACTGGCCCAGCAGCCGCGCATGCGAGCGCTCGGCGGCCGTCAGCGCCTGGGCGCCCGGCTGGCCGGCGTAGCTGCGCGAGCCGTTCGTCTCCATGGCCGTGACGCTCGGCAACACGACCTCCGGCCCGAAGCGCCCGGCCAGCCAGATCAATGCGCGCGTGCGCCAGGCCGGCCGGAAGGCGGGCAGCGCCCCGCCCTCCGCCCGAATCTGCTCGGCCCAGGTCGCGGCGTGGCCGCGCTCCGCGGCGGCCAGCCGGCGGTACAGCTCGGCCAGCTTGGGGTTCTTCTCGGCCGCCGCCAGCGCCTCATAAAGCGCGACGCTGTTCATCTCGTCTTGCCAGTAGTCCAGGGGTGTGCTCTCAGTTGCGGACGCCATCCAAGTCGCCTTTCTGGGTGCGATTGGCACCCTCCAGACAGCATACATCGTAATCGGCATGGCAGCGGTGACGGAAGGGAGTGAGCCGTCGCCGAATTCGGCCTTTGCTCACCCACTTCGAGCACACCGCCCCTGGCCACCTGGCCAACCCGCAATACAACTTTTGGCAGACGACACAGCCAGGGATTGCGTCTAAGCTCATGATGCCGCTGCGGGGGATGATCCCCCCTTTGCCTGGGCCTCGACCGGGACCCCAGAGCGGCTTCGCCCGTGGCCGGCCGGAGAGACACTATCGATGTCGACCAAGCCTGAACCTCAACTGGACGAACATGACCTCGTAGCCCGGGTCCGCCGGCACGACCCGACCGCCTTTATGGGCCTGGTGGACCTGTATCAGGCGCCGGTCTTCAATCTGTGTTACCGGATGCTGGGGGACCAGCACGAGGCCGAGGACGCGGCTCAGGAGACCTTCCTGCGCGCCTACCGCCACTTCAACAGCTACGACGCGCGCCGCGCCTTCAAGACCTGGCTGTTCTCCATCGCCAACCACTATTGCATCGACCGGCTGCGCCGCCGCCACTGGCTCTTCGTCTCCAGCGACGCCGACCTGGTGCAGCAGCACCCGGCCCTGCGTGAGCCGGCGCCCGGCCCGGAGGCCAGCGCCCTGATGCGCGAGCAGGCAGCGGCCGTCCACGAGCTCCTGCAGGCGCTCTCGTTCCGCGACCGGCAGGTGGTGGTGCTGCGCTACTGGCACGAGCTGTCCTACGCCGAGATCGCCGGCATCGTGGGCGACAGCGTGTGCGCGGTGAAGAGCCGCCTGCACCGGGCGCGCGAGCATATGGCCCGGATCATCGGCGGCGAGGCCAGCCTGGCCGTGACGCTGGCCGCCGCCTGAAGGCTGCGCCGGCTAGATCTGTGCGCTTTTCACCCTATGCATCCATCGGCTCCACCTCATCCGGCCCGATCACGCGGCGCTCTGATCGGCGGCCTGAGGCTCGTCCTGCCGGGCGTGATCCTCCTGCTGCAGAACCTGAACCTGATCGGCCGGAGCTTCAATGGGTGGGCGCTGTTCATCCTTTGGGGCCGTTAGGCCCGCGCCCGATGACGCGCCCGCTCAAAACGCTCCTGGCCGGCCTGGGCCTGACGCTGGCCGCCGCGCTGTTGCTGGCCGCCGGGGCCGAGGCCGCCGTGCGCTTCCAGCCCGCCCGGGCCGGCGCGGCCGAGCCGGCGGACGAGCTCGTGGCCGTCCGGGTCGACGAGCGCATGTTCACGCTCTTCGCGGCCCTCAACGCCGCCGGCCTGGACCGTGAGAACTTCGACGCGGCCTACCACCCGGCGCGGCAAATGACGCGGGATTACCTGGCGCAGAGACAACTCCCCAGCCTGGCCCGCCTGCGCGCGCAGTTGCACGTCCGGCAGCCGTACGCCGACATCGTCTGGGTCCTGCACTACGGCGCCGCACCGGACTTCCGGCGCGCAGTGAACGGCTGGCATCTGGAGGCGCCCGCGCTCATGTACTTCGGCCTGGACGGCGTCCTGCGCGATTTCTACCGCGAGGCCGACCTGGGGACGCTGTGGGCGCAGGTGCGGCCCCTGCACGAGGCCGAGGCGGACCGGGTCCGCGAGGTGGCCGGTCCGGCGGTGCAGGCGGCCATGGACTACGCCGGCCTGACCGAGGCCCCGGCGCGCCGCCTCGTCGTCATCCCCAACCTGCTCGACGCGCACTGGAGCGGCTACGGGCCGCAGATCGGCGAGACCGCTTACATCGTGGTCGGCCCGACGCGCGAGCGGCCGGACGTCGGCCTGATCCAGCACGAGGCCAACCACTCGCTGGTCGGCCCGCTGGTCCAGGCCAATCTGGGCGCCGTCGACCCGGCTCAGGCCAAGCGGCTGTTCCGGGCGCTGCGCGGCGGAGTCCAGGGGAGTTACGGCTCGTGGGAGAGCCTGCTGGAGGAAAGCGCCGTGCGCGCCATCGACGCGCGGCTGGCCGGGCCGGAGTGGCGCGAGAACGCGCTGCGCCATGATGAGGCCGCCGGCCTGTGGCTGGTGCGCCCGCTGTCGGAGCGCCTGGCCGAGTACGAAGCGCGCGGCGGTCGGCTGGCCGACTTCATGCCGGCGTGGCTGGCGGGCCTCAACGATTTAGACCCGGCTGGCTTACGTCCCCCGAAGCCGTCGGTGCCGTAGTCTCTCAAAGATATCCCGCTGCGGGCGCCTCGTCCTTCGCGCCTTTTCCACGGATAAAGCGGGATCGTTACATCTCCGCGTTCGCGCGCAGCGCCAGGTAGCGTTCCAGGTCCGGCCCGGCCGGGTTGGCGAGGACGGCGTCGATCCAGGCCTGGCGCTCGAAGGCCTGCAGGCCCAAATCCCAGACGCAGGCGCTCAGACCGGAGGGCGTCCGGTATTCCAACCGCTCGGGCTGATCCTTGGGCGCCACGTAGACGTGGTGGTGCAGTTCGTTTTCGTCCGCCCAGAAGTCCACAAAGATAAACACGGCGCCGCGCCCGTCATGGATGCCGACGAAGCCGACGCCGTAATGCGGCACGCCGGCCGCGGAGACGCGCAGCCGCTCACGGGCGAGGTCCTTGGCAAGCGGGACCAGCTCCGGGCGGATAGCCGGGCGCTGGTAGGACAGGCCGTACACCTTCAGCCGCCAGCCGGCCTCCTCCCAGATTTCGAGGAAACGCACGGGGCGCGCGGCATAGGGCTCTTGCAGTTGCAGCATATCACCTCCGGTCGGATGACCCTGGAGCGGTCAACGCAGCCAGGGAGGGAGAATGGGCCTATTTTATGCCGCCGACGGGATCGCGTCGGGCAGTTCGTCTTCGACCCGGGCCAGGCGCGGGTAGAGGTAGCCCACCCCGGTGGCCGCCACCGCCAGCCAGCCCATCACGATGAAAATCAAGCCGATGCCGCGCCCCGCGCCCACGCCGATGAACTGACCCACGCTGCCGGCCAGCGCGCCGCCGGGGGCCATGAGCGGTTCGAAGACGCGGTCGGCCAGCGGACCGGCCAGGCCGAACGCCAGCGGCGACATGAGTGTGGCGAACATGTTACGCGCCGAGAACACGCGGCCCTGCACATCGGGCGCGACCTTGGTCTGCCAGATGGCCTGCAGCGCGCCATTGATGAGCGGTTGCGCGAAGAAGAAGCCGAACGCGGCGACCGCGATGACCAGCACCGCTGGGCTGGCGCCGCCCAGCATAATGGAGAAACCCGCCAGGGCCAGGAAGCCGAGCACGCCATGGATGCGGCGCTTCGGCCCGCCCCACACGCTCAGCGTCACGCCACCCGCCAGCATCCCCAGCCCACCCACTGTCATCACCTGACCCAGGCGATCGGGGGTCGTTAGCGTAAGCATCATGGGCGTGAAGAGGGCGCTGACGACGGCCATGGAGAAATTGGTAGCGGCGACCAGCGCCAGCATGGCGACCAGGCCGGGCCGCGCCAGGATGTAGCGCCAGCCATAGACCGTCTCGCGCACGACCGAGCCGCTGTGCGCGGCGGCCTCGGCGCTGCGCTGAAGCGCGGGGAACTTGACCAACGCCAGCACGCCGACGGCAAAGAGGAAGGTGGCGAAGTCGATCAGCAAAATGCCCGGCAACCCGATGCCCAGGAGCAGGGCGCCCGCCAGCGCCGGCGCGACAATCTGCGCGATGGCCTGCCCCAGTTGCATCAGACCGCTGGCCTGGCTCAGTTTCTCCTTCGGCACCAGCAGCGTCACCGACGCGGCGGCGGCCGGCATCTGAAAAGCGCTGAACGCGGCGCTCAGGGCGGCGGTGATGTAGATGTGCCAGACCTCGAGGCGCCCCGTGACGAGCAGGGCGGCGATCGCCAGCGTGGTCAAACCCGCGCCCAGATCGGCGACGAGCATGACCCTGCGCCGGTCCCAGCGGTCCACCAGCGTGCCGGCCAGCGGCGCGATCAGGATGCCGGGCAGCACCGCAAAAAGCGAGATCAACGCGAACTGCGTGGCCGAGCGCGAATGCTGATAGGCCCACACGCCCAGACCGAAGCTGGTGAGGCTGGAGCCGAGCAGCGAAACAAACTCACCGAAGATCACGAGGTAGAAAACGTTCAGGGTGCGGGTGGCGGGCTGGGACATGACGCCTCCTGTGCGAGCGGGCAAGATGGGCTGAGTGTAGACGCGCCGGGCCGTGATCACATCGGACCGGAGGCGGTTTGCGGCTCAAACAAAAGACCGCCCGACGGCGGTCTGGGATTGCGACATTTGACGTAGCGGCAGCCCGACGGCCAGAGCGACGCCGGCCGCGTTTCAGTGATCGGCCCGCCCCGCCAGCAACTGCTCGATGGCGGCGGCCGTCTCGAAGGCCGGCGCGCCCGGCAGCAGCACCGCTTCCGCGGCAGGTCTTTCGAGCGCCTGCTTCTGCTCCAGGCTTTCGGCCAGGGCCAGCCGGCGGGTCCCCGGCGACAGGGCCTTGACCCGGCTTAAGAGGGCCTCCGTCTCGCCTTTGAGCAGAGTCGCGTCCACCACCACCAGCGCCGGGCGCAGGCGGGCCACGGCCTGGAGGGCGGCGGGCGCGTCCTCCACTTGCTCAATGTCGCGGATGTGCGGCAGAGCCGTGAGCAGGGCGCGCCATGCGTCGCGCAGCGCGCCGGGCCTGGCGACGAGGATGGCGGTCGGCGCCGCCTGGATCGTCGGCATGACGGCTTACCTCCCCGGCCCTGCCGGCTGGGCCGCGCCCGCTACCTCGCGGATAGCGTCCACCACCAGCCCCGGCTGTTCCAGGTGGATAGCGTGCCCGCTGTCCGCCGCGACGATCAGCCGGCCACGCGAGGAGAGTCCGGCCATCGCCTCTTGCAGGCGCACAAACGTCTGTTCGAGGAGCCGGGTCACCTCCGGCCCGCCCATCTGCGGCTGCTCTTTGCCGTGACGGAGGACGATGAGCGGCAGGTCGCCCAGCGAGCGGATGTCCGCGGCGCGCAGCGCGGCGTTGGAGCGCTCCAGGTTGCGGAGCTCGTTCGCGCTGGCGGCCAGGTGCCGGGCGCCGCCGGCGATGACGGCGCGGTAAGCGCGCCGGGCAGTTTCATCCAGATGGCTCAGGGCGCCGCCCGGGTCGGGGATCAGGGAGGGATTAAGCGCGGCCAGCCCGCTGCGCACCAGGAAGCCGAACGCGCCGAGCATGACCGGCATCATCCAGGCCATCTGCTTCAGCATCCGTTGGATCGGCTCGGGCGCGAACTGGTCTTCATGCGAAGCGTCCACCAGCACCAGCCCGGCGACATCCTGGGGATAACGTTGCGCGTACAGCCGGGCCATCATCCCGCCGTAGGAGTGCCCCACCAGGATGTGCGGGCCGGCCACATGGGCGGACGCCAGAAGTTGATGCAGTTCGTCCACGGAATCGGAGACTGTGGCGTCCGCCGGCCCGGCCTCGCTCCAGCCCAGACCGGCCCGGTCGTACACGGTGACGCGCATGGCGCCTGCCAGCTCGGCCTGGACCCTCTGCCAGCTCAGGCTGAAATCGCCCTGCCCGGCCAGGACCACCACGGAGGGGCCGCGCTCGCCGCGGGTGAACAGGTGCAGGCGGCGCCCGTTGACGGCGACCAGGCGGCCAGGCGGCGGATATTGCTTCTTGAGCCGGGCTTTGGCCGCCGCGCCCGCGACGAGCAGGGCAGCGAGGGCCAGAACAGGGACGACGAAGACGATGATCAGTATGGTGGGCATGCTGGTTCTCTCCGTTGGCGTCATTCTTCTATTTGACTGGTCCGTAGCCGCCGACGACCTGCCGGGTCTCGTCCACCGTGACAAAGGCGCCGGGGTCGATGTCGCGGATGCGCTTCAACACGCCGTCCAAGTGCTTGCGCTCGGCAATCGTGCCGACGATGCACACCGGGCCGGACTGGCCATAGCCCTGGAACTGGGTGACGCCGTGGCCGGCGGCGCGCAGGGCGGCCGCCACGTCGGCGCTGTGCGTCAGCGAGATGGTATGGATCTCCACCGTGCCGAACGCCAGCCGGCCCTCCACCCACATCCCCAGCCAGGTGCCGGCGGTATAGCCCAGCGCGTAGCCGGCGATGTTCCAGGGGTTGTCGAGCTGGCCCATCACGCGCCCCATCGCCGTGAGCCAGACGGTGACCTCCAGCAGGCCCAGGAGCGTGGCCCAGGTCCGCCAGCCGCGCACCATCAGCACGGTCTTCAGCGTTCCAATGGGGACATCGGTGAGGCGCAGGCCGAAGATGACCAGCGCGCCGCCAAGCGACGACCACGGCGCCAGTTGCGCCAACTGACTGAGCCACGGCGTGAGGTGAGGGGCGCTGAAGACGGCCAGGCCGGCTGCCGCGCCCAGGCCGAGCCAAAGACGCCGGCGCTTCAACACGGCTGGATCGAACTTAGGAAGGACGAGGGCGCGTAACATGGCTTGGGTGCTCCTCAGGTTTGAAGGTGATCCTACGATACGCCGGCGCGCCCCGAATGACATCCGCCCTGGCGCAGATTAGGCGTCCAACAAAAGACCGCTCTGGGAGCGGTCCGGAGCGCGACAAATGACGTAGGGCCAGGCTCAGCCTTGAGCCAGATACTGGCGGATCAGGCCCAACAGGTGGATCGCATCGGCGCCCACCCCGGTGATCAGGGCGGAGGCGCGCGAACGCTGCCACGGGCGGCCGATGAAGAACAGGCCGGGCACCGGTGAGACGCCCTGCGCGTGGACAAAGTTGCCCTGCCGGTCCTGCGCCGCGGCGAGGTTCACCCAGGCGCTGTCGTCGCGGTAGCCCGTGGCCCAGACCACGGCGTCCGCCGTCACGGTCTCGCCGTCAGCGAAGGTGATCTGTTCTCCTTCGCCGCGGATCACACGCGACCTGACGCGCACGCCGCGCTGGCGCAGGCGGCCCAGTTCCCGTCCGCGCGCCGGAAAGCCGTCGCTTTGTTTGAGATAGCGGCCCACCGCCGTCTCCGGCGAGGCGGTGAGCGCGCCGGTCTTGTCCAGCCACCAGAAGAGGCTCCGGCCCAGGAGACGCTCGGGCATGGCGGGGCGTGACCGGCCGGCGGCGAGATAGACGGCGCGCCCCGTGTTGAGCTCATCGGCTATGTCGCGGCCCGTCGCGCCGTCGCCGACCACCACGACCGTTGCGCCCGACGGAACTTGAGAGGGGCTGCGGTAGCTGGCCGGCGTGAACTGCAACATCCTGTTCGACAGGCCGTTGGCCAGGGGAGGCACGACCGGGGTCTGGAAAGCGCCGGTCGCCAGCACCACCGCGCGGGCTTCGATGACGCCGCCGCTGGTAACTGCGCGAAAGCGGCCGTTGGCGCGGTCGAGCGCGTGGATGCGCGTCCCCGTGACCACCGGCAGCGCGAACCGGCCCGCGTACGTCTCCAGATAGTCGGCGAACTCGTCGCGCCCGGCATAGCCCTCCGGGTCACCGGCCAGCGCCAGGCCGGGCAGCGCGCTGTAACAGCGCGGGGTGAAGAGCGTCAGCGAGTCGTAGCGTGTGCGCCAGCTGTCACCCAGGCGGGCGTGGCCGTCAACCAACTGAAAGCGATAGGGAGTCAATTTCAGCTGATAGCCCAGCGCCAGGCCGGCCTGCCCGGCGCCGATGATGAGGAGATCCAGGGGCGCGGTCATGTCACACCTCTTGTGGCCGTATCCCGATGCCTGTATAAAGCGTTGGGGCGCACGGCCGTGCGCCCCTGCGGGTGGGGAATTACACAAAATTCGAAGAACGATCCCTCTTGTCGGTGAATTCGGCCGGCCTGGCCGACGCCGCGGCAATATCGGCGTCGGCCAGGCCCGGCGCGGCCGGGGTCAGTTGGCGGGCTCAGTCCGCACGGTGTCCGCCCGCTTACCGTCCTGCGGGAAGGCCATGATCAGGCGAACTTTGGCCTTTTCGAACTGGCAGGTGAACACCCAGCGCACGTGACCGGTCTTGGGGCTGGGGGCCATTTCCACAGCCAGAATAGACTGGTACCGTCCGACCTGCTGAAGCGCCTGCTCACGGTACGCCAGGAACGCGTCCTCGTTGATGGCGCCTTTCAGCGTGTCCTCCCAATCGCGGCTCCAGGCGGCGTAATCGCCGGCGTTGAGCGCGGCCAGCGCGTTCTCGGCGATGGCGGTGGCTTCGGCCTCGGTGAGGGCCGAGGTCACGGGACCCGGATCGGCGGGCGCCGCCGCGCATGCGGCGGCGGCGGCCAGGCTCAAGGCGGCCAGCGCGAACACGGCTTTGCGAATGAGGGGAGTGAGGGGGTTCATCGCCAATCTCCTATCGTGAATGAAGTTGATGACGATAGAGTATTCACCCCTGGTCCTAAGGGCATCGGCCCGATGGCGGTTTCGCGCTAAAACAAAAAGCCGCTTTGCAAGCGGCCCGGAGCACGACAAATGACGCAGGCGGGTGAGCCGTCAGGCCGACTGGGACACGCGCCACCCGATGCGCGCCATTCCAACGCCGGCGAGCGCAGCGCCGATGGCCCAGAAGATCTGGAAGAGGTAGGGCTGCGTCACGAAGTAGGTCGGGACGATAACGGCCAGGCCGGCCATGACTAACCAGCCCGACCAGCGCGGGAAGACCGCGGCGCGGGCGGTGCTGAGGCCGAGCAAGAATAGCCCGGCCAGCGCCAGGTAGTTGCCGGCCCGCCCGACCGGGATCTCCACCCAACTGATCATCAGGGCGTCATTGGTCTGGAGCGCGCCTGCCAGCTGCGCCACAATCAGAAAGGATGGGATGACTGAGAGCGTGGCGCCGAGATGGGTGAACAAGAACCCGGCCAGCCCGATGCGCCCGGCCCGCTGCGCCTGCGCCGCGTACCAGATCGGGCTGGCGAAGATCAGGCTCGTATACATGAGCAGGTGGCTCACCCCGTCGATCAGGCTCAGCTCGCCGACGTTGTTCAGGATGGCGTTCAGGCCGAACAGGCCGCCGGCGAAGATGAGGAACGGCCCGCCCCAGCGCCGGTCCAGGTCCGATAGCGTTGCGCCGGTCTTCACCGGCGCCCCGCCCGACCACAACGCCCAGCCTATCCAGGCCAACCCGGCCCCGAGGAGCAGTGAACCGCCGATGGCGAAGATGAGGAACAGCGGCCCGACGGTCTCCGTGGCGAACTGCGCCGGCCACTGCAGAGCGACGCCCAGCGCGACCAGTCTCCCCGCCCACGTGGGGAAAACGCCGGCTCGCGCGGCCGCCATCCCCAGCAGCGGCAGGCCCGCGAATATCCCGTAGACTGCAACCCGGCCGACGGGCAGGCTCGTCCACGAGGCGGTCAACGCCGCGTGAGCGGCCGGATACCCGGCCAGCTCGGCCAGGGTGAGGAAGGTGATGAGGTTGGCATAGACCAGGCTTAACACCGTCGTCACATACGCCGCCAACCCAAACAATCCGGCCCGCTGCGCCTGCGCCACGTGGATGAGGGTGCAGGCCAGGATCAGGGCCGTGAAGCCAATCCCGTAAACGGCCTGAATGGCCGTCGTGTGATGACCGGCGTAAGCCGCGATATTCATACTGCTGAACAGCGCGGAAGCGACGATGATCCACAGCCCGCCCCAACGAAGCTGATCACGCAGCGGCATATCCCCTCCTGCGCCAGGTCGGTCAGGGTCTTTGGAGCGGAACACTCACCCACACCCGCGCGCCCCCGCCGGGCTGCGCGGCAACGGACGCCTGCCCGCCCAGCGCTTCGGCGCGCTCGCGGATGCTCACCAGTCCCAGACCGCCGCCGTCGCGGGCAGCGGCCGCGGCGAAGCCCCGGCCGTCATCGGCGATTTCCAGCTCGACACGTCCCGCCTCGGCGCGCAGGCTGACGGTGATGGCCGCCGCCCCGGAATGCTTGAGGGCGTTGTTGAGCGCCTCCTGCGCGATGCGGTACAGCCCGTGCTCGACCGCGGCCGGGAGGTCGGGCAGGTTTTCGGCGCGCAACTGCGTCTGCACGCCGGCCCGTTTTTCCACCGCCTCCAGCCGGTGTTGCAGCGCGTCCACCAGTCCCTCGGTTTCGAGCGCCAGCGGGCGCAGTTCAAACACCAGCAGACGCATTTCCTTGAGCGCCTGCTGCGCCGTCTCGCCCAGCCGCGCGATCAGGCCGCCTGTTTTTTCCAGGTCGCCCGCCGCCGCCGTGCGCCGCCCGGCCTCGGCCAGCAGGGTCAGGCTGTAGAGCGATTGCGTGACCGAGTCGTGCAATTCGCGCGCCAGCCGCTGGCGCTCCTCCAGGGCCGCGCGCGCCTGGGCCTCGGTCAGCCTCACACGGTCGGTGATGTCGATCATGGCGCCCACCATGCGGCGCGGCCGGCCGGCTTCGTCGTAGAAGATGTAGCCCCGGTCCACGACGTGCGCATACGAGCCGTCGGCCCGCCGGTAGCGGTACTCGAACGCGAGGAACTCGTCGCGCTTCTGGAAAGCGGCATCCAGACAAGCCGCCGCCGGCCCCAGGTCCTCCGGGTGGACGCGGTCGCGCCACCATTGATGCTCGTGGGACCCTTCCGCCGGATAGCCGAAAAGCGTGCGATAACCGTGGCTCCACTGCGTCTTCCCGGCGGTGACGTCCCATTCGTACAGCGCGTCGGCCGTCACCGCGGTGATCAGCCGCAGCCGCTCCTCGCTCGCGCGCAGGGTGCTCTCGGCCTGCTTGCGCGCGGTGACATCGCGGCCCGTCGAGACAAAATGAGTCAGCGCGCCCTGCGGGTCCCGGACGGGCGCGATGGTCTTCTCCTCGACATAGGTCTCGCCGGTCTTCTTCCGGTTGACCACCTCGGCCCGAAAGACGCCGCCGGACAGGAGGGTGCGCCAGAGCTGCTCGTAAAAATCGGCGCCGTGCACGCCCGATTTCAGCAGGCGCGGGGTCTGGCCGATGGCTTCCGCCCGGCCATACCCGGTGAGCGTCTCGAAGGCCTGGTTGACGTACTCGATGACGCCGTCGCGGTTGGTGATGAAGACGATGTCGCCGCTCTGCTCCACCGCGCTGGACAGCTTGAGCAGGTCGGCGGAGCGCGTCTGCAGTTCTGCGGCCATCCGGTTGAACGAACCGGCCAGCACGCCCAGCTCGTCGCGGCCGGCGACGGCCAGGCGCGCGGTCAGGTCGCCGGCGGCGATGGCGCGCGTGCCGGCCACGAGCGTCTGGATGGGCCGGGTGAGCGCGCCCGCCGCCAGGATCACGCCCACCATCGCCAGCGCCGCAAAGTAGGCGATGGTGAGCAGCGTGGCCTGCAGGGTGCGGTCGATATCGGCCTCAATCGCCTGCGTCAACGCCGCGGCCGGCGCCGTCACTTCGGCGACCGGCGCCACAAGGCCCAGCGACCAGCCCGCTTCGGGCAGCGGGGCATAGGCCATCAGCATGGCCGTGCCGCCCAGCTCAACCTGGCCCGCGCCGCTCTGCCCGGCTTGCATGGGCGGGAGGAGGGCGCGCAGGTCGGCGCTGGCGGCGTCAGACAGGGAACGCCCCAGCCAGCGGTCGTCGTCCGCCGCCTCGGCGCCGAATAGAAACCCGGCTTTGCCGGCTGAGACGGCGGCCAGCCGGCCCTCCGCGTCCACAACCAGGGCGAAACTATTGGGCGTGAGCTGCAGGTTGTCCAGGCGTCCTTGCAGGGGGGTGAGATCATCCGGACTGCGGCGCACGGCCGCATCGCTCAACTCGGCCTCGCGGCGGGCAACGTCGAGCAAGGCGGCCTGCCCCTGCGCCAGCAGTTGTTCCGCGCCGAGACGGGCCGTGTTGCGGGCCGTGAACATCAGGCTGTCGCGCACGGCCAGCACGACGGCGGCGGTGAGCGCCGCCAGAAAGGCCAGCGCCGCCAGAATGAGCCGGGTCCGCCACTGGCTGAAAAAAGCGCGCACGGCCTAGTCGGGCTCAAGGCGGGCGAGGCCCTCGCGCAGGGCGTAGAGCGCAGCCTGCGTGCGGTTCGCCAGGTGCAGTTTGTCGAGGATATTGCTGACGTGCGTGCGGACGGTGCGCTCGCTGACGACCAGCCGGCCGGCGATGTCGTCGTTCGAGAGGCCCTGGGCCACCAGGCGCAGCACCTCCACCTCGCGCTCGGTCAGCGGATCGACCGTCGGCTTGAGGTCCGGCGGCGGCGCGCTAAGTTCGCGGATGAGTTTGCGGGCGATGGTGGGATGGAGCGAGGCCTCGCCGCGCTGCACGTTGCGGATGGCCTGCAGCAGCTCCTGCGGCGAGGCATCCTTGAGCAGGTAGCCGAGCGCCCCGGCTTTGATGGCGGGAAAGACCTTCTCATCTTCGGCGAAGGAGGTCAACACCAGGATGCGCGCCTTCGGGTTATCGCGCATAATGTCGGCGATGGCCCCCAGACCGTCTTTGCGCGGCATGACCATGTCGAGCAGGATCACGTCCGGCTGAAGGGCGCGGGCCTTGTCCACCGCCTCCACACCATCGGCGGCCTCGCCGACCACCTCGATGCCGGGTTCGGTGGCGAACAGGGCGCGCAGCCCCTCGCGCACAATGGTGTGGTCGTCGCTGATCAGGATGCGAATGGCGTCGGTCATGGCTCCTCGCTGGCGCCTTTTCGCCCAGGCCGTTCGGTGCTGCGCATTATAGCCACGTCGAAAGATTCGCGCCTTCCCGGGCCCGGGCGGTGTCGGCATGGCCAGCGCCCAACGTTTCGGCGGCGCTGCCCCAACCGAACAGCCGACGACGCCCACGCCTCTTCACGCCCCTTCGTGTCCCTTCACGCCCCTTCGTGTCCCTTCGTGTCCCTTCGTGCCCCTTCGTGGATTCTGCGTGGCTCCTTCGCGTTCCGCCCAACTTCGTCTAAACTATCTCCATGACCTTCACCCTGACCTTCACCGACATTTTCCTGATCCTGCTCTTGCTGTTATTCCTGCAGCCCGTCGTGCGGCAGTGGCTGCTCCAGCGCTCGCGCGTGCGCGTCCTGCGCGCCATCGAGCAGAAGCGCCGCAGCCGCGTCATCGCCTTGATCCACCGCCAGGAGACGCTCTCACTGCTGGGCTTCCCCCTGGCCCGCTTCATCGACATCAACGACTCCGAGCAGGTCCTGCGCGCCATCAAGCTCACCGCCCCGGACGTGCCCATCGACCTGATCCTGCACACGCCGGGCGGCCTGGTGCTGGCGGCCGAGCAGATCGCGCGCGCCCTGCGCCGGCGCAAGGCCCCCGTCACGGTCTTCGTCCCGCACTATGCCATGTCCGGCGGCACGCTCATCGCCCTGGCCGCCGACGCCATCGTGATGGACGAGAACGCCGTGCTCGGGCCGGTGGACCCGCAGCTCGGCCAGTACCCGGCCGCGTCGATTGTGAAAGCCGTGGAGCAGAAGAGCCTGGACGAGATCGACGACCGCACCCTGATCCTGGCCGACGTCGCGCGCAAGGCCCTGCGCCAGACGCGCGAGACCGTCATTGACCTGCTGACATCCAAAGCCGTCCCGGCGAAGCGGGCCGAGGCCATGGCGGACAAACTCGCCTCGGGCGTCTGGACGCACGATTACCCCATCAGCCTGGCCGAGGCGCAGGCGCTGGGCCTGCCGGTCAGCACCGACGTCCCGCCCGAGATTTACAGGCTGATGGCGCTCTACCCGCAGGCCGGCGCGCGCCGCCCGTCCGTGGCCTATATCCCCCTGCCCTACGCGCCGCCCAAGGAGGACCAGCCGGGCCGGTCATAGCCTCGGCCACACAGACCCGGGTGGGGGCCGGCGCGCGGCGTCAGGCTCAGCGTGATAATGGCTCTACGTTCTCCGCGCTCTGCGGTTGAACCCGCTACAACTCAGGCCGGGAATTCCCCCGCCCAGACCGTCGCCTCATCCAGCAACGTGAAGCCGACCTTCTCCGCCACCCGCACCGACGCGGCGTTGCGGACGGCGCATTCCCAGTGCGGCGTCAGCCCGCGCCGCCGGCAGTCGGCGGCGAAGCGGTGCGCCAACGCCGTCGCCACCCCGCGCCGCTCGTAAGCCGGGTCGGTGGCGATGCCGATCCCGCACTGCGCGCCGCTGACGTACTCGGCCGTGCACCAGCCGATCACGCGCGGGCCGTCCAGCGCCACGCACCCCAGACCGCGCTCCAGAAAGCGCGCCTCAGAGGGCCACATCCAGCGGATCTCAGCCCGCACCGGGCCGACGTTCTCCAGCGCCGGGTCAGCCAACAGCGCAGCGTCGATGGGCGCGAAGCTCAGGGCACCGACCTGCGGCGATGGCGCCGGGGCCGGCTCGCCATCCAATCGGTAGAAGCGCTTTTGAAGTGGGTGGAGCGGGATGTCGCCGAATAGCGCGGCCGGGCTCTCGGATAACGCCGGCGTCAACGCCCGGGCCGAGAAATGCGAGCGGCCCTCGGCCCGCGCCTGCCCCCGGATGCGCGCCCGGATCAGGTCCGCAAACGCCGCCTGGGTGTCCGTCGTCCAGGCCTGCCCGGCGAAATAGAAGACGTTGTTGCCCTTGTCCCACAGCAGAACTGCGACACCGGGGGCCGACGCCGCCCACAGCCGCGCGGCGGTGTTGGCCGCCAGAACAGACGCCGTCACCATTTCGATCTGAGCGCCGCGGAAATCGGCCGCAAACTCGCCCAGGCGCCCTGGCGGGAGTTCATCGATCATGCCGGGCCATAGCGGAGGGTCACGCTGTGTTCGCCGAGGCCGCCCAAATCAAAACCCAGGGCGCGCGTGGCCGCGTCGTAGCTCAGGCCCGCCGCCGGGCTGTCGTCGACCAGGACCTCGCGCGGCGGCGCGGCGCTCCAGACCAGGCCGCGGCCCATCCCGCGCAGGGAGAACCGATAAACGCCCGGAGACATCCAGCCCTTGGCCGTGATCGCGCCGGCGCTGTTGAACAACTCCGGCAGGCCGATCGGCGCGACCCCGGCATCCACCGGCACAACCGTGAACACCTCGGCCGTGAGCTGGGCCAGGGTCAACATCCAGCGCTCGGACCGTTCCAGAAGGCGCAGGTCGCGAGCAGAGTGCGCGTATACGGCGAACCGCTCGCCGGGCAGCCCTTCCACGTCGGCCGGGGAGACGTGCCCGGCCACCGGCTCCGTCCCCTTCTCGTCAAAGCGGGCGTTGAACGCGCCGACCACGCCCGCCCCCAGGTTGTAGTTGAAGACCTTGAGAAGCACCGGCTCGCGCGTCGGGTCGTGGAACAGGCAGTCGCGCGTCGGCCGGCCGGGCGCGCGGGCGCGCAGGAGCGTGCCGTCCGGCAGGGCCAGCTTACGCAACAGGGCGAAGTCGTGCTCGCCCGGCTTGTCCGAGACGTAGACCGGCCCGCCGCTCACCGCGCGCCCGGCGGCATGAAAAGCGGCCATGGGGTGCGCCGACTGAAACATATCCCAGTCCGGATGCACGAATTCCCCGAACCACAGGCCGACCTGGGCGTTGGTGTACAGGTGCAGGCCGTGCGATTCATCCCGAAACGGCCAAAAGTCCGTGGACGTGCGGGTCAGCGTGCTGTTGAGCGCGCTGAAGTGCATCTCGTTGGCGTTGGACATGCAATTGATCAGGTTGCCGCCGAAGTGGACCTGCGCCGAGCCTTCCAGCGCCTCGCGGTAGGCGCGCATCAGGGCCACGCGCCCGCCGAAGGTGGCGCTGACGCCTTCCAGCACGGCCTGGTTGTCCACCTTCACGCCGTCCACGCCCTGCTCGCGCAGCGCGCGGTGATAGTCGTTGTAGAAGCGGTGGATGTGCGCCGGCGGCACCACGCCGACCACCGGTCCCCAGGCGGTCTCGACCATCGGCGCGGCGTGCCGGATCGGCGGCGCAAAAGCGCGCTGCACCGAGCGCGGCTCGTACCCGGCAAAGGCGGCCTCATCCACGCCGCCCCAATAGCCGTTGATCGCGTGCCAGACCAGGAAAGTCGCCACGCCGAACTCGTCTTTGGCCATGCGCACCGTCGGCGCCAAACCGCCCGGGAACTTGTGGGCGTCCGCCGCGAAGCTCGTCAGCCGGCGCTCGCCGGTGAGCGTCTTGCGTTCGGACTGCCAGCCGTCGTCCAGGATCAGGAGCCTGGGCGGGAGGCCGCCGGCTCGAAACGCCTCCAGCCCGGCGCGCACCCGCTCCGGAGAAATGTCCTCATAGAAGGCGTTCCACGTGCACCAGCCGAACTGGTCGGCGAAAGCCGGCAGCGCCTTGTCGCGGCGCAGCCGCCCGGTCTTGAGGTGCGCCAGCACGCTGGCCGCGGCGCGCGGCACCAGGGCGTACGGGTCGTCGGCCACGGCCACGAACAGCGCCGTCATCGCGTCCGCCGCCACGGCCGCGTCGCCCGACTCCAGCACCACGGCCAGGCCGTGCTCGCCCGCCCCTTGCAGGCAGGCGCGGAAGGCCGCATCAATCAGGGGCACGAACAGCGCGCAGCCGCCGCCCGCCAGCTCGGCCAGCAGGACTTGCGTCTCCGGCGGGACCTCGCCGCCGCGCGTCCCGGCCCTGGGCGTCATCCAGAACGGCTCGTAGCGGTGGCAGGCCGTAAAGCGCGTGATGCCGGCCAGGTCGCCGAGCGGCAGCACGTGGCGCGGGCCGGGTTTCTCGGCCGCCAGGCGCACAAAGGCGCCGACGCCGAGCGGGTCCGGCAGAAACGAGACGGCCGACGACAGATGGACAAGGGGGAGGCGCTCAGGTTGCATGGGTGGGTGCGAGTCCGCAGCGGGCGAGCGATGGGCGCTAGCTTACCACAAACAAAAATCCTGACAGCGGATGCCATCAGGATTTTGCGCGGGCAGGGGATGGTGGGCGATGGCCGGTGGCGCGGGCCATCCGCGGCCAAAGACCCGCCGCTTCAGTTCGCGGCCGGGGCCGACGCAGCCGGGGCCGACACCGTCTCCAGGAACTTGTCGATGATCTGCTTGAGCGGGCCGAAGGGCAACGCGCCCACCTGCTGGTAGACGACCTTGCCGCCCGCCACGAACAACATGGTCGGGATGCCCTGCACGCCGAAGCGCTGGGCCCATTCCGGGTTTTCGTCGGTGTTGACCTTGGCGATGATCACCTTGCCGGCGTAATCCTTGGCGATCTTCTCCAGGTGCGGGGCCACGGCGCGGCACGGGCCACACCACGGCGCCCAGAAGTCCACCACGACGGGGATCGGGGACTGCAGAACCGCCTTCTCAAACGCGGCGTCGGTGACATGGATGGGTTCGTTGGTCATGGGTCTCTCCTTGTGCAATGATAAGGGCTCCACTCAGGCCGCCGCCGGCGCCGGGTCCGGCGCAGCCTGGCGAATTTCGAAACGGGTGGTGATCGGGGCGCCGGGCCGCAGGCTGGCGGCCACCGAGCAATACTTGGTCTCCGACAACTCGATCGCGCGCCGGACCGCCTCCGGGTCAATGTCCCGGCCGGTGACGATGTACGTCACCTCGATCCGGACGTAGCGGTGCGGATGATCGTCGGCCTGCTCGCCGCGCGCCTCCACCTGGAAATCGGTGACGACCTGGCGCTTTTTGCGCAGGATGTCGATGACGTCCATGCCCGTGCAGCCGGCCAGGCCGACCATCAGCAACTCGGCAGGCCGAAGGGTGGCGCCCTGATTGTTCAGGTGCAGCGTCGCGCCGCTGCCGGTGACGGCGTCGAACGCCAGCCCGTCGCCCGTCCAGGTCGCCACGGCTTGTTTAATCGCTCCCATACACTCTCCTTGTCCTCGGGCCGGCCGGGTCGTCAGCCGGCTTTGCCAAACACGCTGAGGAGCTCGTCCACCAACGCATCCTGTTTCCTGGTCGGGTCGGCCAGGCACTCGCAGGCGTAGGAACGGGCCACGCTGATGCTGGCCTGCTGCACCGCCGAGCGGATGGCCGCAAGCTGCTGCAAGACTTCGCGGCACTCGCGGCCCTCATCGAGCATCTTTGACACCCCGCGCACCTGCCCTTCGATGCGGCGGAGACGTTTCTGGACTTCCTGACGTGTGGCGGCGTCCAAGGCGCACCTCCCAGTCGTATACTATAGGGGAGTATAGTATATTTTGCCAGGGGCGTCAAGTTAACGTTGTATCAGACCGGACGCCCTCCTGGTCGGGAGGGTCGTTTTTCGAATTTTGTGTAATCCCCCACCAGCCGGGGCGCACGGCCGTGCGCCCCAACGCTTTACACAGGCATCGGGATACGGCCGTCGCGAGGGCGTCCAGTTTGGGCGAGGCCCGCCTCGGACACGGCCGGGACGGACAACGCCCGGCCAGTTTCATCCGCGTCTCCGCTTTTCGATCCGTTGTCCAGCCGTTATTTCATCCCGGCCATGATCTCGTCCAGCGACGCGCGGCTCGGGCGGATGCGGGCCTCCGGCAGCCAGGCCAGCGGCGTGTCCACCACGCGCTCCACCTCGGCCAGGTCCGGACGGCGGCCGTCCAGGTAGATCAGGCCGGTGATGAACTGCTGGTTGGCGCGCGCCTCCTCAAGCAGCCGCAACGCAGCGATTTTGTCGGTCGGGTCGTGCTGATCCGGAGCCAGCTTCTTGAGCACGATCTTGGAGCCGTCGTGCAGCTCCACCTCCTGCACCTGCCCCTCCGCCTGCTCGATGAAAATCTCGTCCTGCGACGCGATGTAGGTGAAGTCGTTGATGCGCTCGTCGTGGGCTTTGCCCCACACATAGCTCTTGGTCGAGTCGTCCTTGTCGTTGAACGTCACGCACGGGCTGATGATGTCCAGCACGGCGGTGCCCTTGTAGCTCAGGGCGGCCTTGATCAGGGCCGTGACGTGTTTGGGGTCGCCGGCGAAGGAGCGCGCCACGAACCCGCACTCGGCCACGATGGCCTCCAGGCACAGGTCGATGGGCGGCAGCTCGTTCCTGCCGACGTACTTGAGCTCCTGGCCGATATCGGCCGTGGCCGAGAACTGGCCTTTGGTCAGGCCGTAGACGCCGTTGTTTTCGATGATGTAGACCATGCGCACGTTGCGGCGCAGCATGTGCTTGAACTGGCCCAGGCCGATGGAGCCGGTGTCGCCGTCGCCGCTCACGCCGATGCCGTACAGCGTGTGGTTGGCCAGCAGCGCGCCGGTGGCCACCGACGGCATGCGGCCGTGCAGCGAATTGAAGGCGAACGAGCGGCCCAGGAAATAGGCCGGGCTTTTGCTCGAGCAGCCGATGCCGCTCAGCTTGATCACCTGATCCTGGCGCAGGCCCAGTTCCCAGGCGGCGTCGATGATCTTGTCCGAAATCGAGTTGTGGCCGCAGCCGGCGCACAGGGTCGTCGGCAGGCCCTTGTAGTCGGTCCGGGCCAGGCCGATCACGTTCACGTTGCGGGCGGGGGCGGGCGCGGTCATTTCTGGCTCTCCTTCTCCATCACCGTGTTTGTCAACCAGCGGGCCGTCAGCGGCAGCCCGTCGCTCCAGTTCGCGGCGCGCAGCCGGTCCTGCAGTCCGCCGACGTGCAGGCGCAGCAGCTGGTGCATCTGCGCGTCGGTGTTGAGCTCCACCACATACACGCGCCGGTGCGCGGCCACGAAGTCCGTGACGGCCGCGCTCAGCGGCAAAGCGCGCAGCCGCAGGTAGGAGGTCTTGAGCTGGTGGCGCGTCTCCAACCGCCAGCGGGCCTCCTCCACCGCCGGGTCCGCCGACCCGTAGGCGATGAAACCGACCTCGGCGCCGTCCACGTAGTCGGCCACCGGCGGCGGCACCAGCTGGCGGGCCGTCTCGAACTTGCGGCCCAGACGCTCCATGTTCTTCACCCAGTCGTCCGGGCGCTCGGAGTAGCCGGCCGCCTCGTTATGGCCGGTGCCGCGCGTGAAGTAGGCAGCCAGCGGGTGCGCGGTGCCCGGCAGCGTGCGGTAGCCGATCCCATCGCCGTCCACGTCCTTGTAGCGCCGGAACGCGCCCAGCCGGTCCAGGTCTTCGGCCGAGAGCACCTTGCCGCGGTCCATCGGCCGGTCCGGATACGCGAACGGCTGGCTCATCCACTGGTTCATGCCGATGTCCAGGTCGCTCAGCACGAAGACCGGGGTCTGCAGGCGGTCGGCCAGGTCGAAGGCCTTCCAGCCGAACTCGAAACACTCGGCCGGCGAGGCCGGCAGCAGACAGACGTGCTTGGTGTCGCCGTGGCCGAGGTAATAGATCTTGAGCACGTCGCCCTGCGAGACGCGCGTGGGCAGGCCGGTGCTCGGCCCCATGCGCTGGACGTCCCAGATCACGGCCGGGATTTCGGCGTAGTAGCCGTAGCCGGCGAACTCGGCCATGAGCGAGATGCCCGGCCCGGACGTGGACGTCATGGCGCGCGCGCCGGCCCAGCCGGCCCCCAGCACCATGCCCAGCGCCGCCAGCTCGTCCTCGGCCTGGATGACCGCGTAGGTGTTCTTGCCCGTCTCCGGATCGACGCGCAACTGCGGCAGGTAGTGGTTGAGCGCGTCGGCCACGCTGGTGGCCGGCGTGATCGGATACCAGGCCACGAAGGTCACGCCGCCGTAGATGGCGCCCAGCGCCGCCGCCGAGTTGCCGTCGATCATGATCAGGCCGTCGGTCTTGTTCATCCGCTCGACCTTGAAGGGATCGGTCTTCACCAGGTTCTCGGAGGCCCACTCCGCCGCGGCCCGCACCACCTGCATGTTGCTGTCCACCGGCTTGCGCTTGTTCTTAAAGTGGAAGAGCAGGGCCGCTTCGATGTCCTCCAGGTGGATATCCAGCAGGTAAGCGAGCGCGCCGACGTAGACCATGTTGGCGACGTAGGCGCGCAGCCTGGCATCTTTCTCGTACTTGACGGACAGGGCCTTGGCCGGGATGGGGTAATGGGCGATGTCCGTGCGGTTCATCTCGAACTTGAGGTCGTCGGCGTACAGGTAGACGCCGCCGCTCTCCACCATCTGGTAGTCCTCGAGAGCGGTGGCCGGGTTCATGGCCACCACGATCTCGGAGCGCGGGCGCCGGGCCGTGAAGCCGTCGGCGCTCAGGCGGATGGTGTACCAGGTGGGCTGGCCCTGGATGTTGGACGGGAACAGGTTCTTGCCGCTCACCGGGATGCCCATCTTGAACAGCGCGCGCAGCAGGGCGTTGTTGGCCGTCTGACTGCCCGAGCCGTTCTTGGTGGCCACCATGATCGAGAACATGTTCACCACCGGCGGGCGGGAGGCGATCTGCGGACCGCCCTGGACTTCGCTGACTGCCATCGTGTTCCTTCTCCTCGTGAGAATAAGTCAACGGCCAAGACGCGCGTCTCAGCCGATAGAGGCCATCCCGGCCGGCAGCCCGGCCAGCGACTGGAGCTGGCGCAGCAGGTTGGTGTGCTGGACCAGCAACTGGTGGCCGTGGTCCACGTCGCCGGCTATGATCGCGGCGACGATGCGCGCGTGGTAATCCCACACCTCCTGCAGGTAGGCGTAGTCGGAGTACATGCTCAGGCCCACGGCCTCGTAGGCGTCCCAGTACGCCTCCAGCAGTCCGGTGACAAACGGGTTCTCCAGCCGGCTGAAAATGGTCAGGTGCAGGGCGCGGTGTTCGGCGTGCGGGATCTCGATCGGACGGCCGTTCAACTTGGCGCGGGCGCTCGCGATCAGGTCCTGCAGGTGGGCGTGATCGTCGGGCGTCAGGCGCGCCACAGCCTCATGCCAGAAAGCGGCCTCCAGATGGTTGCGCACCAGGCTGAAATCGTCGAAGTTGGCGGCGCGGCTGGCGAGCGCGTACATCAGGCTGTACCGCACGGTTGGGCGAAAATCGTAGCGGGCCAGGCGGATGCCGATCTTGGGCTTGACTTCCACCAGACCCAGGCTGCGCGCCACCTCCAGCTGCTCGCGCACCTTGCCGACGCTGACGCCCAGTTTCGCGCTGATCTCGTCAGTGGACGGCAACCGATCCCCCGGCTTAAAGTTGTTCGCTACGATGTAACGTAAGAGATCGGAATCCAACCGTTCGACAAGCATAAGCTGATTAATATGATTTATCGGATAATTATCTTGAAATGAGTCTATCACCTGGATAGGTCACTGTCAAGCCCGCCAGAACGGGTGATGCTTATAGCCGTTTCCCAATGGGGATCATCCCGGAACAGCGGCGCGGCCGGGCCTTTGCGCGGTTGCGGATGTTGAGGCAGAGCGGCGGGCCGCTGGGCAGCGCGCTGGACTTGCCGGCGATGACGGCCCTGTCGGCGCTGGTCGTCGGCCCGCCCGGTTGCCGGGTGCGTGAACTGCGGGCGCAGGCGGAGGGCGAAGGCCCTGAGCCGACGGGCTTTACGGCTTCTTGTCCTCCGCGAGCGTCCGCAGCATCTCCAGGTCCTTCTCGAGATTGCGGCGCCGCAGCCACCAGGTCAGGACGTAGAGCAGCGGCATCCCGAACAGCACGGCGTACCCCAGCAGCATGTAGTTGACGGTGTCGGGCATGTCAGTCTCCT
>DAOUAB010000046.1:0-9554 GCA_034434015.1 Anaerolineales bacterium
CCTTCGTGTCCCTGCGTGTCCCTTCGTGTCCCTTCGTGCCCCTTCGTGCCCCTTCGTGCCCCTTCGTGCCCCTTCGTGCCCCTTCGTGACTCTTCGTGCCCCTTCGTGCCCCTTCGTGCCCCTTCGTGGACCTCTCCCTGTAACCGGCGCGTAACCGCCGCGTGCTAGATTCCCCCAAATCCGCCAGCCTGCCTGGCCTGCTTGAATTTGCCGCTCGTCCCCTTTTCTCATCGCTGACTGAGGAGATTGTATGCGCCTCAAAGACCGAGTGACCCTGATCACGGGCGGCGCCGCCGGCATCGGCCAGGCCACCGCCCAGCGCTTCGCCGAGGAAGGCGCCCGAGTCGTTATTTGCGATATGAACGAAACCGCCGGCCGGGCGACGGCCGCGCAGCTCGGGCCGGACGCCAGTTTCTACAAAGTCAACGTCGCCGACCGGGCCGAGGTGCAGGCCTGGGTCGAGGCCGTCGTCGCCCGCTACGGCCGCATTGACGTGCTGGTCAACAACGCCGGCGTGCTGCGCGACGCCGCCCTGGTCAAGATGCAGGATGGCCAATTGGTCAAACAGATGGCCGAGGCCGATTTCGACCTGGTCATCGCTGTCAATCTCAAAGGCGTCTTCAACTGCACCCAGGCCGTGGCCCCGGTGATGATCCGGCAGGGCGGCGGCGTGATCCTCAACGCCTCGTCGGTCGTGGGTGAGGACGGCAACTTCGGCCAGACGAATTACGTGGCCGCCAAGGCCGGCGTCATCGGCATGACCAAGGTCTGGGCGCGCGAGCTGGGCCGCTACCAGGTCCGCGTCAACGCCGTCGCCCCCGGCTTCACGGCCACCGAGATGATCAAGGCGATGCCGGAGAAGATTATCGAGGGCATGAAGGCGCGCACCCCGCTCGGCCGCATGGGCGAGCCGCGCGACATCGCCAACGCCTACCTGTTTCTGGCCTCGGACGAAGCCAGCTTCATCACCGGCGTCACCCTGCGTGTGGACGGCGGCATCCGGGTGGGGACATAGCGGGTCGGAGACCCGCCCCTACGGACCCGCCCGTCCCGCCTCGGACCCATGATGCACGCCGCCGACCTCCTGAGCAGCCGCGCCCGCCTGACGCCGGACCGCCTGGCCCTGGTAGAACTGGCCGCCGGCCGGCGCTACACCTACGCCGAGCTGAACGCGCGCGCCAACCGGGCCGCCCATTTCCTGCGCGATCGGCTCGGCGTGCGGAAAGGCGACCGGGTCTCGTTGCTGGCGCACAACAGCGTGGTTTACCTGGATCTGCTCTACGGCCTGGGCAAGCTGGGCGCGATCTTCGCCCCGCTCAACTGGCGGCTGACCGGGCGCGAACTGACTTACATCATCAACGACTGTGAGCCGACCGTCCTGCTGTGCGGGCCGGAGTTCGCGGCGACCCTGGCCGAGATGCGCCCGGCCCTGAACGTGCGCCATTACCTGAGCCTCGAAGGCGCCGTCATCGAGGGCGCGCTCCATTACGAAGCCGAGGTCGCTCAGGCGGCCAGCGGAGAACCCGAGCGCCCGGCCCTGGACGCCGACGATCCCTACTGCCTGCTGTACACCTCCGGCACCACCGGCCGGCCCAAGGGCGCGGTCCTGCCGCACCGTCAGGTCCTGTGGAATTGCATTAACACCGTCATCAGTTGGGGGCTGACCGAACACGACATCTCGCCCGTGCTCACCCCGCTCTTCCACGCCGGCGGCCTGTTCGCGTTTCTGACGCCGCTCCTGTACGCCGGCGGTCGCATTGTGCTGACACGGACCTTCGACGCCGAAGCCTCGTTGCGCGCCATCGCGGACGAGGGCTGCACGGTGGTGTTGGGCGTGCCCACGCTTTTCCAGATGTGGATCAACACCCCGTACTTCGCCCGGGCCGATTTCAGCCGCGTGCGTTTCTGGATCAACGGGGGGGCCGCCATCCCCACGTCGCTGGTGGAGGCCTGGCGCGCGGCCAAGGGCGGGGTCTTCCGCCAGGGTTACGGCCTGACCGAGGCCGGCGTGAACTGCTTCAGCATGACCGACGAGGAGTCGGCGCTCAAGACCGGCTCGGTCGGCAAGCCCATCTTCCACTCGGAGATGCGCCTGGTGGACCCGCAGACCGGCCAGGAGGCGCCGGCCGGCGCTCCGGGCGAGCTGCTGATCCGCGGTCCGCACGTCTGCGCCGGCTACTGGCGCAACCCGGCCGCCACGGCCGAGGCCCTGCGCGACGGCTGGTTCCACACCGGCGACATGGCCCGGATGGACGCCGACGGTTTCTACACCATCGTCGGCCGGTTCAAGGACATGCTCAAGAGCGGCGGCGAGAACGTCTACGCGGCCGAGGTCGAGGCGGTCTTCCGCGATCACCCGGCCGTGGCGGATGCCTCCCTCATCGGCCAGCCGGACGAGAAATGGGGCGAGGTCGGCCTGATGGTGGTGATCCTCAAGCCCGGCCAGGCCGCCAGCGAGGCGGACCTGCTGGGGTTCTGCCAGGGCCGGCTGGCGAAATTCAAAATCCCGAAGCGCGTCGTCTTCGCTGAAACGTTGCCCTACACACCCTACGGCAAAGTCGAGAAGGCGAAGCTGAGGGAGCAGTATTTAACCAATGACGGATCACGGGTCACCGACAAAAGCAAGCCGTGAGCCGTGATCGGCCCGGAGCCCCTATGCCCACTCTGACGGCCAACGACATTACGCTCTACTATGAAACCCACGGTTCGGGCGATCCTCTCATCCTGATCTCCGGCCTCGGCTACGACCACTGGCAGTGGCACCGCATGGTCCCGGGCCTGGCCGGCCATTTCCAGGTGATTGTCTTCGACAACCGCGGCGTGGGCCTCTCGGCCAAACCGGCCGGCCCCTACACCGCCCGGCTGCTGGCCGACGACACGGCCGCGCTGCTCGAGGCCCTTGGCCATGCCAGCGCGCACGTGATGGGCCACTCGATGGGCGGGTTCGTCGCCCAGGCCCTGGCGCTCGACCATCCGCAGCGCGTGCGCCGGCTGATCCTGGCCTCCACCAACTTCGGCGGGCCGCGCCACCTCCCGATCACGGCCGAAGCCATGGCTGTCCTGACCGACACCAAGTCGGACCCGCTGGAGCGCCTGCGCCGCGGCATCGCGGTGAGCACCGCGCCCGGCTGGGCCGAGGCGCATCCGGAGGTCGTCCAGGCCTGGCTGGAGTACCGCGCCGCGCACCCGCTCGACCCGGCCGGCTACCAGGCGCAGCTCGCCGTCGGCCTGGGCCTGCTGTCCGAAGCCGCCTGTTTCGAACACAGGCTGGCGAACGTCCAGGCGCCCACGCTGATCCTGGCCGGCGCCCACGACAAGGTGGTGCCGCCCGGCAACGCCGACCTGCTGGCCGCGCGCATCCCGGACAGCCGCGTCCACGTGCTGCCGGACGCCGGCCACATGTTCACGCTGGAGACGCCGGAGGCGGCCAATCGTGTGATCAGCGGCTTTCTGAAGGCGTAAGCCAACAGGGCGAGAGGAGGTGGCTGACCCGGCACACGGCAACGTCAGAATCCAAACGGTGTATCGCGATATTCGACCTGGTCTCCAAGGAGGAGCTCCGCCATGAAACTGATGCACAAGTTGACTTATGTGGCCCTGATCGCGGCGCTGGCCCTGGCCGCCTGCGCGCCGGCCGCCACGCCTACGCCCACCCAGGCGCCGGTCCCCACCCAGGCCCCAGCGCCCACCCAGGCGCCGGCCCCCACCCAACCGCCCGCTCCCACCGCCACCAGCGAGCCGACCGAGGTCCCGCTGGGCGAGCCGCTCAAGATCGGCGTCCTCTCCGACCTGACCGGCGGCCTGCAGCTGTTCGGCAACGAGATGTGGGAAGGCCTACAGCTCGGCTTTGACTACGCCACCGACGGCACGCTGGTAGCCGGCAACCGCCCGGTTGAGCTGATCATCAAGGACGACACCAGCAACGTGGACGTGGCCACCGCCGCCGCCCGCGAGCTGATCGAGGCCGAGGGCGTGGAGATCCTGATCGGCAACTCCAGCTCGGCCCTGGCCCTGCAGGTGCAGGCCATCGCCAAGGAGAACGGCGTCCTGTACTTCGCCGCGCCGGCCGCCTCGCCCGACATCACCGGCAAGAACTTCAACGACCACACCTTCCGCGTCTGCCGCAACTCGGCCCAGGACTCGCTCACCATCGGCAAGTGGGCCATCGAGAACCTCGGCAAGAATTATCTGATCCTGGCTGAAGACTACGCCTTCGGCCAGGCCACGGCGGCCGGCTTCCAGGCCGTGTTCACCGCCCTCGGCGGCACGTTCCTGACCGAGGCCCCCATCTTCGCCCCGAGCGACACGACCGACTTCACGGCTTACATCAACCAGATCAAGGACGCCCAGCCGGACGGCCTGATCCTGATCTGGGCCACCAACACCTCCGGCACCGTGCTGTTCAAGCAGCTCACGGACCAGGGCGTCACGGGCAGCATCCCGTTCATCACCGGCTTCTCGTCCAACGACACCGTCAAGCTGCTCGATCCGGGCCTGGTTGGCTCGGTGGGCCTGATCGTCTACCACTACACCCTGCCGCAGACCGAGGCCAACGATTACCTGACCGAGCAGTACCAGGCCAAGTTCCAGAAGTACCCGGACCTGTTCAGCGAGTGCGGCTTCGCCACCGCCCAGGCCGTCGTCCAGGCGCTGAACGCCACCGGCGGCGACACCGCGCCGGAGGCCCTGATCCCGGCCCTGGAAGGCATGACGTTCGAGGGCCCGAAAGGCACGTACACCATCCGCGCCGAGGACCATCAGGCGCTGGCCCCGATGTACGTCGTCGAACTGGCGAACGTGGATGATCCGGAGGAGAAGTTCTTCAAGCTGGTCGAGGAAGTCTCCGCCGAAGACACCGCGCCGCCGTGCTCGGCGCCTGACCGCTGCCAGTAAACGTCTCGAACCACTGGGGCGCACCCCTCAGCTTGAGGTGCGCCCCAGGCAGTTTCCTAACCCGGCCATAGGAGTCCACGAAGAACACGAAATCACACGAAGCTCCTATAATCACAGGCTTCCGTCGTCGATAACCCAAAAGCAAGCGAGGCCGGCCTGGTCTTCCCTGGTTTCGATCACGAAAGACCCGGGAGCATAGCAGGCCATCATCGCCCTTTATATGCCTTCGGGCCCTTCCGGGTCCTTTCGGGTCTTTTCGTATCCCTTCATGTCCCTTCATGTCCCTTCATGTCCCTTCGTGTCCCTTCGTGTCCCTTCGTGCCCTTCGTGTCCCTTCGTGTCCCTTCGTGTCCCTTCGTGTCCCTTCGTGGACTCTGTGTGGCAAAATACTTTGACCTAACGCGTCATTACCGGCCGGGAGCATCATGGGCGACCCCAGCTACATTCTCGAGACCCGCGACCTGGCCCGTCATTTCGGCGGCCTGAAGGCGGTCGAAGGCGTCAATCTCAAAATCCGGGCCGGGCACCTGCATTCCATCATCGGCCCGAACGGCGCCGGCAAGACCACGCTCTTCAACCTGTTGAGCGGCGTGCTCAAGCCGACGCGCGGCCAGGTCTTCCTGCGCGGCCGGGACATCACGCCGCTGCCCCCGCACCGCATCGCCCACCTTGGCCTGGGGCGCTCGTACCAGATCACCAACATCTTCCCGACGCTGACCGTCTTCGAGAATGTGCGCCTGGCGGCCCAGGCGCTCGGCGGCGACAACTTCCGGCTGTTCACGCCCGCCGACTCGCTTAAACGCTATGCCGAGAAGGCCGCCGCCGCGCTGGAGGCCACCGAGCTGGCCGCCAAGGCGGCTCTGCCGGCCCTCAGCCTGCCGCACGGCGACAAGCGCAAGCTGGAGCTGGCTATCCTGCTGGCGCAGGACCCGGAGCTGTTGCTGCTGGACGAGCCGACCTCCGGCCTGGCCAGCGAACTGGTGCCCGAATTTATGGCGCTGGTGGACCGCATCCGGCGCGCCGGGAACAAGACCGTGGTCCTGGTGGAGCACAACATGAACATCGTCATGTCCCTCTCGGACCGCATCAGCGTCATGCATCTGGGACAGCTCCTGGCGGAGGGCGCGCCGGCCGAGATCGCGGCGGACGAGACGGTGCAGAAGGCTTATCTCGGCGAGCTCTACGGCGACTTCGGAATGATGGCGGGCAGCGCCCAAGGCGGACAACCATGAGCGCCATCCTCGAAGTCCAGGACATCCACACCTTCATCGGCCAGTTCCACATCCTGGAAGGGGTGACGGTGGAGGTGCCGGACAACAGCATCACGGCCCTGCTCGGCCGCAACGGGGCCGGCAAGACCACCACCCTGCGCAGCATCATGGGCCTCAACCCGCCGGCCCGCGGCGCGATCCGCTACCGGGGCCGGGCCATCAGCGGGCGCAAGCCGTACGACATCGCCCAACTGGGCATCGGCTATGTGCCGGACTATCGCGCCATCTTCCGCCAGCTCACGGTGGAGGAGAACCTGAAGATCGCCGAGCGCCGGCCGGGCGACCTGGCCGGCAAACGGCAGTTTATCTTCGAGATCTTCCCGGACCTGGAGAAGCTGTATCAATGGCCGGGCGGCCAGCTTTCCGGCGGCCAGCAGCAGATGCTGGCCATCGCCCGGGCGCTCGTGGCCGACAACAACCTGCTGCTGATTGACGAGCCGAGCGAGGGGCTGGCGCCCGTCATTATCGAGGCCATGATGGCAGCCATCCGCCGGCTGACCGCGCATGTGGCGGTGCTCCTGGTGGAACAGAACTTCCGCGTCGCCAGCCAGCTGGCGGACCGCTACGTGATTATCGAGGACGGCAAGTCCGTGCACAGCGGCCTGATGACGGACCTGCTGGCCAGCCCGGCCCTGATCCAGAAATACCTGAGCGCCGCCTGAAAAGCGGGCCCGGAGCACCATGCGCCAGACCCTCCGCGTCAATGTCTTCCGCCAATCCCTGATCCTGTCCGGGCTGTTCGTGCTCGGCCTGCTGGCGCTCAACCTGGCCGTCTTCCGGCCGGGGACGGTGGCCGTGGTTATGCTGTCCGGCCTGTATCAGGGGATGCTTTTCTTCCTGATCGCGGCCGGCATGTCCATCGTCTTCGGCCTGCTGGACGTGCTCAACCTGGCCCAGGGCGCTTTCTTCATGCTCGGCGCCTACGCCGGCTTCGCCATCTACGGCGCGCTGCCGGCCGGGACCCCCATCGAGGTCCGCTTTCTGGCCGCCCTGGTCGGCGCCACGCTGACCGGCGGCCTGGCCGGCGCGCTGATGGAGATCGGGCTGCTGCGGCCGTTGTACGCGCGCCCGGTCTACCAGATCGTCATGACCCTCGGCCTGAGCACGGCCATCAACGAGGTGGTGCGCGCCATCTACGGGCCGGCCGGCCTGGTCCCCATCGAGGAGCCGCCGGCGCTGGCGACCACGTTCAACATCCTGGGCGGCCAGTTTGAGACCTACCGCCTGTTCATCATCTTCGTCGGCGCGGCGCTCATGGTCGGCATCTCGCTGCTGCTGCAGCGGACCCGGCTGGGCATCATCATCCGGGCCGGCGTGCAGGACAGCGAGATGGTGCAGGCGCTGGGCATCAACGTGCGCCGCATCTTCACGCTGGTCTTCGCCCTGGGCACGGCCGTGGCCGCGCTGGGCGGGATGACGGCCGCGCCTTTCCTGGGCGCCTACCCCGGCATGGGCACCGACTTCCTGCTGGTGGCCATCATCGTCATCGTCATCGGCGGGATGAGCAGTTACGAGGGGACCGCCATTGCCAGCCTGCTGGTCGGCCTGACGCGCGCGACCGCCGAGCAGGTCTCGCTCCAATACTTCAACACTCCCATCCTGGCCAGCGTCTCGATCCTGCTCTTCATGGTCGCCGTGCTGCTGGTCCGGCCGACCGGCCTGTTCGGGAGGGAATAGACGATGCCCCAGCCCTCCCGCTCGGCAAACCTGATCTGGCTCGGGCTGCTGGCCGCGGCCGTGCTCATCCCCTACCTGTTTGGCGCGCTGACCGGGCAGCCGGAGGCGGGGCTGTCCGGGCTGGCGGCCTGGCGCAGCGCGGCGGCGGATGCTTACTGCGCCCGAGGCGTGACGCCCCTCGTCTGGCTGCACGTTGGCGGGGTGGCCGGGCTGGCGGCGCTGACGCTGGCGGGCCGGCGGCTGGGGGCGCTGGGCGCGGCGCTGGCGGGCGCGCGTGGCTGGTACCTGGCGGCGCTGGCGGCGCTGATCGCGCTCCCATTCCTGACGGCGGCCGTCACGGATTCGTCGGCCTGCTCGCGCGGCCAGGCCTTTTTCTGGCAGGCGATCTTCGTTGATGTCTTCATCCTGGCGATCCTGGCCATCTCGTACAACCTGATGTTCGGTTTCGTCGGCGTGGTGTCGTTCGGGCACGCCGCCTTCTTCGGCCTCGGCGCTTACAGCGTCGGGCTGCTCATGGAGCATCTGGCCTGGCCGTGGTGGGGCGCGGTGCTCGGCTCGCTGGCCATCAGCGTGGTCATCGCGCTGATCAAGGGTTTCGTCGGGCTGCGCATCCGCGGCCTGTACTTCGCGCTGTTCACGCTGGCCTTCGCCCAGGTCTTTTTCCTGCTGGCCGGCAACCGCCTGCTGGTGGACATCACCGGCGCCGAGGACGGCTTCACCTTCGCCGTGCCGGACTTTCTGAACATGACCCGCAACCGGCTGTTCTTCTATTACCTGGGGTTGGCCGCCATGGTCTTCGCCTTCCTGGTCGTCCAGCAGTTGATGCGCTCGCCCACGGGGCGCGTGCTGGTGGCGGTGCGCGACAACGAGGGCCGCGCCCAGATGCTGGGCTACAACACGTTCCATTTCAAGCTGATCGCCATCATCCTCGCCGGCGTGCTGGCCGGCGGCGCCGGCGTGCTGCGCGGCCTGGCGCTCAAGGGCGCCAGCCCGGAAGTGCTGGGGCTGGATTTCACCATGACGCCGCTGATCATGACTCTGGTCGGCGGGCAGGCGACCTTCGCCGGCCCGGTGCTGGGGGCCTTCGGCCTGCACCTGCTGGAGGACTTCCTGCGCGATACGGTGGTGACGGTGGCGGGCGTGTCGATCAACATCGGCGAGCGCTGGGCCCTGATCCTGGGCGTCATCTTCATCCTGATCGTGATCGTCTTCCCCTACGGCATCGTCGGCACCGTGCAGAACCAGTGGCGCAAGCGGCGGGCGCGCCGCGCCTCGACGCCCTCCTGAGAGGCGGGTCGCGCCCGGCCGAGGGTCGTTTTTCGAATTTTGTGTAATTTCCCACCGGCCGGAGCGCACGGCCGTGCGCCCCAACGCGTTTACACCGGCATCGGGATACGGCCCGGCCGAGGGGGGAACTGACGAGGATAGCGGCGCCGACCTGCGTGGTGGCCGCCGAGCCGGCCACGCTCAAACCGCGCCGCTACAGCAAGCAGCGGCAGCGCGCCGGCGCGGGGCGGGCCGTCATGCTGGAGCGGCCGGCCGAGCTCAACACCGTGGCGCCCGAATTCCTGGCGAAGCGCCCGTTCGCCTAACTGCGAACCGCCAGTGCATCGCTGACCACGGTATATATTGACAGAACCGCCAGTGCATCGCTTACATGCCGGTATGTGGCAACCGCCAGTAATGGATGCGGGAATGACGGTTACTTGGTCA
>DAOUAB010000047.1:0-32097 GCA_034434015.1 Anaerolineales bacterium
CCAGACGTTGGGCACCGGCTCGCTGTAGGCGTAGTCGAGGATCTGGAACTTCTGATCCGGGTTGGCCTTGGCGGCGGCCAGGGTGGCGTCGCCGAGCAGGAAGCCGACCGTGACGATCAGGTCACAGCCCGAGGCGATGAACTCGTTGATGTTCTTCTCGTAATCGGTCTGCTGCTGAGACTCCAGATAGGTGGCCTCCCAGTTGAGGGCTTCGGCCGCGGCCTGCGCGCCGGTCCAGGCGGTCTGGTTGAAGGACTTGTCGTCCACGCCGCCCGTGTCGGTCACTTCGCAGATCTTGCCGGTGGGGGCCGGGGCCGCGGTGGGCTCGGGCGCCGTGGTGGGGGTGGGCGGCTGGGTCGGTTGCGCGGTCGGCGTGGCCGCGGGAGCGCAGGCCGCCAGCAGGAGCGCCAGGGCCACGAGGCCGGACATAAACTTGTGCATGTGCTGCTTCATTCTTTTCTCCTCCGAAGAGAAAATGGGGAACTCAAGGCGTGGGTGTGGGTTGGGGGTCGTGATAAGGCGGCGTGACCACCTCCTTCCATGCAGGTTGGAGCCGGCTGGGGAGTCGGCAAGCCATCGGGTTGCGAGGTATACCGGAGTTGGTTTCTGTAAAGCGTGAAACGATTATACCGGAAAGGCGCGGCGCGGCAAGCATCCGGGCGTCATAGAAATGTGATGAAGAATCTTAACCACCAGGCTTTCTTTTCTGTCATGCCGGCGAAAGCCGGCATCCAGGATCAGAAGCTGGCAGGACAATTGCTGCTTCTGGGTCCCGGCCTTCGCCGGGACGACGTCAAGCGAGACCCCCTTCGCCTGCCGCCCGATAGCGCCACTGCGGCTGGTACAGGGTGAGGACGTTGGCGATGGGCGTGTCCGGCTGGATGTGGTGCGAGCTGCACAGGATGTAGCCGCCGCCCGGCCCCAGCACGCGGACGCGGTCCTGCACCTCGGCGATCACCTGCTCCGGCTTGCCCTTGGGCAGGGTGCGCATGATGTCCACGCCGCCGTGGAAGACCAACCGGTCGCCGAACTCGGCCTTGAGCTTATCCATCTCCATGCCTTTGGCGTCCGGCTGGATGGGATTGAGCACGTCCACGCCCATTTCGATGAAGTCCGGGATGAGGGGGTAGATGGCGCCGTCGGTGTGATACATCACCGGCTTGCCGTGCTTGTGCGCCAGGTCGATCAGGCGCACATGGTACGGGCGCACGTACTCCTTCCACATCTTCCGGGACACCATCAGCGAGTTCTGGGTGCCCACGTCGTCGTAGAAATAGACCATGTCCAGCCGGTCGCCGGCGATCTCCAGCACCCGGCGCAGGTTCTCCTCGTGGATCTCGGTCAGCCGGTCCATGATGTAGAGCGGGATGGCCGGGTTCGTGCCGAGGTCCAGCATGAACTCCTCCAGCCCGCGCAGCTGCCAGCCGATCTCGAACACCGAGCCGATCCGGAAGCGGAAATGGTATTCCTGGTGGGCGTCGAGCGCGCGCATGATCTCCGGCAGCGGCCGGAAGTCCCACCAGTCCGGCGTCGGCCACGGGTGCTGGCGGAGGTCCTCCACGCTCTGCGCCTGGCTGAGCGGCCAGGTCTTGAAGCCCTCGTAGGCGCCGGACATCGTCTCCATGCGGTAGCTGTGCGTGCTCCAGATGTCGTGAAATGTGCCGTCGGCGTTCACCTGGCGCCACATGCGGTTGGGCGTGGAGCGGTTCATCGACACCCACCAGTCCACGCGCGCGCCGGGCTTGATCAGCCAGTCCGGCGGCGCGCAGAACTGGTCGTAGGAGAGCACGCGGCAGTCCACCTCGAGGTAGCGCAGCACGGCCTCGCGCAGCGGGTCGAAATACTCGGACGGCGCGACCTCGGGCAGGCGGGGGCGCAGGTGCTCGATCAGGCGGTCCCAGATTTCCATCGTGGCCAGGAAATCTACCGGCACGCGGTCCGGCTCCTGGTGCCGGAGCGCCATCTGGACGCGCTGACGGGGGGTGAGAGGGGAGGAAGGCATAGGCATAGGAGGCGGGTCAAGCAAGCAGAGGCGGGTCTGAGACCCGTCCGTGCGGAAGGCCGAATAAATCTCAGGTCTCAGGTCCGCCCAAGCATGGCGTCCACGTCGCGGCGATAAGGCAGGGCCGGGATGACGCCGAGCCGGGTGCAGGCCAGCGCGCCGGCGCAGACGGCAAAGCGCACGGCGTCGGGCAGGGCGCGGCCCTCGGCCAGGGCGACGCCCAGGGCGCAGGTGAAGGCGTCGCCGGCGCCGGTGGTGTCCACCACGTTGACCGCGCGGCCGGGGACGTGCTCCACGTGGCCGTCGGCGGTGACGATGAGCGCGCCGTCGCCGCCGCGCGTGACGACGAGCTGGCGGACGCCGCGCCGCTGGAGGCGATGCGCCAGCTCGAGCGTGTCGGTCGGGTCGTCCGGCGGCAGGCCGAGCAGGACGCGCAGCTCGCTCTCGTTGGGCGTCAGGACATCCACCTGCGAGAGGAGCGCGTCGTCGAGCGGCTGGGCCGGGGCCGGGTTGAAGACGGTGGTCACACCGTGCCGGTGAGCTACCTGCATGGCGCGCGTCACCGTGCGCGGCGCGATCTCCAGCACGCTCAGCACCACGTCGCTGGACGCGATCAGGGCCTCGGCCCGGTCCACATCCTCCGGGCTGAGCAGGTGGTTGGCGCCCATATCCAGGACGATGTGGTTGTCGCCCTCGGCGTTCAGGGTGATGAAGCCGACGCCGGTGTTGCGCTCCCGCGTCCGGCGCAGATGCTCGGTCCCCACCCCCTCCTGCTGGTACAGCTTCACGGCCACGTCGCCGAACACGTCCTCGCCGATGACGGCCACCAGGTGGCTCTCGGCGCCCAGCCGCGCCGCGCCCACGGCCTGGTTGGAGCCTTTGCCGCCCGGCCCCATGTCGAAGTCCGAGCCGATCAGGGTCTCGCCCTTCACCGGGAAGCGCGGGGCGCGCAGCGTCAGGCCGACCGCGAAACTGCCGACGACGGTGAGCCGGGGTTTAGGTCCGCGCATGGGCGAAATCCCAACCGGGCAGAGGCGAACGGCCGTTCGCCCCTACCGTGACCATTGCTTGAAAATGTACGCGTAAAACCGGTCCAGGTCCACGGTGTCCAGGGCCATGATCTTGCGTCCGCCGGGCTTGACCAGCGTGCGGCCCTGGCTGGGGCCGTCGACGATGATCTCGGTCTCCCACTCGCGCAGCGTGAACATATCGGGCTGGCCCAGGTAGGAGGTGGTCAGCACATCCCAGGCGAAGTAATCCTGGTGCGTGACCAGCGCGTAGCACAGACCGGCCAGGTCGGAGACCGGATAGCGGCGCTGGCGGCTGAGCTTCTTGACGAACTCGGGCGTGATCGGCACGTGGTTGGTGAGGTCCAACGGGCAGATCGTGATCGGGATGCGCGTCGCCCAGACGCGGGCCGCGCCCTCCGGGTCCCAGTAGACGTTCCACTCGGCCGAGCCGTCCTGGCCGCCCTCGATGATCTTGTCGATGTTGCCGGGCACGTTGAGCGCGCCGCCCATCCACAGGAGCGACTTGATCTTGGCCTCCACCGCCGGGTCGAGGTCCAGCGCGGCGGCGAGGGTGGTGAGCGGCCCGGTCTCCAGGATGGTCACCGGCTCGGGCGCCTCGCGCAGCACGCGCGCCAGCCAGGCCTGGCCCTTCTCGGCCACCCGCGGGGTCTGGATCGTCTCGCGCTCGTTCAGGATGGGGAAGTTGTCGATGGAGAAGGCGTCGCGCCGGAAGACGCGCGGGAAGGGGTTGACGCCGCGCACCGTGCTCTCGGCCACCGGCACGTCGGAGCGCCCCATCAGGTCCAGGAGCTTGCGCGTGGCGCTCACCGCCGGCTTGATGTAGGTGTCGGCCGGGGTGACGACGATGCCCAGCACCTGGACGTGCTCCATCGCCATCAACAACATGACGGACAGGAAATCGTCGACGCCCCCGTCGTGACCCATCAGGACAAGTTGCTTGGACACAGGCGGCTCCTCGAAGGTGGAGTGAGAGGGCTATTATACTGCGACCTCACCCCCTGCCCCGGCGTTCGGCCGCTGCGCGGCCGCCCCTCCCCCTCGCCTTCGGCGATGGAGAGGGGGAGAAGTCGGGGGGGGGCGGGTCATGGCTTGCTCACCAACTGATACACCCCGCCGTCGCGGTGGCCGAGCAGGTACAGCTCGCCGGCCGCGTCCTCGCCGAACGAGCTGACCAGGAAGCCGGTCTGGCCGAAGACCTGCCGCTGCCACTGGCCGGCCGCGTCGCGCGCCAGCGACCAGATGATCCCGGTGCAGTAGTCGGCGAAGAGATAGACGCCGCGCAGCGCCGGCAGCGCCTGGCCGCGATAGACGTAGCCGCCGGTCACCGAGCAGCCGCCCTCGGCGTGCGTGTACTCGGCGACGGGCGGCGCCGCGTCCGCCGGGGCGGCCGGGTCCAGGCCCGTGAAGCGCGTGCCCTCCAGCGGCCGCCAGCCGTAGTTCTCGCCGCCCCCGCTCCCGGCCGGCTGGAAGTTCACTTCCTCGATCTGGTTCTGGCCGACGTCGGCGATGTACAGGTCGCCGGTCGCCCGGTCGAACGAGAAACGCCACGGGTTGCGCAGGCCCCAGGCCCAGATCTCGGGCCGCGCGTCCGCCCGGCCGGCGAAGGGGTTGTCCGGCGGGATCGCGTAGGCCCCGTCCGGCGCGTTCACGTCGATCCGCAACAACTTGCCCAGCAAGCTCTCCAGGTTTTGAGCGTTATTCTGCGGGTCGTTGGCGGAGCCGCCGTCGCCCAGGCCGATGTACAGGTAACCGTCCGGCCCGAAGGCCAGGTCGCCGCCGTTGTGGTTGGGGTAGGGCTGATCAACGGTCAGCAGGACGGTCTCGCTGGCCGGGTCGGCGCGGTCCGGGTCGGAGGAGACCTGAAAGCGCGCGATCACGGTGTCGCCGCCGGCGTCCGTGTAGTTGACGAAGAACCAGCCGTTGGCCGCGTACTGCGGGTGGAAGGCCAGGCCCAGCAGGCCCTGCTCATTGCTGCGGTCGTTGACGCGCCCGGTGATGTCCAGGAAGGGCTCCGGGCTCAGGGCGCCGTCCTGCAGGATGCGGATGACGCCGGGTTGTTCGACGATGAAGAGGCGCCCGGAGCCGTCGCCGGCGTGGGTGAGGAACACCGGCTCCTGCAGGCCGCCGGCGACCTGGGCCAGGGTGTAATCCAGCGGGTTGAAGGCTCCGGGCACGGTCATCGGGGCGGTGATGGTGGGCGGCGGCGTCTCACTCGGCGCGGGCGTCTCCGTCGCGGGCGTTGTGACCGTCACAGTCGGCGCCGGGTCGGTGGGCCGGGCGGTCGGCATGAAAGCGGGCGAGGTCGGGGTGACGATGAGCAGCGACGGGGTCGGCGCGGCGGGCGCGCAGGCGGCCAGAGCAAAGACGAAGGATAAAGGACCAAGGATTAAGGATGCAAGGCGAAACCTCGGGAGACGCACTCCGCAGTACCTTTGCCGGCTCATCACAATACCTTTCTCCTTAAAAGAATCACTAACATCACCCCCGCCTCCAGCGTGAACGACAGGCTGTTGGCCAGCGCCAGGGCCGCGAAGCCCAGCGCCGGCATCAGGGCCAGCGCCAGCGCCACGAACGCCGCCAGGTTGAGGAGCACCGTCCCCAGCGGCGTCCACGCGTCCCGGTGGGCGTAGAACGCGCGGGCGGTCACCTCTTTCAGCGTGTGGCCCACCAGACCGACCATGAACATCTGCCCGGCCAGCGCCACCTGCGCGGCGCGCGCGTCGAAGATCAGGTCCGTGACGACCGGGAGCGCGGGCCAGGCCGCGAGCGTCATGGGCGCGGTCAACGCCGTCATCAGCCACAGCGCCCGCCGCAGCAGGGAGCGGACCTCGGCCGCGCGCCCGGCCGCCGCCAGCTCCGACAGGGTGGGCAGCAGCGCGATGCCGCCCGCCGTGCCGATGAGCGTTTGCGGCAGCTGCATGATCAGCCACCCGAAGCTCAGGGCCGAGATCGAGCCTTCGTCGAAGGCGGACGCCCAGCGGTCGTTGAGGATGAAAATCGCGCTGAAGCCCGCCACGGTCAGCACGCGCGGCCCCATCAGGCGCAGCACCTGCTGGACGCCGGCGTGCAGCACCGTCAGCCGCGGCGTCCAGCGGAAGCCGTGCCGGAGCAGGCCCGGGACCTGGACGGCCAGGTGCAGCGCCGCGCCCAGCACCGTCCCATAGGCGAAGCCGTAGATGCCCAGGTCGACGCCGACGCGCGCGAGGCCGGACAACGCCGCGCCCAGCGCCGGCCCGACGACCGGCCACTGTCCCCAGGCGTCGGCCAGCCGGTCCGCCGGGCCCAGGAACAGGATGCCCGCGATCTGGCCGAGGTCGTAGATCAGCGGCGCCAGCGCCGGGAGCAGGAAATGCTGGTTGGCCTGCAGGCCGGCCGCCACCAGGCCGCTGAGCGAGAACAGCAGCGTGGCCAGCAGGTTCAGGCGCATCAGGTCCGCCACCAGGCGCTGCTGCTCCGGCCCGAAGCCGGGCACGACCACGTTCTGGACCAGCGGCAGCGCGAACAGGCCGATGGCGACCGAAAGCGCGCCGGTGATGACGAGCGCCAGGTTGGCGACGAGCGAGAAGAGCTCCCACAGCGCCGGCCGGCCCTGGCGCTCCAGCGCCGCGCTCAGCAGCGGGATGAAGGCCACGGCCAGGGCGCCGCCGGAGATGACGGTGTAGAGCGTGTCGGGCAGGTTGTTGGCGGCGTTGTAGGCGTCCAGCGCCGCGCCCACGCCGTAGGCCTGGGCGACGATCAATTGCCGCACCAGCCCGACGGCCTTGTCCGCCGTAAACAGCACGCCGATCAGCACGGTGACGTTGATCAATCGCCGGGTGTTCATGCGCAGGTCTCAGGCTCGATGGTTTTCTATCATACCTGATGCCCGGCCCGAGGCGCGCTCGGCCGGCCGCTTCTCACCAAGCGCTCACCTGACTTTACAAACGATTTACACACGCCGCGAACGGCGGTAACGCCCGGCCCCTATGCTCTGGGCAACTTCAGAGAGCAAACAGGAGATGCTGACATGACCCCCCTCAAGTTCGGACGCAAGTGGACGTTGGCGCTGGTGAGCGGCCTGGCAATGTTGGGCCTGCTGCTGGGCAGTGTGTCCCCGGCTTTTGCCCAGGAGACCACCCCGCCGGCCCCCGACCCGGCGCGGCAGAGCGCGCGCCTAGAGCGCCTGTTGCAGCGTGAGCTCCAGTGGCTCGAAGGGCAGGCGAACCACCTCGCCCAAGCCGGCGAAGCGGCCGCCCGGACCCAGGAATTGATTGACAAAGCCAAAGGCGAGGGCAAGGACACCAGCGCCCTGGAAGCCGGGCTGGCGGCCTTCCAGGCCGAGGTCGCGGAGGCCCAGGCCGCGCACGACGAGGCCCAGGCGCTCCTGGACGCCCGGGCGGGCTTCGACGCCGACGGCAAAGTGACCGACCCGCAACTGGCCCGCCAGACCGTGGCCGACGCCGGTCAGGCCCTGCGCGAGGGGCACTTCATCCTGCGCCAGGCTGAGCGCGACCTGCGCCAGGCGGTGCGCGAGTTCCGGCGCGCCAACCGCCCCCAGCCGGCCGCGCAACCGTAGCTATCGGCGCGGCCTCCCCCTTAACTGAGAGGCGCCGCAAGGCGCCTCTCTTTGTGGAAAGAAGACGGTTATGAAACACTCAGTCGCCATGTTTCGGGTACTGCTTATCAGCCTGATGGCCGCCGGGTTGGTCACAGCCTGCGAGGCGCGGCGCGGACGCGAACCCGGCGAGCCTGCCGCCGCCCCGACGCCGGCGGCCGCCGCGCCCGGCAATTTGCCGACGCTCCCGCCGGCCTGGACCGTCGCCCCGGCCGCCTCGGCGGACGCGGACGCGGTCACAGCGGCGGAACCGGCGCCGGCCGCCGCCATGCCTGCGGCGACTGAGCCGGCCCCGGCCGCAACGGCGTCGGCCGCCAGCGAGGCGGCGGGCGATGAGGTCGAGCGCCTGTTGGATAAGCTCGGCGTGGCGCTCGATCAGACCGACACGCTGACGGACGCCAACGACCTGATCCCCTGAGGCGTGGCGCGGGATAGCTCAATCCTCTGGCCGGAGCGCGCGTGCCGCGTCCACAAAGGCCTCGAACAGCCGCCGCTGTTCCGGCGCGTCCGGCAGGCATTCCGGGTGCCACTGCACCGCCAGCGCGAAGGGGTGGCCCGGGACCTCCACCGCCTCCACCAGGCCGTCCGGCGCGCGGGCGGCGACGCGCAGGCCCGGCGCGACATCACGCAGACCCTGATGGTGCAGGCTGTTGACGTCCAGCAGCGGCTGCCCCAACAATTGCGCCAACAGCGTGTCTTCTTCCACCCGGATCGCGTGCGGGCGCTGGCGGGCGTGCGTCTCGGCTGGATAGCTGTGGGTGACGGCGCCGGGCAGCTCGGCGGCGAGGTCCCGGTACAGCGTGCCGCCCCAGGCCACGTTGAGCGCCTGCGCGCCGCGACAGATGCCGAAGAATGGCCGATGGGTCCCGGCCGTCGCCCAGCGCGCCAGCGCCAGCTCAACCCGGTCCCGGTCGGCGTCCACGCCTTCTATGGTCGCATGCGGCGCGGCGCCGTAGGCCGCCGGGTCCAGGTCGCCGCCGCCGGAGAGCAGCACGCCGTCCAGGCGCTCGAACAAGGCCCGCAGGCCGGCCTCCGTCAGGCCGAGGGGCACCAGCACGGGCGCGCCGCCTGCCCGCTCTACGCCGCGCACGATCAGGGCCAGCAGCCGGTCCAGGTTCTGGCGGTCCGGGTCATCGTCCGGGTGGAGGGTGATGCCGATGAGGGGCGCCATGCCGGGTCATCTCCGAATAAGCGGCAGATAGAGCCGCTGGTCGAGCGCGGGCGGGTTGGTTTCGTCGGCGCCGATATCGGGCTGGGCGCCGCGCGGCTGGCCGTCATAGTCGTCGCTCACGGCCGGGAGCGGGGCGGCCTGGTCGATGGCCGCCGTAGCCGCCGGGCCCAGGTGCAGATCGCCGGCCGCGGCGTTCACAAACCAGCCCGGTCCGGCGGTGGTCAGGTTGCCGGTCAGCGCGCCGCCGGCGCCGTCGCGCGGCTGGATCGGGCCGTCCGTCAGATTGTAGGCCAGCGCGCCGCTGCTCGACGCGAAGCGGTACTCAATCGTCCAGGGGAACGTGTCGTTCAAGAGGACGGTGTTGTGGTGGATCTGGTAGTCGCGCGCGTAATTGACCGTGATCCCGACGTCGCCGCTCCCTGCCCGGTAGACGAAGTTGTTGCGGACGAGGCCGCCCTGATGGTCATAGACGGCCTCCCCGTCGCGCGCGTTGGCGTCCGGCGCGCTCAGCCCGAGGGCGATGGCGCGGTCGCACTCGATGAACAGGTTGCGCTCCACGCGGCTGTTGAGCGAGTTGCGCCACATCAAGACCGCCGGCCCGGCCAGTTCGCCCTGCGGCGCGCGGATATTGCGAAAGACGTTGTCGCGGATCACCCAATCCGCGCCGGCCAGCACGTCCACGGCGTTGGTGTAGCCGCTGCGCGCCCGGTCGAGATACTCGAAGCGCGAGCACGCCACCAGGCCGCCGTCCGAATAGCGGCGGGGCTGCTGGGCGCCGTTGGTCGAGCCCTTGATGAACTGCTCGCCGGCCTGGAGCAGGCGCAGGTTGTAGAAGCGCGGGCGCTGCGGGCCGTCCTCGCCGTGGACCTGGATCAGGTGGAAGTAGGCGTCGCGCAGGGTCAGGTCGGCGATCAGGACGTCGTCGGCGTCGTAGAGCGCGATGAGGTGCGGGACATCCCCGTACTGGCTGTTGTTCATCCCGGGCCCGCGCAGGACGACGGCGTCCCGGTCTCCGCTGGCGCCGCGCAGGGCGACGTTGTCCACGCCGCGGAGGTTGAGCGTGTTGGTCAGAACGTAGACGCCGTCGGCGATCAGGATCGTGGTGTTGGCGGTCAGGTTGGCGACCGCGTCCTGAAGCTGCGCCACGCTGGAGACGCGGACGACGTTGCCGGTCGGCGGCGGCCACGGCGGACACGCAGCGGCCTGGAGCTGGACGAGCGGGCGCTCGGCCGCCGGCGCGGGCCCGCGACCGGCGCTCAGGCACAGGCTGAGCAGCAACAACAGGGCTAGCCCATGTCTTGACAACTTGGCCTCGCTGGTTCTCCCGAATTGAGCGGGATTACCCGCTGACCCCCTTGATTTCCACCTCTGCGGAGTATAATACGGCCACTGGGCTTTCGGATGGCCTGGGAGCCATGACAGGAGTCGAGTTCTCGCCGGCAGACGGGCGGGGTCTCGGCTCTTCTCTTTTGCTGCGGGCGGCGGCCCGCCGCGGTTGGAGGACATTTCGATGAAGATCCCGTTTTCAGGCCGTATCCTGCTGCTGGGGTGTGGGTCGGTCTCGCAGTGCCTGCAGCCCCTGATCCTGCGCCACTTCGACATGGATTTCGCCAGGTTCACGATCATGGACTTCGAGGACCTGCGCCACGTCATCCCGGACACGCTGGCGGCCGGCGCGCGCTACGTGCAGGACCGGGTGACGCGCGAGAACCTGGCGCAATTGCTGGGGCAGTACGTCGGCCCCGGCGACCTGCTGATCGACCTGGCCTGGAACATTGACTGCAACGCGATCGTGCAGTGGTGCCATGACCATCACGTCCTTTACATCAACACCTCGGTCGAGCTGTGGGACCCGTACGAGGATGCGGGCGCGATCCCGCCCGCCCAGCGCACGCTATACGTGCGCCACATGGCGCTGCGCCGGCTGCGCGACTCGTGGAGCGAGAAGGGCGCGACGGCGGTGGTGGAGCATGGCGCCAATCCCGGCCTGGTCAGCCACTGGACCAAGGTCGCGCTGCTGGATATCGCGGACGCCATGCTCAAGCAACGCCTTCCGGCGGACGAAGCCCGCCGCAAGGCCCTGGAGCGCGCCCTGGCCGACGAGGACTTCGCGCGCCTGGCGATGACCACGGGCGTCAAGGTGATCCATATCTCCGAGCGCGACACGCAGATCAGCCATCGGCCGAAAGAGGTGGACGAGTTCGTCAACACCTGGTCGATTGCCGGTTTCCACGAGGAGGGGGTCGCCCCGGCCGAGATGGGCTGGGGCACGCACGAGCGCAAGCTCCCGGCCGGCGCGCACGTCCACCATTATGGCCCGTGCCACCAGATCTGCCTGGCCCAGATGGGCATGAACACCTACGTGCGCTCCTGGGTGCCGCAGGGCGGCGAGATCATCGGCATGGTGATCCGGCACGGCGAGGCCTTCACCATCTGCGATCATCTGACCGTGTGGGAGGCCGGCCAGCCCATCTACCGGCCGACCGTCCACTACGCCTACCTGCCGACCGACGCCGCGCTGGCGTCGCTGCACGAATTGAAGATGCGCCATTACGAGCTGCAGCCGAAGCAGCGCATCATGAACGACGAGATCACCAGCGGCCTGGACGAGCTGGGCGTGCTGCTGCTCGGCCACGACCTGAACGGCTGGTGGACGGGCTCACAGCTCGACATCCACGAGGCGCGCCGGCTGGTGCCGCACCAGAACGCCACGACGCTCCAGGTGGCGGCCTCCGTCCTGGGGGCGGTGGCCTGGATGATCCGCAACCCGCGCCAGGGCGTGTGCGTGCCGGACGACCTGCCGCACCGCGACGTGCTGGCCGTGGCGAATCCGTACCTGGGCCCGTGCCCGTCGGTCCAGACCGACTGGAACCCGCTCAAGAACCGCTTCGACCCGTTCGAGCGCTGGAGCCCGTCGCCGCGGCTGGACGAGGCTGACCTGTGGCAGTTTGAGGCGTTCCAGATGAGGGCGTAGCGGCTCGGCTCAAAACAAGACGCCGGTCCCCCCGACCGGCGTCTTGTACAACAGGTTGTCCCCCGTGGCGGCCAGACGTGGGCGCACCGGCCGCCGTCCTGTTTCCCCCTCGAACCCGCGGGGTCGTCTCCCTCCAGGCCGGCGTTGCGGCTCAGTGGCGGTACCAGGGCAGGATCGGAGATAGGCCCTCCAGGGCCACAATCTGGCGTTGCTCCTCCGTCAGGGTCAGGGTGGCCTCCAGTTCGCCGTCCCGCACCACCAGGGTCAGGAGCGGGCTGCCGTCGTCCTCGATTCTCTTGATGCACGGCCGGTCCTCGCCCTCCGGGAAGCGGACGAGCTTGGCCGCGTGGCGGTCACAGTACGACGTGCAGGCGTCGCAGTCGGTTCGGTCAATCCAAATCTTCATAAAGGCCTCCGCTCCCTCCAGATACTGTCACAGTAAGCCAGGCTGGGGGGGTGGGCTACTGCCGACTGTCCGACCTGGATAGGAAGGATGTCATGCCTTGCGGGTGAACATCGGCGTGGGCACCCGCTCAGGCCGGGTTGTGCTTTCTGGAACAGGTCGGCGGCCTGAACCGGGCTTCAAATGAAGATGATCTGCGCGCCTTCGGTCATGTCCATAAAATCGCCGGCGGTGACGATGCCCAGCACGCCGTCCACGAAGTCTTCCTGTTTCAGGCCGAACATGTCCACCGACATTTTGCAGGCGTACAGCTTGGCGCCGGCGTCCACCAGCATCTGCAGGTACTCGCGCACGGTCGGCACGCCCAGGGCCTTCAGCTTGTCGTTCATCAGCTTGGTGGCGAAGGGCGTCATGCCGGGCAGGATGCCGGCGAACTGGGGGATGCCGAGGTAGCCGGGCACGCCCATCATGTTCATCTTCATGCTGGCGTTGCCCACCGGCGGGATCTCCAGGTGGTCGACACGGGCCTTGTTGATCATGTCCATCCCCCAGAACGTGAAGAAGATGGTCACGTCAATGCCGTTGCCCAGGGCGGCCCAGCCCATCACCAGCGCCGGGTAGGCCATATCCAGGTTGCCCTTGGAGCAGATAAAGGCGATGTGGCGGTTGTTGCCATTGTTCATGTTACAGGTCCTTGTAAGAGTTGATTGAAGCGACGCGCCAGGCCATCGGTAGTGCGTAGCGCCTCGCCCGCCATCACCTCACACACACCCCTCCGGCTTGCCCAGGCCGGCGATGCGCGCGACCTTCTTGGCCGGGCCTTTCGGGAAGAGCGCGAACAGTTCCTTGGTGGTCAGGCCGGTGCCGTTGGTGATGGCGCGCAGCGTCGGCGATTTGCCGGTGTCGCTGGCGTTGGCGCGGCAGAAGTCGATCACCTTCCAGTGCGCGTCGGTCAGCTCGGGCAGGCCTTCCTGCCGGGCGATCTCGGCCGCGATCTCCCGGGTCCACTCGGCCGGGTTGAGCAGGAAGCCTTCCTCGTTTACCTGGACGGTCAGGCCGGCGAGTACTTTCGTGGTCACGGTGGGTCTCCTTGTTGAAAGTGGGATGAATGCGGTTCAATTGGGCCGGGGGAGGTCCGGCTGATTTGAGAGCGTCTTGAGCACGCGCAGCAGGCGCGCCATGCCTTTGCGGACGCGGGGATCGTTCAGCTCGCGCATGAGCGACCAGACCGAGGCCTCCCGCTCGACCGGCTCCGGCTCGTGCAGCTGGTTCACGGCGTTGTTGGCCAGCGCCATGATGTCCGGCTGGGTCATGTTCTTGACGGTGCGCAGGATGGTGACGATGTTGTCGCCGAGCGCGCGCACATCGTCTTCGCTGAACTCGGTGACGACGCGGTCGGCGATGCGCACGCCTTGGCGCGCGAAGGCGAAATAACCCTTGCGCTCGAGCTGGTCCATGGTCTGCACGGCCGTGTCGAACACCGGCTTGCTGATCTTGCCGGCCTCGTCCAGCAGGTCCAGCGCCGCTTCCATCTGGTCCATCAGCCGGTTGAAGCGGTGGGTGTTGGCCAGCAGGCGCTTCACCAGGAAAACCAGTTCTTCGGCGCTGAATTGCCCATCCACTTCGGCCAGTTCGCGGACCAGGGTCCGGAAGGCCTGGTTGAAGACGGGCGTCGCCTCCTGCACCAGCTCCTCGAAGAACTGCACGCTCCGGCGCTGGGCCTCCATCTGGCCGGTCAGGGCCTGGACCTCGCGGGTCAGGGCGTCGACCGTGTGGAGGAGGCGGCTCAAATCCTCGGCCTGGACCGTCACCGTAGTGTCCATGGCGGCTCCCTTAGTTGACCTTGCCGATCATGCTCATCTGCGTCTCGAGCGGCAGTTCGGCGCCGCGCAGGAGCAGGTTCCAGTACACCCAGCGGAACATCAGCTTGCCCCAGTGGTTGGCCTCGCTCTCCTTCAACAGGTCGAACGGCCCGATGCCCGGCATCGGGAATTTGCCCGGCAACGGCTCGGTGTCGTAGTTGAAGTCGATCAGGAAGCCCTTGCCGAAGCCGGACTCGATGAAGCAGTTGGCGTGGCCGTCGAACTTGGGCTCCGGCTCCAGGCCGTCCATGTGGCGCAGCAGGTTCTCGGTGAGGATGTCGGCCTGGAAATGGGCCACCGAGCCGGCCTTGGACGAGGGCAGGTCGGTGGCGTCGCCGAGGCTCCAGACATTGGGCCACTGCTTGCTCTGCAGCGTGTGCTTGTGGGTGGGCACGAAGTGCAGCTCGTTGCCCATGCCGGAGCGCTGGATGACGGACGAGCCCATGTGGACCGGGATGGTGACCAGCAGGTCGTAGTTGATCTCGCGCCCGTCGTAGGAGGCGATCACCTGCCGGCCGTTGTCCACCTCGGACAGCATGAACTCGGCCTCGACCGCGATGCCGCGCTCCTTGAGCATGTCGCCCATGATGGCGGCCGTGCGCGGTTTGGTGAAAGCGCCGGGCAGGGGCGTGGTGTAGACGATCTCGACCTTGTCGCGCAGGCCGCGCTCGACGAAGTAGGCGTGCGCCAGGAACAGGAACTCCAGCGGGGCCACCGGGCACTTGATGGGCATCTCGGCCACGTTGAGGACCAGCCGCCCGCCCTTCCAGCGGCGCAGGAAGTTGGCCAGCGCCACCGCGCCGTTGTAAGTGTAGAAGTCGAAGATGTTCTGGCGCCAGCCGCCGTCCGTCAGGCCGGGCGTCTCTTCGGGCACGATGCGCGTGCCGGTGGCGATGATCAGGTAATCGTAGTTGATGACGCGCCCGCCCTCGGTCAGCCTGACGCGGCTGAGGTCCGGCTCAATCACGTCGATGTCGGAGAAGACCACCTCCACGCCGTGCGGCAGGTAATTGCGCTTGGGGCGGCGGACATCCTCCGGCCCATAAATGCCGAAGGGGATGAACAGGAAACCCGGCTGATAATAGTGGGTCTCGTCCTTGTCTACCACGATGAGGCGCCACTCGTTCAGGTCCAGTTTGTGGGCCAGTTTGTTGGCCATCATGGTGCCGGCGGTCCCGGCGCCCAGGATCAGCAGCGTCTTCATAAAGGGATCACTCCTTGGAGGTTGACGGGGGCTCTTCAAAAGCGCCGACCAGCTCGGCGCGGCGGGACAGGTTATCGCGCAACAGGCTGCGCAGCAGGTCCAGGGCCTCGATCAGGCGCCGGTCGGCGAGTTGATACTCCACCGCCGCGCCCATGCGCGTGGCCGTCACCATGCCGCGCTCGCGCAGGACTTTGAGGTGGCGCGAGACCAGCGGCTGGCTCAGGGCGAGGTCATTGGCCAGCTCGGTGACGTTGCGCGGCCGTTCGGCCAGTTCGTACAGGATGAGGATGCGGGTGGGCTCCGCCAGGCCGGCGCAAATCTCGGCGTGGAGCTGGTCCACTTCGCGTTCCAGCGTCTTATTCATAAGAAGATTTTATTTGAGTGAGTATATGCATAAGCGCATACATGTATTTGCGCACAAAATATGCCCAATCAAGGCGATGGGTTAGTGCAGTCCGTCACAAATAATCGTGACAAACGTCAAATGGCCGAAAAACGTCTGCGACGATGGGGGGGAAACGACCAGCCCCTATGCTGATATCACCCGAGACCGCGGGCGAAACAGGCAGGTGTTGGAATGGATGCTCACGACCAGTGGCAGGCGTTAGCGATTATCATTGACGAGACCGAAAAGGCGCTCCCCTCCGGGATGCGCGGCGAGAAACCGATCCGCAGCCTGTTGCGCCAGCTTCGCCGGCATGGCGACGACCAACAGCGGCGCGAGGCGCACGATCGCGACGGCCTGCGCCGTCTGCTGGAGGCGGCCACGCAGGACCTGGCCTGGATCGAACGCGCCGCTTACCAGCGGGCCTGGGGCGCGCTGACCGTGCAGACGGCCCTGGACCGGTTTGACGCCTGGGCCGATCAGGTCCTGGCGCCCGCGCGCCGCCAATTGACGCCCGGCCTCATGGCTCTGACATGCCTGAACCACACGACCGCCTTACGCCACCTGCCTTACAGCAATATGGCCATAATGAGCGTGCCCTATCCATGCGCCGCGTCCGCCGCCGGCTGGACCACCGACCTGCTGGAGGCGCCGCGCGTCATCGGCCGGTTCCTGTATCGCCAGGGGCAGTTGACCAGCGAGCCGAGGCGGGCCAGCCCGGCGCGCTTCATCGCCGAGCTTTCCGAGTGGAGCCTGCACTGGCTGGAGGCCGTGTTTGGCGAGGTGTATGCGGCCCTGGTCGCCGGCCCGGCCGCCGGCCTGTATTGCCAGGATCAGGCGCTGGCCGCGCCGCGTCACCGCTGGAACTGGGATGACGGCGTCAACGTGCCGCCGGTGCTGGCGCCCAAGATACATCTGCGCGTCCTGCAATGGCTGGACCTGGACGGCTGGGCGGCCAGCCTTTCCGACCGCTGGACCCGCCGCCTCGGCCAGTCCGGCGCGCCGCGCACATTGCGCCTGAACGCCGCCGTGCGGGAGATTTTCCTCGTCCATCCGCGCGACGAATTAATGACCATGGTGGATTTCGCCCTCGACCTGTTGCAGACGTGCGTGCCCGGCCCGGACGACGGCTGGCGGGCCTGTTACGGCGGCCAACCGCCTTATGCCCCGGATGAACTCGAGCAGCTGTATGCCGATTGGGCGCGGCCCCTGACGCCGCTGCCCGGCCGGGAGATAGCGCCAGCCGCCGGGACAGCCTGGTGGCCGGCGCCGCACGCCAGCGCCTCCGACGCCGCCCGCCTCGGCCCGGTGCAGATCGGGCCATAACGGCTCGCGCCGCCCATGGGCAGAAAGGACCCCGCATGAGCCCCGACCCCGTTCAGAAATTGCCGGCCCCGTATGACGCCCGCTGGCAGGCGCTGGCCGCGCGCCTGACCCACTATCGCCGCCGTCTTCAGTCGGCGGCCGCCGCGCCGGCCCGGAAGAGGGACGAGGCCGGCGCGTATGCGCTGCGGACGCTGGCGGCCACGGCGCAGCGCCTCCAGGCCTTCGCCGTGAAGCACTTGCGTTTCTTCAATTCCGGGGCCGCCAGCGCCCACGTCCCGCCCGGTTATTCGCGTGACTATGCCCTGGCCCTGGCCCTGCATCAGGTGGGCTTCGATGTGGAGGTCCTGGAGCAGGCGGCTCACCAAAGGCTCAACCCGCTGGACGCCGCGGACCCGGCCGTGCTCGCCAACGCCGACCGGCTCGCCCGCCACGCGGTGGACGCCGCCAAAGCGGCGGCGCTGCTGCCGGCTGACGCCACGGCCCTGACCTACTTCCAGAAATCGCCCGTTATCCGCGTCATCCCCTACGCGCCTGTGGCCCTCCTCGGCGTCCCGTACAGCCTCCGGCAGGTCCCGCGCGACAGTCTCTCCATCCCGCACGACGTCGGCCACGCCGTCTACTGGAACAGCCCGGCCGTCGCCGACGGCCTGCCGGAGGCGTTGCCCGCCTGGCTGGGGGGGCATCCGGCCGGAAGCTGGATTGAAGAGGTCTTCGCCGACCTCTTCAGCGCCCGCGTCGCCGGCCCGGTGGCCGCCTACAGCCTGCAGGACCTGCTGTTCCGGCAGGGGGACGACACCTTCCTCACGCATGACGGCGACCACCCCATCCCGGCCCTGCGACCGTTTATCTACTCGCACCTGTACGCGCGGAACGGACAGCGGCGCGCGGCGCGCGCCCTCAGCCGGGCCTGGCGCCGGCGGCTCAAGGGCCGCTTCGGGCGTGAGGCCGTGGTCGTGGCGCTCGGCCTGGGGGCGCGCGCGGCGATCGACGACCTGATCTCGGCGGAGGCGCCGCCGGCGCTGGCGAAGCCGCTGGACCGCCTGATCGACGAGGTGGAGCGTGTGCTGGGCGGAGTCCGCGCCGCGCCGGTCTGGGCCGGGCCTTTCGCCGAGGCCGGCGCCCAGGCCGAGGCCGGCCCGGCTGAGGCGGAGTATCGCGAGCTCAATAAACGGGTGGCGCGCGTGGCCGAGGTCCCGGAACGCGCCGAGGTGCGTGAGGCGGCCGATCCGTGGAGCGCCTGGGCGGAGCGGATCGCGCCGGAGCCGGGCCGAAGGTTGACGCGGGCGCAGTGGCTGGCCCTCGCCCAGGGGCGCGGCTGGACGCCTGAGTACCCGGGCAACTGGCCGACCAGCGGGCAGTAGACGGGCCGCTTACCGACAGCCGTGCTGCCGGAGGAGGCGCGCCACGGCGCCCGCTTCCGGGTGCGGGCCGCCGGTTTCGACCGCGATCTGCGCCGCGATCTGCCCGGCCTCCTGCCAGGAATGGCAGGCCGCCTCGTGATGCCCGGCGGCCATTTGGGCCCGGCCGAGCACGGACAGGACGTAGACGCTGGCGAAGCGGTCGCCGAGCTGCCGGCACAGCTTAAGGCTCTGTTCGGCCGTCGCCAGGCTGGCGTCATTGTCGCGCCGGGCGTGATGGATCATACTCAGCTCGTACAGGCACAGCGCCTGCGAGCGGCGGTCGCCCTTATCCTTAAAGAGCGACAGGGCCCGTTCCACGTGGCCGCGGGCGGCGTCCGGGTCGCCCAGCAGGCTCTCGATGCCGCCTAACGACCGCAGGGCCTGGGCGACGTCATCCTGATTTCCGAGGGCATCCCCCAGCGCCAGGGCCTCGCGGCAATAGCCGCGCGCCTGCTCCAACAGTTGGGCGGCCCGATCCGGATCGCGGAGCCGCTGCTCGCGGCACGAGTCGGCCAGGAGCAGCAGGGTGCGCAGACGCCCCGGCCGGTCGCCGGCCGCGGCCTGCATTTGGGCGGCGCGCTCGGCGGCCGGGAGGACATCGGCGTGGCGCTCCAAATAGAACCACGTCCGCGCCTGTCCGTACAGCGCCTGCGCCTCGCCCGCCGGGTCCTGCAAGGCCTGGCGCAGCGCCAGGCACTCGGCGTAGAACGCCTCCGCCTGCGCGAACTCCGCTTTCTCAATGGCCAGGCACCCCAGCTGATCGAGGGCGTCGGCGCAGCCGGCTTCGTCGGCCTGCTCGCGGCTGATCGCCAGGCTGCGCGCCAGGTGCGCGGCCGCCTCGTCGAAGTCGCTCTGCTCCAGGCAGGCGCGCCCCCAGCGACACAGCATCGCGGCCAGCCCGCGGGGATGGTCCAGGGCCTCGGCCGCCGCGCAGGCCCAGGCGTAGCCCGCCCGCGCCTCGCTCAGGCGGTTACGCGCCAGCCAGGCGTCGCCCAGCGCCTCGGCGTAGCCCAGAACCACGGCGTGCAGGCCGTGCCGGTGAGCGGCGCGCAGCCCGCCGGCCAGGTTGTCCCACTCCGGCTCCAGCTCGGCGTAGCGCCCCCGGTGCAGGGTGGCGTGCTCGAGGAAATGGTGGGCCAGCCGCGTCTCGACCTCCGGCGCCTCGGCCGCCTCACGCAGTTTCTCGGCCGCGTACTGGCGCAGCAGCTCGTGCAGTGTGAAGCGGCCGTCGGCGTCGCGGCGCAGGAAGGACTTGTCCACCAGCGAAAGAAGCAGGGCGAGCGGGGCGCCGGCCACGGCCTCGGCCGCCTCGCGCCGGAAACCGCCCGGGAAGGCGGCCAGCCGCCGGAACACACGCTGCTCGGCCTCGGACAACAGCCTCCAGGAGTGCTCGAAGACCGCGCGCACGCTGTGCTGACGCGCCGGGAGATGCGGCAGCGGCCGCGCCAGCAGGCTCAGGTTATGCTCGATTTGCGCGACGATCTCGCGGACCGGCAGGACGCGCACCCAGGCCGCCGCCATCTCGATGGCGAGCGGCAGGCCATCCACCAGGCGGCACAGGTGGACGATGGCGGCCAGGTCGTCGGACAGCGACAGGCGGCCATACAGACGGCGGGCCGTCTGCAGGAAGAGTTGCACGGCGCTGCGCGTCTCGGCGCCGGGCGCGTCGGCGGAGGCCGGGACATCCAGGCCGTCAATGTCCAGCAGCCACTCGTCCGGCAGGCGCAGGCGCTCACGCGAGGTGGCCAGCACCTTGACGGCCGGGGCGGCCTGGACGATCTCGTCCACCAGGTCGGCGCAGCCGAGCAGGTGCTCGAAATTGTCCAGCACCAGCAGCGCCTGGCGCTCGCGCAGGTAATCGACTAACTGCCGGCGGGGGCGCTCCCGGCCGGAGAACGGCATCCCCAGCTCGTCCGCCACAGCCGCGACCACGGCGTCCGCGCTCTCGACGGCGGCCAGCGACACGCAGTAGACGCCATCGGCGAAAAGGCCCGACGAGGCGCCGGCCGCCTGCACGGCCAGGCGCGTCTTGCCGATGCCGCCGGGTCCCACGAGCGTGATCAGGCGGCAGGCCGGGTCCGCCAGCCGCTCGGCGAGGGCGCCCAGCTCGCGCTCCCGGCCGATGAACGGGGTGGCGGGCCGGGGCAGGCGCGGGCGCGCCTCAGCCGGCGGCGCGGCCGGCGGTTCAGCGGGGACTGCGGCCGGCCGGAACGGCCCGGTGCGGCGGCGCCGGCGCAGCGTCTCGTACAGGGCCTGGGTGGCCTCGGACGGCTCCCAGTCTGGATCATTGAGCTCTTTTTTCAGGGCGGAGGCGCAGGCTTTGTAAGCCGCTTCCATCAGCGCGAACTCACCCAGGCCGGCGTAGGCCATCATCAGGCCGCGATACGCGGCCTCCGGCGTGTGCTCGACGCGCGCAACCCAGTGATCGCTCCAGTCGCGCAGTTCGGCCCAGCGCTGCTCGGCCTCCAACTGCCGCAGCAGGGACTCCATCCGGCGCTCGAAGGCCTCGCGCAGGTGCATGCGCTCGACGTCCACCCAGTTGTCGTTGAAGCCCGGCAGGAGCCGGCCCTGGTAGACGGAGACGGCGGCGATCAGGTCGTCGGTAGCCAGGGGGCCGGTGGGGCGCCGCTCGCGCAGCACGGCCACGTCGGACCAGAGATCGCCGTCGGCGTGCAGGGACACGGTCTCGTTATCGGAGCGCAGGCGCTGCGGCCCGGCCTTGAGCGCCTCGCGGAGTTTGTAGAGCACGTTGCGCAGATTGTTGCGGGCGGCGACGGGGTCCGCCTCGGGCCACAGGCGGGCGGCCAGGTCCTCGCGCGGATGGTCAATGCCGGGGTTGAGGGCCAGGTAGGCCAGGAGCAGGCGGACCGGGCGCGAGCCGATCTCCACCGGCTGGCCGTCCAGACGGACGTCGAACTGGCCGAGCAACCTGATTTCGAGCATGCGCTGCTTCCCCTGCGCGCAGGACGGGACGATATGATCAGTTGATTGACAGACGGGGCGGTGCCACGCGCAGTATAACACGGAGCCGGCCGGTTGAAAGAGCGGGGCGGGGCCTCCGGGCGAACATGACTGGTTCGCTCGCCTTTGGCCGGGGCCGGCGGGGCGGGCCGCTCACGCAGAAACGGTGGCGACTACGGCCGGGAGACGCCGGCGCAGTATCCTGAGAAACACAACCGATCAGGGGGCGAGGGGGAGGCGCGGCAGCCTGGAGGGGAAGAGGCTGCCGCGCTCTTGTTGCGAGCGGCCTCAGACGGACCGCAGCAGTCTCAGCGCTGTCTCGGCCAGCAGGGCGCTGCCGATGGGCAAAGCGTCCTCGTCAATGTTGAAGTCCGGCGTGTGGACGAAGCGCGGCGCGGCGCCCGGCGTGCGGGTGCCTAGGCGAAACATCGCGCCCGGCGCGAGCTGGGTCATGTAGCTGAAGTCCTCGGCCCCCATCGTCGGCTCGCGCGGCGCCAGGCCCTGCTCCCCCAGCAGGTCGCGCCCGGCCCGGGCGATGACGTCGCAGACCCCGGCGTCGTTGAACATGGGCGGGTAGCCGCGCACGACTTCCAGCCGGTAATCGCCGCCCAGGGCGCGCGCTATCTCCAGGCACCGTCCCACCTCGGCGATGAGCGTCTCCCGCACGTCAGCGTCCATGCTCCGCAAGGTGCCTTCAATATAGACCGACTCGGGGATGACGTTCTCGGCCGTCCCGCCCCGGACGATGCCGAGGGAGAGCACGTTCGGGGCGAACGGGTCGAGCCGGCGCGACGGCACGGCGTACAGGGCGTTGAGCACCTGCGCCGTCAGCCAGAGGGGGTCCACGGCCTTGTGCGGCCGCGCGCCGTGCCCGCCGCGCCCCAGCAGGTGCGCCTTGAAAGTGTCCACGGCCGCCGCCACCTTGCCGGCCTCGACGCCGATCTGGCCGACCTCCAACTGCCCGTCCACATGCAGGGCGATGACGCGGTCCACGCCCTGGAGCGCGCCGTCGGCGATCATGCGCGGCGCGCCGCTGATGCCCTCCTCGTCGAAGACTTCCTCCGACGGCTGGAACAGCAGCCGGATCTGGCCGCGGAAGCTCGCCTGCTTCAGCAGACGCGCGGCCCCAAGCAGCATGGCGGTGTGCGCGTCGTGGCCGCAGGCATGCATCTTGCCGGCGACCTCGGACCGGTACTCCACCTCGTTGGCTTCCAGGATCGGCAGGGCGTCCATGTCGGCGCGGATGGCCACCACCGGGCCGTCGCCGTCGCCCACGTAACCGACCACGCCTGTCTTGCCGACGCCGGTCTGCGCCTCGATCCCGAGTTCGCCCAGCGTGCGCGCCACCAGCGCCGCCGTCGCGTAGACGTCGAAGCCCAGCTCCGGGCGGCGATGGATGGCGCGGCGCAGTTGGACGATGAAGGGCTTGATTTCACGGGCTTGAGCGAGCATGGGACCCTCCGGCAGGGCCCATTATAGGCGATTATTTTCCGCGCAGAGACACGCAGGGCCGGGAAGGGTGCATACGCCGTTGGCGGTCACGTTCTGGCGCGCCGGCCCTTCGGCCAGCCCGGCGCAGCCAAGCCGCTCAAGGCGGCGCGCCCCAAGGCAGGCCGAGCAAAGTCGAGGCCCGAGGGGCGCGCCGGAGTCGAGGGGGCGGCCAAAAAATGCGAATGCACCCACCGCGAAGAGAGAGGCCGGCCTCCAAATCCCTCCTTGCGCCGTTCATGTCTGGTTCACAATCCAGCGCGATACTGTCATCGTCCGCAGAGACTTTATCAGGAGAGAATGACCATGAACGGACGTTTGATCGGCAGAATCTTGATCGGGATCGTGATCGTGGCCGTCCTGGCCGGCCTGGGGTTCGCGCTCTACAGCGCCGGCTTCGCGCAGGGCGTCGCCCAGGCGGGCGGCTTCGCGGAGGGGACATTCCGCTGGATGCCGGGCATGCGCGGCATGATGGACGGTTTCCGGCCCTACGGGTGGTTCGGCGGCTTTGGGTTGTTCGGCCTCCTGGGCTTCCTGTTCCAGCTCTTCCTGCTCTTCGGCCTGATCTGGCTGGCCGGCCGCCTGTTCTTCGGCTGGCGCCGCGGCCCGTGGGGCGGGCCCGGCGGCTGGAAGGGCGACGGCGTGCCGCCGATGTTCGAGGAGTGGCACCGCCGCGCGCATGGCAGGACGCCCGAGGCGCCGTCGCAGGACCGGCCGGCGTCGCAGTAATCCCCACCCCATCCCTCCCCCGCGCCGCATGCGGCGCGGGGTGAGGATGCGCGGAGGCTCTCAATGCGCCTCGCCCTCATCGCCCTCGGCAGCCGCGGCGACGTCCAACCCTACATCGCCCTGGGCCGGGGTCTGAAGGACGCCGGCCACAGCGTGCGGCTGGTGACGCACCAGAACTATGCGCGGCTCGTGTCCGCGCACGGCCTGGAGTTCTGGCCGGTCAGCGGCGACGTCCAGGCGGTGGCCGAGTCGCCGGAGATGCGCGCCCTGCTGGAGAAAGGCGATTTCCTGGCCATCAACGCGCGCACGGCGAAAGAGGCCGAGCGCGCCGCCCTCAACTGGGCGGCGGAAGGCCTGGCGGGCTGTCGGGACCGGGACCTGCTCTGCGCCGGGATCGGGGGCCTGTTCGTGGGGCTGGCGCTGGCCGAGAAGCTGGATGTCCCGCTCGTCCAGGCCTACGTCGTCCCGTTCACGCCGACGGCGGCCTTCCCCGGCGCGCTCTTTCCGCACACCGTCGCCCGCTTCGGCGGCAGGGTTAACCGCTGGACACACCACGCCACGCGCCAGCTGCTCTGGCAGGGCTTCCGCGCCGCCGACGCGCGGGCGCGCCGCGAGGTGCTCGGCCTGCCGCCCGCTCCATTCCTGGGCCCGCATTACGATGGCCGTCGCCTGCGCCGCGCGCCGACGCTCTATGGCTTCAGCCCCGCCGTCCTGCCGCGCCCGGCCGATTGGGACGCCGGGGTGCATGTCACCGGCTACTGGTTCCTGGATCCCGACGCGGAGTGGGCGCCGCCGCCGGCCGTGGTGGAGTTCCTGGAACGCGGGGAGCCGCCGGTGTGCATCGGCTTCGGCAGCATGAGCCAGCGCCGGCCGGAGGAGACGACGGACCTCATCCTGCGCGCGCTGGCGCTGGCGAAGCGGCGCGCCCTCCTGCTCTCCGGCTGGGACGGCCTGCGCGCGGCCAGCCTGCCGGACCACGTCCTGGCTGTGGACGCGCTCCCGCACGCCTGGCTCTTCCCGCGCGTCGCGGCCGTGGTCCATCACGGCGGCGCGGGCACCACAGCCGCCGGACTGCGCGCCGGCGTCCCGTCGATCGTGATCCCCTTCTTCGGTGATCAGCCCTTTTGGGGGCAGCGCGTGGCCGACCTGGGCGTCGGCCCAGCCCCGATCCCGCGCGCCCGGCTCACCGCCGAGCGGCTGGCACAGGCGATCCAGCAGGCCGTGAGCAACCAGGCCATGCGCCAGCGCGCGGCTGAGCTGGGGGCCGCGATTCGGGCCGAAGACGGGGTCGCGCGGGCTGTGGCCGTGGTGCAGGACTTCGCGCGGCGGCAATAAGCCGCAGACGCTTTCCGGTAGAATGGATCGGATGAAGACCATCCTGGTGGTGGACGACGAGGCGCGCATCACGCAGTTAGCGCGCGATTACCTGGAGCACGCCGGCTATCGTGTGCTGACGACCGGCGATGGCCAGGCGGCGCTGGCGGCGGCGCGCGCCGCGAAGCCGGACCTGGTGGTGTTGGACCTCGGCCTGCCGGGCCTGGATGGCCTGGACGTGACGCGTTCGCTGCGCCGGGAGTCGGTCGTGCCGATCATCATGCTCACGGCGCGCGGCGAGGAGAGCGACAAACTGGTGGGCCTGGAACTGGGCGCCGACGATTACATGGTCAAGCCGTTCAGCCCCAAAGAATTGGTGGCGCGCGTGCGGGCCGTGCTGCGCCGGGCCGAGGCCGCCCGCACGGCGCAGCCCGCCGACGTGTTGCGTGTCCTCGACGTCACCCTGGACCTGCCGCGCATGAAGGTCCACGTTGGCGACCGGGCCGTGGACCTCACGCCGACCGAGTTCCAGATCCTGGCGGCCCTGGCGGCCCAGCCGGGCCGAATCTTCACCCGCGCCCAAATCCTGGACGCCGTGCGCGGCGTCGCGTTCGAATCCTACGAGCGCGCCATCGACGCGCACATCAAGAACATCCGCCGCAAACTGGAGCCGGACCCGCGCCGGCCGCGCTATGTGCTCACCGTGTACGGCGTCGGCTACAAGTTCAGCGACGAATGAGGCGGCGCGGGAAGAGACGTTAATGCGCCCCGATTCCCCCCGACATTGCCCGCCCTGGTGGCCGGCGGCCGGCGCGCCGCGCCGGCCTTACGGCGCCGCTACGCGGCGCAGGGGGAGAAGCTGATGCGCCCCAATTTTCGCGGGCAACGCCCCGCCTGGTGGCCGGCGGAGGAGCCCTGGCCGCCCCGCAATTCGGGCCGCCATCTGCGCGGCCGTTTCTTCCGGCGCATCGGCGGGCTGTTGTTCCTGCTGGGCGTGTTCGGGCTGGGCGGCTGCGCGCTGGCTTTCTGGCTGGGGGCGGCGCTGGCCGGCGTTCTCGAGGCGCCGCCCGGCATGCCCATGATGCCGTGGATGGGCTGGCGGATGGCCGCGCCGTTTGTGGCGCCGCTCGTGCTCGCGCCGGTCGTGGTGGGGGTGGTCGTCATCGTGCTGGCGCTGCGCCGCAGCACGGCCCCGCTGGGTGATGTGATGGAGGCGGCCGAGCGTGTGGCGGCCGGCGATTATCAGACGCGTGTGGCGGAGCGCGGCCCGACCGAGGCGCGCGCGCTGGCCCGCGCCTTCAACACGATGACGGCCCGCCTGCAGGCCGACGACGAACAACGCCGCCGCCTGCTGGCGGACGTGACCCATGAACTGCGCACGCCGCTGGCCGTCATCCAGGGCCATCTGGAGGCCCTGCTGGACGGCGTCCATCCCCGCGACGACGCGCACCTGGCCGCGATCCTGGAGGAGACCCGCGTCCTGGCGCGCCTGATCGAAGACCTGCGCACGCTGTCGCTGGCGGAAAGCGGCGCGCTCCGCCTGCAACGCGAGCCCACCGATCTGGAGGTCGTGGCGGCGGAGGCGGCCGCCGCCTTCAAGCTCTCGGCCGAAGCCGCCGGCGTGGCCCTGCGCGTCGAGGCCGCCGGCGAACTGCCGCTGCTGGACCTCGACCCGGCCCGCCTGCGCGAAGTGCTGACCAACCTGATCGCCAACGCCCTGCGCTACACGCCGCGCGGCGGGACGGTGACGGTGAGGCTGACGCCGGACGCCGGGCGCGTGGGCGTAGCCGTGCAGGACACCGGCGTCGGCATCGCGCCGGAGGTGTTGCCGCACATCTTCGACCGTTTCTACAAGTCCGACGAATCGCGCGGGATGGGGCTGGGCCTGGCGATCGCGCGCAACCTGGTCGCCGCGCACGGCGGCGAGATCACGGCCGAGAGCGAGCCGGGCCGCGGGACGACCATCCGGTTCACGCTGCCCGTGACCGGGCCGGCTTAACCTGGTTGCGCGGTCGCCGGCTTCAGCCCGCGGCCTGCACACACGCCAGGCCCAACCCCTCCGGGCCGACGTGCGCGCCGATGGCGGGGGTGACTTCCACCAGCGGGATCTCGCCGGGCGGCGCCAGGTGACGCACCTGGGCCAATAACGCCTCGGCGCGCGCCCGGGCGCCGGTGTGCAGGACGGCCAGGTGCGAGAGCGGCCCGCGGGCGCCCAACAGGTCCAGGATCCGTTGCACGGCCTGGGACCGGGTGCGCACGCGATCCGAGCGGATGACGCCCTCGGCGACGGTGAGCACCGGCTTGATCTGCAACAGGCTGCCCAGGCCGGCCACCAGCGCGCTGACCCGGCCGCTGCGCCGCAGATATTCCAGCGTGTCCAGCGCGGCAAAAATCCGGGTGCGCCGGATCTGGTCCGGCAGCGCCGCCACGATCTCGGCCGCGGTGCGCCCGGCGGCGGCCAGGCGGGCGGCGGTCAGCGCCAGGAACCCGGTCCCCAGACTGACCTGCTGCGAATCGACGACCGTCACCCGCGCGCCCTGGGTCTCGCGCGCGGCGGCGGTGGCGACGTTGCAGACGGTGCTCAGGCTGGCGGCCACATGGATCGACACGATCTCATCGGCGCCCTCGGCGGCCAGCGCTTCGTAGGTCTGCCGGAACGGCTCCGGCCCCGGCGAGGCCGTGGTGGGGGGCGGGTCGAAGTCCGGCAGGCGCGCGTAGAACTCGGTCCGCGTCAGATCAACGCCATCGAGATAACTGCGGTCGCCGAGGTTGATATAAACCGGGATGACCATGATGCCGGCGGATGCCGCCAGGTCGGGGGTCAGGTCGCAGGTGCTGTCGGTGACAACGCGCACGGTCATGAAAGACTCCGCTTGGGTCTGGAGGCAGAGGATCACCCCTTACTATACTCCTTCTCCTTGCCAAGCGGGTAAGGCGTTGCTCGAAGCGCGCTGTGGGCGGTTGCGCCAGATCGTCTGTCGCCCCGGACTTTGCGGCCGGGTGTATGATGATTAGAGAAACGGCGGTGCCGCGGTGGAGGTGTGCGATGAGGACTGCGAAACAAGTCGCCGATGCCATCACCCTGGCGCGGGGGCTGATTGCGCTGGGCCTGGTCTGGTTAGGGCTGACCCGTCCGGCTCAGCATCTCTCTATGGCGGTCGGTTTGATGATCCTGGATTGGACCGGCGATAACCTGGACGGGGCGTTTGCGCGCCGGGCGGTCCGCCCGACCCGCACCTGGATCGGCGACCACGATCTGGAGATCGACATGCTGGTCTCGGTCGGCTTGTTGCTCTACCTGGTGGAGACCGGCCAGGTCAACCGGTGGCTGGCCGTGGGATACGGGCTGGCCTGGGCGCTGGCCTTCTGGCGGCTGGGGATACCGCGGCCGCTGGGGATGCTCTTTCAGGCCCCGATCTACGCCGCGTTCATCCTGCTGGCCTTGATCCAGGCCCCGGTGGTGGGCATGTGGCTGGCAGTTTGGATCGCGGCGGCCGTGGCCGTGACCTGGCCGAAGTTCCCGCGGGAGGTCGTGCCGGGCTTTATCGCCGGGATGCGCCGCGCCTGGCGCGACGCCCGGCGGCGGCGTCACTGAGAAAACGCCTTGTCTGAGCCGGATGAAATCTACGTCGACGCGCGCGGGCCGCGTCGCCCGTCGCGCCTCGCCCGGCTGTGGCCCGCGGGGCGGGCCCTGTTCGCCTGGCCCGGCCTGCGGTTGCTGCGTCCGCTGACGCGCCGGGTGCTGGAGGTCGCCGAGCCGGCCGGCCGCCTGTCCCTGCGCTCCTGCCCTCCCATCACGGTTGAACATCCCGGCGATCATCTGACCGTCTTGAGCGCCAACCTGTGGCACGATTGGCCGCGCTACCGGCGCTGGACGGAACGGTTGGAGGCCCTGGCGCAGTTGGCGGAGACGGAGCGCGCCGACCTGGTGCTGCTGCAGGAAGTGGCGCGCACCCGGCGCCTGCACGCCGACGAATGGCTGGCCCAGCGCCTGGCCATGGCCCACGTCTACTCGCGCGCCAACGGCCACGCCGCTGCCATTGGATTTGAAGAAGGCCTGGCGGTGCTCAGCCGCTTCCCCTTAAGCGCGGTGCGGTTGAGGCAACTCGGGGCGGGCCGCAACCCGTTCGTGCGCCGGCTGGCGCTCGGCGCCGAGGCCGAGACGCCTTTCGGGCCGGTGCTGGCGATCTCCGTTCATCTGGGGCTGCGCAGCGGGCGCAACGCCGTTCAGCTCACCGAACTGCGCGCCTGGGTCGGGGCCGTGGCCGACGGGCGTCCGGTGGTGGTCGGCGGGGATTTCAACGCGCCGGAACACCGCGCGCAAATCAGGCACACACAGCGGCTCTGGCTGGACACCTTCCGGCATCTGCACCCGCACGCCGACGGGACGACGCATGAGTTGCGCTGGCCCTGGGGCGGACTGCTGCGCCGGCACCGGCTGGACTACGTGTTTGTCGTCTCGCCGGGCGACCGCTGGCAGGTGCGCGAGACCCAGCACGTTGATGCGCCCGGCGGCCCGCACTCCGATCATCGGGCGGTGCTGACCCGGATCACACCTGCTCCAGCAGGCGCCTGAGCGCCGGCGCCGCCTCGCGCAGTTCCTCCGGCAGCGCCGGATTCCCCTCCATGATCGCGCGCCCCAGCAGCGAGTGCTTGAGCTCGATCAGGTCGCGTTCGTACAGGCCGTCGTAAGATACATCGGACTGGATGCGGCCGTCGCGCAGGGTGACCACGCGCCGCGCCGCGCCGGCCACCTGCGGGTTGTGCGTGACGACGATCAGCGTCATGTCCCGGCTCCGGTTCAGCTCGGCCAGCAGGTCCATCACCTCCGCCGTCGTGTGCGAGTCCAGGTTGCCGGTCGGCTCGTCGGCCAGCAGCAGGGCGGGCTGGTTGGCCAGCGCCCGGGCGATGGCCACGCGCTGGCGCTCGCCGCCGGACATCTGGTTGGGCAGGTAGCGCTCGCGCTTCGCCAGCCCCACCAGGTTGAGCAGGTCCCGCGCCCGGTCGCGGCGCGCGCGCCCGCCCAGCCGGGTCCCGTGCATGGGCACCTCGACGTTTTCCAGCGCCGTCAGGGTCGGGATCAGGTTGTGCATCTGGAACACGAAACCGATAGTCCGGCGGCGGAACTGGTCCAGGTCGCGCACCGTGTGAAGCGGCGCGCCGTTGATGATGACCTCGCCGCCCGTCGGCCGGTCCAGCGCGCCGAGCATGTGCAGCAGGGTGGACTTGCCCGAGCCGCTCGGGCCGACGATGGCCACGAACTCGCCGGGGCGCACGCGCAGGTTCACGTCGTCCAGCGCGCGCACCTGGGCGCCATCGCCGTAAACCTTGACGAGGTGATGAGTTTCGACGACAGGAGGGAGGTCACTCATATCGCAACGCCTCAATCGGGCTGAGCCCGGCTGCGCGCCAGGCCGGATACAGGCCGCCGACCGCGCCCAGGGCGACGGCCAGGCCAAGCACGGCCAGGAACAGGTCGGGCGGGAAGGCCGGGAGCATATAGCCGCCGACCGTCGGCGTCAGCGTGAATAAGTAGGCCAGGCCGACCCCGACGCCCACGCCGACCACGGCGCTCAGCGCGCTCAGCGCCAGCGACTCGCCCAGGACCAGGCGGACGACGCGCCCGCGGCTCCAGCCCAGGGCGCGCAGCACGCCGATCTCCTGGGTGCGCTCGAAGACGCTCATCAGCATGGCGTTGGTCATCACCACCCCGCCCAGCACCACGGTGACCGCGCTCAGGGCGTTGAGGATAGCGTACAGGGTCTGCATGTCCTGGGTGCGCTCGGTCAGGGAGGCGGCGGTGTTGACCAGGATCTGTGGAAAGGCGGCCTCCAGCATCCGGGCGACCTCATCGGCGCGCGCCGCGTCCTGCACCGCGATCCCGAGGAACGAGAGCTTGCGCGGCTTGTTGAGCAGATCCTGGGCATCCCGCAACCAGAGCATGCCGCCCATATCCTCATAGGCCATGCCGTTCTCATAGATGCCCACCACCGTGAAGTCCGCCGCGCCGATGCGCACCTTCTGGCCGATGGACTTCTGCATCGTCTCGGCCGCGTAGCGCCCGAGCAGGATTTCACCCGAGCGCTGAATCGGGCGGCCCTCGCGGATCTGGTAGTGGCGGATGTATTCCTCGCGCGGGTCCAGGCCGAACAGGATCAGGAACGGCGTCTCCGGAGTGCTGGGGAAGCCGAACAGGAGGCGCGAGACCGATTTGACCGCCGGATGCAGACGCACGCGCTCGGCCACGCGCTCGTCGATCTCGGAGAGCGACAGGTCGGACACGCCGGCCTGCGACGCCATCAGATCGATCTCGCCGGCGCCGGCCAACTCTCCGAAGGCGGCGACGACGCCCTGCGCCATCCCCAGCAGGGCGACGATGAAGCCCACGCCCAGGCCCACGCCGACCACGGTCACCAGCGTCCGCGCCGGGCGCCGCCACAGGTTGCGGAAAGCGCCAGCGCCGGGCAGGCGCGGCGCCCAGCCCGGCCCCGCGCCGCCTCCCGCGCCGCCCTCGTAGCGCATGGCCTCCACCGGCTCCAGCTGCGACGCGCGCCAGGCCGGGTACAGGCCGCCGATCAGGCCGAGCAGCGCGGCGATCCCCAGCGCCTGCGCGAGGATGACGGGCGTCACTTTCCCCTGGAGCAGCGTCGCCACGGCCGGGACCAGGCCGGTGAGGGAGGTCAGGCCGACGCCCAGCCCGATCCCCAGCAGGCCGCCGGCCAGCGCCAGCGCCAGGGCCTCGCCCAGGATCAGGGCGATGACGCGCCCGCGGCCCCAGCCCAGGGCGCGCAGCACGCCGATCTCGCGCGTGCGCTCGAAGACGCTCATCAACACCGTGTTCATCATCCCCAGCCCGCCGACCAGGGCGGCCAGCAGACCGACGAACAGGCCGAACGAACGATAGATGTCCATGAGCTGGGCCTGCTGCGTGACCTCCCCCGAGCGGATGGCGGTCAGGTCGGGCCAGCGGGCCTCGATCTCGCTTTTCACGGCGTCGGCCTGGCGCGGGTCGGTGAGCTGGAGGACGAAATAGCTGACCTGGCCGCGTTTGTCCCAGGCGCGTTGCGCGTCCGCCAGGCTGATGACGGCGCCGCCATCCTCCAGGCTCTCGCCGGTCGCGTAGATGCCGGCCACGCGGTAGATCTGGCCGCCCATGGCGAAGGGGTCGCCGACCTGTTTGCCCAGGCTGCGGGCCGTCGTGGCGCCGAGCAGCACCTGTTTGCGGCCGGCGAGCGGCCCGCCGGCGATCAGGC
>DAOUAB010000048.1:0-7009 GCA_034434015.1 Anaerolineales bacterium
GTGCGCGCCGGGGTCCGCGATCTGCTCAACGGCGACGTCCAGGCGCCGGCGGTCTTAGAGCGCCTGGACGACTACATCGTGCCGCCCGCGCTCGGCGGGCGGGCCGGCGTCCTGGGGGCCATCGCCCTGGCCGGCGAGGCCGCGGAGGCATAACCGACGATTATGGACGAGACCTGGGTTCGCACCGAAGCCGAACGCGCCCGGCGCTGGCTGCGGCCGCGCCTGGACGCGCGCTACGCCGGCCGGACCACCGCCGACGATTGGGCGGCCTTCACCCGGCGCCTGGCCCGGCACTTCCCCCGCCTCTTTGAGCTGCTCGTCCGGGTCTACGGTCAGCGCTACGACCTGCTTTACCACATCGAGAACCTGCTGGCCGTGTGCGCCGAGAGCTGGCTGGCGCGGCCCTCGGAACTGAAAGCCCTGGACCGCGCGCGCGAAGCCGACCGGGCCTGGTTCCACTCCAACCAGCTGCTGGGCGGGGTGTGCTACGTGGACCTGTTCGCCGGCGACCGCTCAGGTCTGCGCGACAAAATCCCCTATTTCAAAGAACTCGGCCTCACCTATCTTCACCTGATGCCGCTCTTCAAGGTCCCGCAGGGGAACAGCGACGGCGGTTACGCGGTCAGCAGCTATCGCGAAGTGCACGCGCCGCTGGGGACGATGGACGAACTGCGCCGCCTGGCGGCCGACCTGCGCCGCGACGGCATCAGCCTGGCGCTGGACTTCGTCTTCAACCACACCTCGGACGAGCACGAGTGGGCGCAGCGGGCGCGCGCCGGCGACCCGGATTACCGGGATTTCTACTTCCTCTTCCCGGACCGGACCCTGCCCGACGCTTACGAGCAGCACCTGCGCGAGATCTTCCCGGACGAGCACCCCGGCGCTTTCACCTACCTGCCCGAGACCGGCCAGTGGGTCTGGACGACCTTCCACTCCTTCCAGTGGGACCTGAACTACGGCAATCCGGCCGTCTTCAACGCCATGGCCGGCGAGATGCTCTTCCTGGCCAATGTCGGCGTGGACGTGATGCGCATGGACGCCGTGGCCTTCATCTGGAAGCGGTTGGGCACCCACTGCGAGAACCTGCCGGAGGCTCACCTGCTCCTGCAGGCCTTCAACGCGGTCTGCCGCATCGCGGCGCCGGGCCTGCTCTTCAAGTCCGAGGCCATCGTCCACCCGGACGAGGTGGTGCGCTACATCCGGCCGGACGAGTGCCAGCTCTCCTACAACCCGCTGCTCATGGCGCTGCTGTGGAACTCGCTGGCCACGCGCAAGGTCCGCCTGCTGGCCCATTCCATGCGCAGCCGCTTCGCCCTCGACCCGGCCTGCGCCTGGGTGAACTACGTGCGCGTCCACGACGACATCGGCTGGACATTCTCGGACGAGGACGCCGCCGCGCTCGGGATCAACGGCTTTCATCACCGGCGCTTCCTCAACGCTTTCTACACCGGCCGCTTCCCGGGCAGTTTCGCGCGCGGCCTGCCCTTCCAGGAGAATCCCAAGACCGGCGACTGCCGCATCTCCGGCACCTGCGCCTCGCTCATCGGCCTGGAGCAGGCGCTGGAGCTCCGGGAGGCCGCCGCCACGCGCGAGACCGGCGAGCTCTACCTGGAACACGCCCTGCGCCGGACGCTGCTCGTCCACGGCATCATCCTGAGCATCGGCGGTATCCCGCTGATTTATCTGGGGGACGAGGTGGGGACGCTGAACGACTACTCGTACCGCGCCGACCCGGCCAAGGCCGACGACAGCCGCTGGGTCCACCGGCCGCGCGCCGACGCCGACCGCTACGCCCAACGCACGGACCCAACCACCGTGCCCGGCCGCCTCTACCAGGGCCTGCGCCGCATGATCGAGCTGCGCCGCAGCTGCCCGGCCCTGGCCGGCGGCGTGATGGAGGTCCTCAACACCGGCAACGACCACGTCTTCGGCTACGCCCGCCGCCACGACGGGGCCTGGCTGGTGGTGCTGGCCAACTTCAGCGAGCATCGCCAGGCCGTCGGCGCGCACGGCCTGGGCCTCGCCCAGCCCGTCACCGATCTCCTGACCGGGCGCGCGGTCCACGCCGCCGGCGGCCTGACGCTGGAGCCGTACGAACTGCTCTGGCTCACCGCCTGAGCGCCGTCAGAGCGGCTTTCAGCCGCGACAGATCGCGATCAGCCGCACATGACCCGAACGAAAACGAATGGCCCGTATCGGAGCGGTGCTACGCTCGGATACGGGCCACGCGGCGCTTCTGGCGACTGCCCCCTGTCTACGACGTCACCACCTCGATCCCCAGCGCGTCGATCACGAACTGAATCGGGTTCAGGATCGTGGTCGTGGCGGAGCCGGCGAAGAGCAGGCCGACCACGCGCTTCTGCATGTCCAGCACCGCCGACCCGGAGTCGCCGCCCTGGCTCATCGCCCCGGCCATCAACTGCCCGGTGAAGACCGCCAGCGGCCCGCCGTAGTTCACGGTCACGGTCACGTCAATCTGCTGGATAGAGCCGGTGGTGTAGCCGGTGGTCCGGCCGGACTTCTGCACCGCCGTCCCCAGCGTCGCCGCGCCCACGCCGGCCGGCACGCCGATGTTCAGGATGTCGGCCAGCACCAGGTCGGGCGTCGTCGGCCGGGCCAGGGCGCAGTCCACCTTGTTGTTGCCCGGCTCGTTCTGCACCCGGGGCCTGGGCGCGAAGACGGACAGCAGCGACGAAAGCGGCGAGCAGCCGTTGCCGGGCGGCGTCTGGCCCTCGAACGCGATCGGCACGAACTCGGCCAGCGCCCCGATCTGGTCCGCGCTGGTGCCGCCATCCGCGCGCCCCGGCTGCCAGACCGGGTCGCCGACCTGGGCGTTGTTACTATTGGCCAGGACGTGATTGTTGCTCAGGATCAGGCGTTCGCCGTTCTTGCTCACCAGGCAGCCGAAGGTGCCGGCCGTGATCTGGAAATGACCGATGCTCACGCCGGGGCGCGCCGGCCGCATCCGGGCCTTGGGGTCCTGGAAAGCCACGATCTCGCCGGTCTCGATCACGTCGGTGCGGACGCCGTCCACGGCGGCCGGCACCAGTTCGGCCTCAGTCAACTGCGCGCGCGGCAGTTTCCTGCGCACCGAGACGATCACGGACAGCTCGTCGGTCTGCACGCCGTTGCTCACTTTGTAGCCGACGCCCACGGCCACCGTGTTGGCGCGGCCGGCCAGCCCGGCCTCGCTGGCGCGCTTGACCTGCCGGACGGTCTCCAGATCATTCATCGACGCCATAACATTCTCCTTGCTTGAGGGGATGGCCCGTCACCGGCCGCCCGGGTCCTGGGCCAGGAACTCGCCGGTCTCCACGACGTCCACGGGCACGCCGTCGAGCGCCGCCGGCAGGCGATCAGCCGGGGGAAGCTGCGCCGCCGGGAGCTTGCGCCGGACCGAGACGACGATGCACACCTCGTCGGTGGCGGCGCCGCCGCGCGTGCGCAGGCCGACGCCGACTGCGACGACGTTGGCCTTGCGCAGCAACGTCCTCTCATGGCGGCGTTTCACGTCCAGCGCGCGTTGCACAGCTTCGGATGACATTCCGGCTCTTCGCTTCCGATTCGCGTGACTATGGTACGCCCAAAGCGGCGAGGAGGCAACCGCAATTTGGCGGGAGGACCCGGCCGGGCTTATCCGTCGAGCCGGGCGGAGGGGGGCGAGATTTTGGGGAGGGGCTCCGTCGGCGTTTCCGGCCGCCGCCCGAAACGCGCCGCCAGCCGGGCGCGCAACCCGCTCAGCCGGCGCCGCACCGGGGGCAGCCGCAGGGCCAGCAGGCCGAGGACGACCGCGCCATACGCCAGCGGCTCGCGGAGGTCGGCTTTCACCAGCCAGACGAAGTGGACGACGGCCAGCAGCGCCGCCCCATAGGCCAGCCGGTGCAGGCGCTTCCAGCTCCGGCCCAGCCGCTTCTGCCAGCCGCGTGTGGACGTGAGCGCCAGCGGCAGCAGGAGCATAAACGCCGCGAAGCCCACCAGGGCGTAACGCTTCTCGAAGAGGGCCTCGCCGATCAGGGCCGGATCGAAGCCATAGTCCAGGCCGACGAAGATGAGGAGATGGAGGCAGACGTAGAAGAACGCGTACAGCCCCAACCACCGGCGCAGCGGGATGGCCCAGCGCCAGCCGAGGAGCGTGTTGGCCGGCGTCACCGCCAGGGACAGGCAGAGCAGGATCAGCGCCGGCAGCCCCGTCCCGAACGTGAAGTCCTGGATCGGGTTGACTTTGAGCGGATCGCGCCAGTAGCTGAACAGCACCCATGCCAGCGGCGCCCAGCACGCCGCATGGGTGACGACCAGCAACCTGTTGGACGGGAGGCGAAAGCGGCCGGGCATGGCGTCCCGCGCTCAATAATTGGCCCGCAGGTCCATGCCCGCGTACAGGGACGCCACCTGGTCGGCGTAGCCGTTGAACATCAGAGTCTTGCGCCGGCTGAACTCGCCGATGCGGCGCTCGGAGGCCTGCGACCAGCGCGGATGATCGACCTCGGGGTTGACGTTGGAGTAGAAGCCGTACTCGTGCGGCGCGGCCGTGTTCCAGAGGGTATGGGGGACCGCGTCGGTCAGCTCGATCTTGACGATGGCTTTGATGCTCTTGAAGCCGTACTTCCACGGCACCACCAGGCGCAGCGGCGCGCCGTTCTGCGGCGGCAGCGCCTGGCCGTACAGGCCGGTGGCCAGCGTCGTCAGCGGGTGCATGGCCTCATCCAGCCGCAGCCCCTCGGTGTACGGCCAGTCGTACCACGGGCTGCTCAGCCCCGGCATGTGTTCCGGGGAAAAGACCGACGTGAACTTCACGTACCTGGCGTCCGAGGTCGGCTCCACCTCGTTCAGGAGGGCCGACAACGAGAAGCCCAACCACGGGATCACCATGGACCAGCCCTCGACGCAGCGCAGCCGGTAGATGCGCTCCTCGGCCGTGAACGTCTTCTGGATGTCCTCCAGCCCGTACGTCTTTGGTGTGCGCACCAGGCCGCCGACCTCCACCGTCCAGGGGTCGGTCGGGAAGTCCCTGGCCAGGGCGGCGACGGCCTGTTTGTCGGTCGAGAACTCGTAGTAGTTGTTGTAGTTGGTAATCGCTTCGAACGAGGTCGCCGCGTCGCCCAGTTCGTCCACCCGCCCGCCGGCCGGCGGCGGATTGGTCGGCTCCCCTCCGCCCGCCGGAGCCGCCTCCGGCGGAGCAGAGGCCCCGCAGGCCGCCAGCAGCGTCGAGCCGGCCGCTAGCGCGCCCAGCTTCAGGAAGCGGCGGCGTGAGTTGGGGCGCGGGCGGGAACGGTAGACGTGCTCGGGCGTGATCTCGGACGAGCGGATTTTCATAGCGACCTCGCTTTGAGAATTTTATCCAAATCCGACGGCGGAGTCAGGGATAAGGCCCGGCGGGCAGCGCCGCGCACCCGGCCAGGGCGAGGCCGACGAACCACCACCTGCCCGCCATGCTCCGACTCCTTTCAGCCCAGGTACGTTACGACCAGCGCCCAGTTGGCCCACAGGTCGTAGGCGCCGACCGCGACCAGGAGCAGGCCGCCGACCACGTTGATCACCCGGGCGTGCCGCGCGAACAGGCGGGTCAACCAGCGCTGGGCGGCGCCCGACAACACCGATAGGACGAGCAGCGGCAGGCCAAAACCCAGGCCGAACCACAGGAAGACGGCCAGCTTGCCGACGGCCTCGGCCGCCGTGAACGACAGGGTGAAAATGCCGACCACCAGCGGCCCGGAGCACGGCAACGCAATCGGGCCGTACAGCAGGCCGTAGACGAAGGCGTTGACGTACGGGTTCGCCAGGACCGGGGCGCGCACCTGCGGCAGGCTCTTAAACACGTTGACGTCCAGCAGGAGCAGCACGCCGAGCAGGATGATCAGCCCGTCGGCCAGCGGGATGACGACGGCCAGGGCCTGGCCCACCGACACGGACAGGGCCGCAATCAACAGGCCGAGCGCCAGCATCATCGCCAGCACGCCGGCCAGAACGAAGACGCCCGGGAAGTAGCGCCCAGCCGTCCGCCCTCCGGCCGCGCCGCCGCTCAGGTAGGCCAGGAAGCCCGGGTAGAGCGGCAGCACGCAGGGGCTGGTCATCGCCAGCAGGCCGAGCGAGAACGCCGTGGCAACCGTCTCGATGTTCATACCGGGCTACTGCCCTTCGTTCAGGAACGGGTCCAGCGCCGCGCGCAGTTCGTCGGCGCTCTTGATGCCGAAGGGCAGCCGATGGACCTGGCCCCGCCGGTCAATGATAAACATCGGCGTGGACGGCGGATGGAGGAACTGGTCGCCGTACAGGCTGGCGATCTCGCGCGCCACGTCGCGCGGCGCCACGGCGAACCGCCAGTCGAAGCCGTTCCGGACGACGTGGTCCTGCAGAACGGCGTCCGGCTCGTTGGGGTCGACCCCCAGGCCCAGGCTGACGAAATCGTCGCGCTCGCCCAGTTGCACATGCAGGGCCCGGATGTTGCGCTGCTGCTGCAGGCACTTGGGGCACCAGACGGCCAGGGTCTCCACCAGCACCACCCGGCCGTGCAGGTCTGGCTCGTCGTTCATCATCGCCTCGCCGGCCGGGCCGGGCGGCGCGGGCCTGGGGCTGACCATCGCGCGCGGGATCGTCGAGGCTCACGGCGGCCGGATCGGCGTCGAGAGCGCCCCAGGCCAGGGCGCGCGCTTCTCCTTCACCCTCCCCTCGCCGTAACAGCGGACTGGGCCCGCGACCCGATAGCCTCCCTGTCCTCCGCGTCGTTTGGGCGTTTCTTTGATCTCAGGTAAAATCCAAATACATGTCCAATGAAGCGCCCCTGCTGAACAAGCGTTACAAGCTCCTCAGCCCCATCGGCCAGGGCGGCATGGCCGTGGTCCACAAGGCTCAGGACCTGTCCCTCGGCCGCCTGGTGGCGGTGAAGATCCTGCGCGAAAACCTCACCGGGGACCCCGAATTCCTGGCCCGCTTTCAGCAGGAGGCCCGCGCCGCCGCCCACCTGGCGCACCCCAACATCGTCACCGTGCACGACTTCGGGCGCGACGGCGGC
>DAOUAB010000049.1:0-20691 GCA_034434015.1 Anaerolineales bacterium
CGCCGAACTCCAGGGCTTTCGAGGTGACCTGGTAGAGATTGCGGTTGGCGGCCAGAGCCGCTTCCGCAGCCGCCTCCAGCGCCGGGCCCCTGGCGCCGGGCGCGCCGGCGTTGATCAGGTCCGCCTCCAACAAATCCGCGAAGGCGTCCATGGCCGTCACGGCCTCGGCCAGCGGGCGCTCGGTCAGTTTGCGCAGCGTGTCCGTCGGGTCATTCTCAAAGCTGATCGCGTACGTGCCGGGCAGGGCCGCCGTCAGGGCGCGCAGCCGCCCCGTCAGGGCGAGCAGTTCGGCCGTCTGCGCCGGGTCGCGCGCCGGCGTCGCGGCGGCGCCCTGGCGTAACTGCCAGAGCAGGTCCTGGCTCTCAGGCAGCTTGAGCAGGACCGCATCCATCATGTAGTAGGTGTCCAGCGCCGGATCCAGGATCAGGTAGGACGTGTCGCCGACCCAGCTGATGAGGGCGCGAACATCGGCGGCCAGAGCGGTAAACTCCGTGTCGCGCGCCTCAGGCTCCATCTGCGGAGCGGCGGCCCGCAGGCGTTCCCAGCGGGCTTGCAGGTCCTGCCGGCGGCCGGTGGTCTGCAAGAGGTCGCCATAGCGCGCGTCGAGTTGAGCCAGTTGGCCGAAATGGCCCACGATGCGGGCCTCGACCTGCCTCAGCGCCACGGTATGGGCGCCGACGGACCACAGGGATTGCTGCTGGCGGACATCGTCGAGGAGGTTCTGGGCGGGCCGCAGATAGAGGGCGCCGTACTGCTCGCGCACACCGTACTTGTCCCGGCGGTCGGCGATGTCGATCAGCGACAGGCTCAGCACGACCACCAGGGGCAACAGGAACAGGCCGCTGACCAGCAAGAACTTCTGCGGATAGGTCAACCGGCTGGTGCGCCACGAGATGCCCGACACCGCCAGCCAGATGCCCAGGACGAGCAGCGCGGCGGCCACGGTGTTGGTCCATTGTCGGCCGATGGCGACCACGCCCGCCGTTTCGGCCGGAGTGGGCATAGGCGCGGCCGCCACGGCGCTCACACTCAACCACAGCGCGACCGTCAGGGCCAGGCCGAGCAAGGCGGCGACGCCCAGCCGGCGCCACTGGCTGCCCGTGAAGGCGCCGGCCTGGAAACGAAACATGAAATGCAGCAGCCCGGCCAGGCTCAGCAGCGTCAGGATCAGCCCGGCCGCGACGAGACCGGGCTGGAAGGAGATGACAGCCGAGCCGCGCAGGCTGAGAATGGTGATCAGACCGCCGCTGAGCAGCACCGCCGCCACCACCGCCGACCCCGCCAGCCAGCGCCCCCGCCCCATCTGGTGCTGAGTCGCCAGCCACAGGCTGAGGATGGCCCCGGCTAAGGTGAGGGCCAGGCCCGTCACCGTCAGATTGACCTGATACAGGCCGGGGAAGCCAAACTGGCGCGCGACGAGGACCGTGAAACTGGTGACCCACAGCCCAATGCCCAGGGCGCTCACAGCGCCCACCGCCCAGGCGAAACGCGCCGCACCCTGCGCGGCCGACACGCGAGCGGCCATGCCGGGCGCCGCGTAGATGGTCAGGATCGCCAGACCGAGAGCGGCGGCCAGCCACAGCAGGTCGTAAGTCTGATTGAAGGGGAGGAAGCTGACGGGCATGACAGCACCTCAATTCCTGGGGCCAGCGGAGGGCGCGCCGTCAGCGGCGATCAGCACGCTGGCGCGTCGGGCGGTCAGGGCCTGGGCCAGCTCCTGAGCCGTGATCTTGAGCACCTGCTCCACGGTGGCCGCGCTCTGCAATCTCTGCCCGATGGCCGCGATCAGGGCGTCGCGGCTGGCCTGGCGTCGCGTCTGCTCGTAGGCGCGGGCGTTTTGCAGGGCGACGCCGACCTGGCTGGCGATGGACTGCAGCAGGTCGGCGTCGGCCTGCGTGAGGCCGCCGGCCACGTTCTGCTGCACGTCCAGCACGCCCACCACCTGGCCGCCGGCCAGGATCGGCACCGCGACCTCCGCCCGGGTGTCCGGCAGCAGCGGGTTCGGCAGCCAGCCCGGGTCCTGGGCCGTGTCCGGCACCAGCACCGGCTGGCCGGTCGCCGCGGCGCGGCCCACCAGGCCGCGTCCGGCCGCAATCTTATGGCCGCGGGCCAGCATCACCCGGCCGGCCTCGCCCGTGCCGCCGGCCATCACCAGCGACTGGCTGGCTTCATCCAGCAGATAGATGTGGGCGTGATAGTAGTTGAAGGCCTCGCGCAATTGCTCGACGACCTCCACCACCAGTTGCTGCGGGTCGAGCACGCTGGACAGGCGCCGGCTGACCTCGGCGCTGGTGTTCAGCGCGCGGGTGCGCTCGGCCACGCGGTGCTCGAGTGCGCCGACCATCTCGGCCAACTGGGCGGTCACCTGGTTGAAGACGCGGCCGAGGGTCCCCAGTTCGTCCTCGGACGTGACCGGCACGCGGACGCTCAGGCTGCCGGCGGCGAGTTTCTGCGCCGCGGCGGTCAGGCGCAGGATAGGGGCGACGAGCACCTGGGCTGCGCCGACGGCGAGCGCGGCGGCGAGCAGAGCGACCGCCAGCGTCACCAGGGCCAGCACACGCGTTTGCTGAGCGGCGGGGGCCAGAACCGTCTCGGCGTGTTCATGTGCTACGACGCGCCAGTTGAGCGCGGCCACGGAAGCCTCGGCCTCGGTCGGCGCCACCAGGGCCTGGGCCGCGAAGCTGTCCTGGCCCTCATAATTCAGCCCTGTATATTCGGCGCGGCTCGACTGGCGCAGTCGAGCGAGCAGCGCGAAGTCCACCCCCTCCAGCCGACCTGTCTCCGAGAGGCGCGTCCCGTTTGGGAAGAGCAGGTCCATCCCCGCCACCAGACCCAACTTCTGAGAGGCGGCGACTTCATTGATTGCCCCCAGGCGGTAGGCAGAACGCAAGACGCCAATGGGCCTGGATGAGTCGGGGCCGTACAGGGGCACGGCGATCACGACGACGTAGCTGTTGCGGTTCACCTCGAATTCGGGCTGGCTGACGTAAACGCTGCCCGCGCCGTCGCCCCAGGCCGCCTGCCACCAGACCTCATCGGCCTGGTCATAATCGAAGGCGCGATCGGTGCTCGCCAGCAGCCCGCCCGCCTGATCCGTGATGGACAACTGGATGTGGTCCGGGAAATGGGACTGGAATTCGCGCAGTTCGTCGGCCAGCTCACCGGACAGGCGCGATTGGATCAGTGGATCGGAGGCCGCCGCGGCCTGCCACTGCCGGTCGAGCTCCTCTTGAACCGCGCGGACCTGCGCCGGGTCCTTGCCCTGGTGAGCCAGGTTGGCAAACGTCACCGCCTCCTGAACGAACGTGTTGAGGCTCAAACCGCCGCGCAGGATGTCCACCTGCCGGACCAGCAGGTCGCCCACGGCTCTGGCCTGCAATTCGGCCACGCTGACCAGGCTCCGCCCGGCCGCCGCCGTGAGCTGCTCTGTGATGATGCGGCTGGCCAGGGCCGCGATGGCGCCGGAAGAGGCCAGGCTGATGACGGCGAATACCAGTATGAACTTCGTGCGGATAGGGTAATTGGGGAACTGCCGCGCCACGATCACCAGATAGGCCAACAGCACGCCGCCGGCGATCGTATAACCGACCAGCGGGTTGGCGGGCGCCGGGCGGCCGGGCGGGCCAAACAGGTCGACCAGCACCGCCAGCATCGCCGCGGCGATGCTCGGCAGCACCAGCCGGCCGGCCCAGCGGTCCGGCAGGGTGGCGGCGGCGACGCCGGCCATCATCACCAGCGACACCACGGCGTAGAGGAAGCCCTGGCCGGTGGAGGTCAATGGCCCGATGACCGTCAACGCCAGGATGACGCCGATCAGCAACCAGGCGCCGAGGCGGGCCCGCCCGAAGCGGGCCAGGGCGGCCACGACCAGGCCGACCATGACCAGGGGCGCCGGCACGAGCAGGACCAGCCGGTTGGGCGTCATCAGATAAAAGGCTGCGCTGACCAGCGCCATCACGCCGGCCGTGGCCAGGCCGATGCGGAAAGTATTCTGCGCCTGACGGCGCGCCTGCACATCCGCCGGGATCGTCGAGCTCGTCATAGGGCTATCCTCGTTCTGCCGGTTGAGCCACACCGTCACGCCGGTCGCCCGACCCGGCCCCGGCCGCCAGGCGCACGCGCGTCCATCGGCCGCCGGCCGCGCGGCCCAGCTCGCGGGCGGCCACCTGGAGCGCGGCCTCGACCGTGGTGGCGCCCTGGAGGCGCTGGCCGATGGCGTTGATCAACGCCTCGCGCTCGGCTTCTTCCTGCGCATGCTTGTACGCGCGGGCGTTCTGCAGGCCCACCGCCACCTGGTTGGCGATGGCCTGGAGCAATTCGGCGTCCTCGGCCTGCAGGCCGTTGACGACGTTGTGCTGGACGTCCAGGACGCCCAGTACCCGGCCGCCGAGGGCGATCGGCACGGCCACCTCGCTGCGGGTCTCGGGCAGCAACGGGTTTGGCAGCCAGGTCGGGCTCTGGGCCGTGTCGGGCACCAGCACCACGCTGCCCGTCTCTGCCGCGCGCCCCACCAGGCCGCGCCCTTTGGCCAGTTTGTGGCCGCGGGCCAGCATCGCCTGGCCGGCTTCGCCCGTGCCGCCGGCCATCACCAGGTTCTCGCGCGCCGCATCCCAGAGATAGATGTGGGCGTGGTAATAACCGAACGCTTTTTGGACATCTTCGACCACGGCCTTCACCAGGGTGGCCTGATCCGTGATCGCCGCCAGACGCCGGCTGACTTCGGCGCTGGCAGCCAGGGCTCGGGTGCGCTCGGCGACGCGCCGCTCCAGGCCGTCCAGCGTCTCGCGCAACTGGGTGGTCATCACGTTGAAGGTCGTCGCCAGCGCGCCGATTTCGTCGGCGGTCTCCACCGGGGCCTGCGCGGCCAGGTCGCCGCCCGAGACGCGGGCGGCCACGGCCGTCAGCCGCTGGAGGGGATTGGTCAACACCCGGGACACCACCACGGCGGCGAGCGCCGCCAGGCCGGCCATCACCAGGCCGAGGAGCAGGGTGTTGCGCGACTGCCTCTCCAGCGGCGCCACCACCTCGTCGCCGAACACCGCGACGGCCAGGGTCCAGGGTTGCGTGGTCAGGCGGACCGCCGCGACGAGTTCGTCGTTGCCGGTTTCGTTTTCGTCGAGGGCGACCCCGTCGGTGTCGAACTCGGCCATGAAGGTCGGCTGGGTCTCAACCTGCGCCAGCCCGTGCGCGACGGAGGGCAGGTCCACCACCAGTTCCTCCAGCGCCCGGTCGGCAAGGCGGCCTTCCGCTTTGAGGGCGGCCGCCTGCTCTGCGCTCAGCGGCACGATCGATTTGAAGGCCAGCTGGGGCGCGCCGCTGTGGGCCAGGATGATGTTGTTCTCGTCCACCAGCATGACGAAACCGCCATGGCTCAGATTGGCCGCGCTGTCCACCAGCATCTGTTGGAGATTGGCGGCCCGATAACGCACTTGCAGCACGCCCAGGATCTCCCCGGCTTTGTCCCGGACCGGGGCGCTGAAGTAGAGCGACTGTTCGAAGACCGAGCCGGACAACCTCACCGGCGACACGAACGGCTGACCGGTGCGGAGCGGCTCCTGGAAGTAGTCGCGCCCAGACCGGTCTAGGCCGATGTCGCTGGCAAATGTGTCCAGCAGATCCACGCCCCGGCGGTCCAGGAGTGCGTAAGACGAGACGCGCACGAGGCCTTTGCCGTTGAGCGCCAGCAAGGAGGCCATCGCGCGGGCCTCGGCCGGGCTGCCGGCGCGTTCCTCGGGCGGCAGGCTCAGGTACTCGGCGAAGGCCGGCAGTTGCGCCTCCGTGGCGACCGCGTCCAGGTTAGTGCGCAGGAAGGTTTCCAGGCTGGCGGCCGTCTGCGACGCCACGGCCAACAGCGTCCGGTTTGCGTCCTCGACGAGCGCCGTGCGCGTCAGACGATCGTTGAAGTAGACCAGGGTCGCCATCGGCGCCGTCGTCGCAATCACAAACGCGATGATCAGTTTGACGCGCAGGCTGTAGCTGGGGAACTGCCGCATGATGAAAGCGGCGAAAACCAGCAGCGCCGGGATGGCGATGAACGGCACGTATGTCTGAAGCGCGGCCAGGCTGAAACGCTGGACCGGCCAGAAGAGGTCAATCAGAAGCGTGAGCAGGCCAGACGCTGTCCCCAGCAGGATCGCCACAACGGCGGACCGGCCCTTCAGGGTCAGGCTGGCAATCATCGCTGTGGCCAACAGCGTCGTGCCGCCCAGAACCAGGCCCATCCCGGCGATCAGGACCGGGACAGGCGGATACAGCCCGATCAGGCCGGCCAGGAGTAACCAGATGGCCGCCGTCGTCCGGCCGCGCCGGTTCAACCACAGCGACAGGGCGGCCGTCGCGGCGAGCACGGCCGTGATCCCGACCAGGACAAACATCGGCCAGGCCCGCGCCTGCAGCGCCAGCAGAAGGTACAGCGCCAGCGCGGCAAGATAGGCCGCCAGCGCCACCAGTGAGACGCGCCGGGCGTTGACCGCGGCCGGCTCGGATTGGACGACCCGGCCACCCGGCTCCGGGGTCTGGCGCAGAACCAGGAACCGCACCATGCCCAGCACCACGATCACCAGCGTCGCGGCCAGCAGCCACTGATCGACCCTGTCGCCAAGGACGAAGCCATAGGCCAGCATGCCCAGGCTCGCCGTCAGCGTGATCCAGGGCACCGACGACGCGGTCCAATCCACCAGACGCAGCCAGCGCGACTCCGTGGGCGCGGCCGCCGAGGGGCGACTCTGCCGGAGGGCGGCCAGCAAGAAGAGGAGTTGGGCGAGCATCCACCCGGCGTCAATCCAGGAGCCGGCGCGATAGGTCCCGGCCAGGCTGACATAGGCGAGCGCCAGGTTCGATGTGATGAAGGCCGCCATGCCGGCCAGCAGCAGAAGCAGCGCCGCCTGAGCGTCCTGGCCCGGCCGCCGATGGAGGCTGGCCATCAGGCCGATTATCAGCACCAGGTCGCCGATGGGATAAGCGGCGGCGATCATGACCGGCAGCAGATCGTCTGAGCCGGTGGAGGTGGTCGCGGCGGGAACGATGATAAACAGGCTGACGGCCATGAAGGCCGCCATGGCCATCATCCCCCACTCAAGGAACATCGCCCGGCGCTCTGACGAAGTCTGCGGCCTGCCCGGCAACGCCAGCAGGCCGGCCAGGATCAGAGGATAGAAGGCCAGGTACGCGGCGTCGGCCGGGGAGGGAAAAGGCGTGCTGTGGAGGCCGTTCTCGAAATAAGTCCAGATCAGGTCGCCGATGAGAAAAGCCGCAAAGCCCAGGGTCAACCAGCCCCAGGCGCGGCGGATGGGAGCCGCCAGCGAGGCTGACCGGGCTGTCCGCCAGGCCGCCGCGACGACCAGCACGTTGATGGGCAGGGCGCTGAGATTGGCAATCAAACTGACGTTATCGGGACCGCCCCACTGCAACCGAGTCCAAACCAGAAAAAGGAGGGTCCACGCCGCTGCGACGAGCGCCAGGATCCCCCAACGGCCGGTCAACCAGGCCGGCCACCAACGCGGGAATGCGGCCGATGTGTGAGAGGGAGGCGTCATCGTTGCGGCTCCGGGAACTGGACGGGTCTGGATTTCAAACGCATTTTTCGCACGGTTAGCCAGTGTATCGGCGCGTCGAGGCGAGCGCCCTCGCCCGTCTGGGACCTACGGCGTGGTTTCGGCGGTTAAGGCTGACGACAGCGGCAGGCTGACGGTGAAACAGGTGCCCTGCCCCACCGCGCTCTCCACGGCGATCTGGCCGTTGTGCTGGTCGACGATGGCCTTGACGATGGCCAGGCCTAACCCGCTGCCCTCGATATCCTGCCGGTCGTCGGCCTGGACGCGGTAGAACTTGTCGAAGATGTAGGGCAGGTCGGCGGGCGGGATGCCCAGGCCGGTGTCGCGCACCTCCACCCAGGCCTGGCCGTTTCGCGCGCCGGCCAGCAGGCGGACCTGGCCGCCCTGGGGCGTGTACTTGATGGCATTGCCGACCAGGTTGCGCAGCACCTGCCGCATCCGGTTGGCGTCCGCGGCGACGGGCACGGCCACCGGCCCGGTCTCCGCGTGCAAGGTCTGGCCCTTGGTCGCCGCCTGGGCGCGGAACTCGTCGGCGGTGGCGGTCACCAGCGCGCGCAGATCGAGCGGCTCGCGCTTGAGCTCGATGCCCATGTCGATCCGGGCCAGGTCGAGCAAGTCCTGGACCAGTTCGAGCATCTGGCCCGACGCGCCCTTGATCCGATCCAGGAAGGCCGCCTGGTGCGGGGTGAGCGGCCCGACTTTGGGCAGCAGATCGGTGAAGCCGATGATGGCCGTGAGCGGGTTCTTCAGGTCGTGCGAGGCCGTCGCCAGGAATTCGTTCTTGACGCGCTCCAGGTCCTTGAACTGGGTGACGTCATGTAACAGGGCGACATGGCCGCCGTGTTCGATCGGGGAGACGACGACGTTGAAGACGCGCTTGTCCGGCCAGCTGATCTGGTGGGCGACCAGCTCCTGGCCGGCGCGGCTCTGGTCCAGGACGGCGATCAGTTCGTCGTAGCCGCGCCCGACCGGCAGCGCCTGGCCGAGTTTGGTCTCGATGTCGGTGAACAGCCGGGTGCCGGCCGGGTTGATGAGTTGCAGGCGCCCGTCGGCGTCCAGCACCAGGATGGCGTCGGCGGCCGAGCGCAGGACGGCCGTCAGACGGTTGCGCTCCTGCTCCATGGTCTCAAACAACTGGATGCGCTCCAGGGCCGAGACTATCTGCGCCGCCAGCGTCTCCAGCAGGACGCGGTCGCTCTCCTGGAAGACGTTCGGCTGGCGGCTGTGCAGGGCCAGGACGCCGCTGACGCCGGCGGCCTGGCGGATAGGGACGGCCATGGCCGAGTGAGTGGGCAGCGGGCCGGTGCCGGCGCGCGCGCCCGTGCGCTCCTCGACGCCGCCGGAGAGGTAGGCGGGCTGGCCGGTGGCGGCCACCTGCTGCGGCGCCAGCGCCATGATTGACATCCGCGGCGCGTTCTCGGCGCCGGCCTGGCTGCGCAGCGCCAGCTGGCCATCCTGCAGCCACCACAGGCTGGCGGCCGGGTAGCCGAAGGCCTGGCAGATGAGCTGCGGGAGCCGGTCCAGCAGATCGCCGGAACGCGTACAGCGCCCGATCTCGTGCGTCAACTGGTTGAGCGCCACCAGTTCGTTGACGCGCTTGTGTTCGGTGGCATAGAGCTGGGCATTCTCGACGGCGATGGCCGCCTGGCTGGCGATGGCCTGCAGGAGGCTGAGATGATCGGCGGAGAAGGTGTTGGGCTGCTCGTGCACCAGGGTCAGCACGCCGATGACGCCGCGCCGGCCGAGCAGCGGCACGCACACCACCGAGCGCACCGGCCCGCCCGGCTTGTACCAGAGGTTGTCGCCTGCGGTGTCGGCCAGCAAGCGGCCCTGCCGGTCTGCCACCACGGCGCCGATCAGGCCCTTGGTCAACAGCCAGCCCTGGGCCTTGTCCCAGTCCCAGCCGGGGATGGCGCGCGGCGCGTACAGGCTGTGGAACAACTGGTCGTCGATGTTGAAGATCAGCAGACTGCCGTTGGCGGCGGCCAGCGTATCGACGGCGCGCTTCAGGATCACGCTGGAGAGCTCGTCGATGTCGAGCCGGGCGCTGATGTCCTGGCCGATCTCGGGCAGCAGGCTGAGCTCGCGGTTGCGGCGCCGCAGCACGTCCTCGGCGTGCTTGACGCGCAGCTTGGAGCGGACGCGCGCCGCCAGCTCGCGCCAGTCGAAGGGCTTGGTCACGTAGTCGTCGGCGCCCAGGCCCAGGCCTTCGCGCACGTCGCGGACGGCCGTGCGCGCCGCGGTGAGGACGATGACGGGGATGTGGGCCACCTGCGGGTCGGCGCGCATCTCGGCCAGGACCTCGAAGCCGCTCTTCTTGGGCATGTTCACGTCCAGCAGGACGAGGTCGGGCATCTCGGAGCGCAGCCGGTCGAGGGTCTCCTGCCCGTCCATGGCCGTGACGAAGGTATAGCCCTCGCTCTGCAGGCGGGTCGCCAGCAGGTGGACGTTGTCGGGCTGATCGTCGGCGATGAGGACCTTGAAGTGCGACGGCGCCGGCATGCCAGCGGTTGCGCCCGGCTTGGCCGGCTCCTGGTTCTCGAGCACCTGGCTGACGATATCGCGGATTTTCTCCGGCTGGACGGGCTTGATGAGATAGTGGTTGACGCGCAGGCGGCGGGCGGTGGCCGCCAGGCCGGGGCTGTCGTAGGCCGTCACCAGGATGATCTGCGCCGGCTCGTGGCCGTTCTGCAGGCGCTCGATCAGCTCCAGGCCGTTCATGCCCGGCATCATGAAGTCGGTGATGAGGACCTGGACGCGGCCCTGGCCGATGACCTCGAGCGCCTCCGGCCCGCTGCGGGCCGTGAGCACCTCAACCGGCTGGTTGAACTGCTTCAACGCTCGCGCGAGCATCGACGCTGTGTTCGGGTGATCGTCGACAATCAGGATGCGGGCAGGCGCATGGGTAGACACTAAAGACGATGTCATGAATCCAATTATCGCCACGAGTCATAAAAGCCACCCGATGGCGTTATGGAGGGATGGTTGGGGAGGGTTAAGGACTCGTTGACACGCCACTTCGTAGTAAAATCCAGGCAGGGACAACCGGACCCGGCCGTCCGACGGGGCGTAGCTTAGCCCGGCCAAAGCGCGCGCTTTGGGAGCGCGAGACCGCCAGTTCAAATCTGGCCGCCCCGACAAAAGGAAAGGCGACTCGCCAGAGTCGCCTTTCGTGTTGATCGGGAGTTCGGGAGACGCAGGGCGCCGTCGCCGGCCGCGCTCACACCGCTGCCGGCTGCGGCGTTTCCGCGGGGGCCTCTTCGCGCCGGAACTGCACGCCCTCGCCCTCGACCCAGTCCACGGTCACCACGTCGCCGGATTTCACCTCGCCCTGGAGCATCTTCACCGAGAGCGGGCTCTCCACGTGCTTCTGCAGGGCGCGGCGCAGCGGGCGGGCGCCGAAGGCCGGGTCGAAGCCCTCGCGCGCCAGCCACTTGCGCGCCGCGTCGGTGAGCTGCACCGTCACCCGGCTCTCGCCCAGGCGGTCCTGGATCTCCTTCAACTGCAGGTTGACGATCTTCTCCATGTCCTCCAGCGACAGCGGCTTGAAGGTGATGATCTCGTCGATGCGGTTGAGGAACTCCGGCCGGAAGGTGGCTTTGAGCGCCTTCTCGATCTTCTCGTGGCCGGGGTCCTCGGCCGCGCCGTCGTCGCCGCGGCGCAGGAAGCCCAGGCTGCCGGACTTGCGCACGAACTCCGTCCCCAGGTTGGAGGTCATGATGATGACGGTGTTGCGGAAGTCCACCACGCGGCCCTGGCCGTCGGTCAGGCGGCCGTCGTCCAGGATCTGCAGCAGGGCGTTCCAGACGTCCGGGTGGGCCTTCTCGATCTCGTCGAAGAGGACCACGCGGTACGGGCGCCGGCGCACGGCCTCGGTCAGCTGGCCGCCCTCGTCGTAGCCCACGTAGCCGGGCGGCGCGCCGAACAGGCGGCTGACGGTGTGCTGCTCGCGGTACTCGCTCATGTCCACGCGCACCAGGGCGTCCTCGTCGTCGAACAGGAACCCGGCCAGCGCCTTGGCCAGCTCGGTCTTGCCCACGCCCGACGAGCCCAGGAAGATGAACGAGCCGATCGGGCGCTTGGGGTTCTTCAGGCCGGCGCGCGCGCGGCGGATGGCGTCCGCCAGGGCATGGATGGCCTCGTCCTGGCCAATGATGCGCTCGTGCAGGCGCTCCTCCATGTGCAGCAGCTTCTCGGCCTCGGTCTCCATCATCTGGTTGAGCGGGATGCCCGTCCACTGCGAGACCACCTCGGCGATGTCCTTCTCGTCCACCACCTCGTCCAGGTGGTGCTCTTTCTCCCAGGCGTCGCGTTTGGCCTTGAACTCGCCCTCGATCCGCAGGCGCTCCGCCTTCTTCTGGGCGGCGCGCTCGTAGTCGCGCGAGAGGCCGGCCTGTTCCTCCTCGGCCGCCAGTTTATCGATGGCGGTCTTCATCTCCTTCAGCTCGCCGGGCAGCGAGTACAGGGCCACGCGCAGCTTGGCGGCGGCCTCGTCCATCAGGTCGATGGCCTTGTCCGGCAGGCGGCGCTCGGTGACGTAGCGCTGCGAGAGCTTGGCGGCGGCCACCAGCGCGGCGTCCGAGAAGGTCACCTTGTGGTGGGCCTCGTAGCGGTCGCGCAGGCCGCGCAGCATCTGGATCGTGTCGTCCACGTTCGGCTCGTCCACATAGACGGGCGCGAAGCGGCGCTCCAGGGCCGGGTCCTTCTCGATGTGCTTGCGGAACTCGTCCAGCGTGGTGGCGCCGATGCACTGCAATTCGCCGCGCGCCAGGGCCGGCTTGAGCATGTTGCTGGCGTCCATGGCGCCCTGGGCCGCGCCCGCGCCGACCACCGTATGCAGCTCGTCGATGAACAGGATGATGTCGCCCTCGGCGCGCTGGACCTCCTCGATGGCGGCCTTCAGGCGCTCCTCGAACTCGCCGCGGAAGCGCGAGCCCGCGATCATGGCGCCCAGGTCGAGCTGGTGGACGCGCTTGCCGGAGAGGATTTCGGGCACATCGTTGTCGGCGATCTTCTGCGCCAGGCCCTCGACGATGGCGGTCTTGCCCACGCCGGCCTCGCCGATGAGCACCGGGTTGTTCTTGGTGCGGCGGCTGAGCACCTGGATGACGCGCAGAATCTCGCTGTCGCGGCCGATGACCGGGTCCAGCTTGCCGCTCTTGGCCATGGCCGTCAGGTCGCGCGAGTATTTCTCCAGCGTGCGGTAACGGGTCTCGGCCTGCGGGTCGGTGACGCGCTGGCCACCGCGGATATCCTTGATGGCGTCCACCACGCGGTCCTTGGTGACGCCGGCCTCGGCCAGGATGCGGGCCACGGCCGTGTTGCGCTCGGACAGGATGGCCAGGAAGAGGTGCTCGGTGGAGATGTACTCGTCGCGCAGGCGGCCGGCCTCGTCGTTGGCCAGGTCCACGATGCGCTTGACGCGCGGGGTGATGAAGACCTGGCCGGTGCCGCCCGAGCCGTAGACGGCGCCGCGCGGCGAAGCGCGCAGCACGTCGTCCAGCCGGCGCTTGATGAACTCCTGATCCACGCTCATGCGCTCCAGGATCTGCGGGATCACGCCTTCCGGCTGTTCGAGCAGAGCCAGCAGGATGTGCTCGGTGTCCACCTGGGTGTGGCCGTAACGCTGCAGGATTTCGTAAGCGCGCGCGGCGGCGTCCTGGGCGCGCTCGGTGAAACGGTCAAAACGCATCATAGTTGACGTCCTTTGGACGATAAGACGAAGGACGGAAGACGAAGGCGCCGGCGCCGGGACCGGCGTTCGGCTCTCATCATTCGTCGTGGGTCGCTCCCAAAACCTGTCTCGTCACCGTAATCTCAAACACGGCGCCGTAGTCGGCGTCTGTGGTGATGTCCCAGTCGAACTTATCCTTGAACTGGCGGATCACGCCGGCGGGCGGCTGGACCTGGCGGGCCGTCCCCTCGACGACGTAGGGGTGGTCGCCGTCCTCGAGGGCCAGGGCGACGCGCGGGTTGGCCTGCAGGTTGCGGGCTTTGACGCTGCCGGGCGAGGTGCAGATATACCAGCGGCCGCCGTCCACCACGAACCAGATCGGGACCAGATGCGGGCGCCCGTCCGGACGGACGGTCGCCAGCCAGATATTGCGCGCCTGCGCGAGCCGCCCAGTGGAGTGAGCCATCTAAAGTGATTATACTGCGAGTCCGGCGGCCAATGGCGCACAGTATCGCCGCGGCGCATTAGATTCATATATATCCGCCGGGCTGCCTGAACGGGCAGGGTGGGGCAGAGAGCAGAGGACAGATGACCGCTTGCAGAGACAATGGCTCGCTGTCATCTGCAAGCGGCCGGCTGTCTACGACGTGAACTCGCCGGCCAGTTCGCCGTTGACCCAGACCGTGTAGGCGCCGGCCGGGAACGAGCCCAGGGGAACGCTCTGCTGGAAACTCTCGAGCACCTGAATACAGATCGCGTTCGGGTCGACGACCGAATACACGTCCACCTGGATACGGTTCTGGGCGTCCGGCGGCGCCGCGGCCACGCGCAGTTGGTGACAGGGCGTGGGCAGGGAGCCGGCCAGCGCCAGCACGATCTGCGGCGGGTAGCTCTCCAGGCTCAGCAGGGTGGTCTCATCCAGAAAGACCTCGCCGCGCGCCAGCGCCGCGTCACTGGGCTGCGGCAGGTAGGGGGGCGTGGCGGCCGGGCCGGCCGGCTCCTCCGGGCCGCCGGAGACGGGCGCGTCGGGCGGCAGGGGCGAGGGCGTCGGCTCGGCGGCGGGGGGCTCAGGCGCTGAGAGCGGGCTGCACGCCGCCAGCATCAGGGCGGCCGCGGCCAGCAGGCTGATCCATCTGTTCAACATCGTTTTCCTCCAGCTCGCGTCATCACTGGTCAGACGCCGCCGCCCGGGCGAAAGTTTCCATGCGCGGCGCGTTCAGGTAGAATCGGGCTGATGAGCGCCTCCTCCGTCTACGTCCCCGGCCGGCTGTCGCCGCGCGATACCGACCGCCTGCGCGCGCTCTTTCGTTTTCTCTTCAGCCTCTACGCCAGAACCGAAGTGCGCGGCCGGGAACACCTGCCGGCCAGCGGCGGCTTCATCATCTGCGTCAACCATCTGAGCCGCCTGGACGCGCCGCTGGTCTTCGGGCAGTTAGACGGCCGCAGCGTCACGGCCTTTGCCGCCGACACCTACCGGCCCAACCCGTTCTTCAGGTTCATCCTCGAGATGGTGGACGTGATCTGGGTCCACCGCGGCGCGATCGGGCCGTCGACCATCAAAGCGGCGCTCCAGGCGCTGCGCGCCGGCCGGGTGCTGGGCGTGGCGCCGGAGGGCACGCGCAGCCTGACGCATGCGCTCCAGGCCGGGAAGGCCGGGGCCGCCTCGCTGGCCGTCGCCGCCGGCGTCCCGATCGTGCCGGCCGCCATTACGGGCACCGAACACCTCAGCCGCGCCATCACGCGCTGCTACCCGCTGTGGCGCGGACGCGTGCCCGTCACGCTCCAATTCGGCGAGCCGTTCACGCTGCCGCCGCTCGGCCGCGGCGAGCGGGCGGAGAAACTGGACGCCTACACCGATGAGATCATGTGCCGGATCGCGGCCCTGCTGCCGGCGCGGTATCGCGGCGTGTACGCCGACCACCCGCGCCTGCTCGCCCGCCTCGCCTCTGCGGCCGCGCCCGAGGCCTGACCGCCTTCCCCGGCGCCGCAACCGCCTCCGGCTGGGTGCGTAATACAAGCCAGACGATACACTTCTCTAAGGAGGCGTCCACTATGAACCGCATGCTGACTGTCATCCTGGCGCTGGCCCTGGCCGCGCTGGCCTGCGGCCCCAACCTGCCGAACATCCAGGTGCCGGTGGAGCGCATCACGCCCGGCCCGACCGAGACCCTGACCATCGACGAGGCGGCCCCGGACGGCGACACCGTCATGGACGTCACCCTCGGCATCGGCGCCGGCAACATCACTCTGGCCGGCGGCGCCGAGGGCCTGGTTTCGGGCACGGTCCGGTACAACATCCCGGACTGGAAGCCGGAGATCACGCGCGAGGCCGACTCGCTGATCATCCGCCAGGATTTCTCGCCGGACGACCGGCTGCGCATCCCGGAGGGCAACCTGACCAACGAATGGGACCTGAAGCTGGGCGCGGCGCCGATGCGCCTGACGGTGAACGCCGGGGCGTACGAGGGCCAGATGGACCTGGGCGGCGTCCCGCTGCAGCGGCTGGAGATCAACGACGGCGCCAGCGACAACACGGTCACCTTCGACGAGGTCAACACCGAGGCCATGACGCTGTTCAAGTACAACACCGGCGCGTCCACGGTGAAGCTGGAGGGGCTGTCCAACGCCAACTTCGCGGAGATGATCTTCGAGGGCGGCGCCGGCACATACACCCTAGACTTCTCGGGCGAGTTGCAACGCGAGGCGCGCGTCAGCGTCCGGGCCGGCATCTGCACGCTCACCCTCATCGTGCCGGCCGGGGTTAAGGCGGAGGTGACGCGTTCGGGCGCCGTCACCACGGTGAAGACCGAAGGCACCTGGTCCACCAGCGGCGACACGTACTCGACGGGCGGCTCCGGCCCGCTGCTGACGATCGACGTGGATATGGGCCTGGGCACGCTCAACCTGATCAGCAAGTAGGCGCGCGGGGCGCATAACAAAGCCGCTGGACGCTGTGCGCCAGCGGCTTTGTCGTCTGGAGCGGCAGGACCGGCGCCTCTACAAGAGGTCCGCCACCGCGCAGGAAAAGCCTCACCTCAGCGCCCTCAGGTCGCCCGCCCATAACCTTCCGGCGCCCGGACGGTGTCCGGGGTGCAGCCCTGACACCCGCTCGACGGTAGCCCGAGCCGCCTCACGGCGCCGGCGGCGCCTGGCCGTCGCCGTAGAGCTGCCGGTGGACCACGCTCAGCGCGCGCACCTGCTCGTCGGCGTGATAGGACGAGCGCACCAGCGGCCCGCACTCCGCCCATTTGAAGCCCAGCCCGAGGGCGTAATCCTTGATCGCGCGGAACTCGTCCGGCGTGTAGTAACGCTCGATCGGCAGGTGTTTGCGCGACGGCTGGAGGTACTGGCCGACGGTCAGGATGTCCACGCCCCAGGCGCGCAGGTCGGCGATGACGGCCAGGACCTCGTCCATCGTCTCGCCCAGCCCCAGCATCAGGCCGCTCTTGGTCAGCACGTCCGGGTCCAGGTCCTTGGCGTTGGAGAGCGTGGCGCGCGTCCAGGCGTAGTTGTCCTGCGGCTGGACCTTCTTGAACAGGCGCGGCACGGTCTCGACGTTGTGGTTGAGAATCTCCGGCCGCGCGTCCATGACGAGCTTGAGCGCCTCGCGGCTGCCCTTGAAATCCGGGATGAGCACCTCGATGGAGCAGCCGGGCTGCAGCTCGCGGATGCGGCGGATGACCATGGCGAAGATCGGGGCGCCGCCGTCCGGGCGCTCGTCGCGGTTGACGCTGGTGATGACGGCGTGCCGCAGGTTCATCGCCTTGACGGCCTGGGCCACGCGCTCCGGCTCGGCCCAGTCCAGGGCCGCCGGCCGGCCATGCTTGATGTCGCAGAAGCCGCACGAACGCGTGCACACGTCGCCCATCATCAGGAAGGTGGCCGTGCCGTGGCCCCAGCACTCGCCGATGTTGGGGCAGAAGGCCTCCTCGCACACGGTGTGCAGGGTCTTGGACCGCATCAGGTCCTTGAGTTTCTCGTAGGTCTCGCCGCCCGGGGCGCGGACCCTGATCCACTCCGGCCGGCGCTGCGGGCGCGGCTGGGTCAGGATCTCGTCGGGCCGGATGATCCGGTCGCGGGTGGGTTCAGTCACAGGCATACACCGGCTCCATTTCTCCAGGAGATTGTACGCCAGAATCCGGGTTTTGTCGGCGTCAGGTAAGAATCCACGGAGGGGCACGAAGGGCACGAAGAGTCCATGAAGGGATGCGAAGGGCACGAAGAGTCTATAAAGGGATGCGAAGGGTGCGAAGAGTCTACGGAGGGGCACGAAGGGCGCGAAGGCCGTCGCTCTTTCCGGCGAGAGGACCTGCTGGGCCGGGTATAATCGGCAAATCCTGCGAAATATTGAAGGTAGGGTCTACGCGAGGAGACTGAATCCATGAACTATCGTCGTCTGGGCAGCGCCGGCCTCAAGGTCAGCGAGCTGTCCTTTGGGTCGTGGGTGTCCTTCAAGAACCAGTTGGGCGAGACCGACGCCCTGGAATGCATGCGCGCCGCGTATGAAGCCGGCGTCAACTTCTTCGACAACGCCGAGAGTTACGCCAACGGCGCCTCGGAGGAGATCATGGGCGCCGCGCTGAAGAAGCTGGGCTGGCGCCGCTCCAGCTATGTCATTTCCACCAAGTTCTTCTGGGGCCTCAACGACGGGCCGAACGAGAAGAACACGCTCAACCGCAAGTACCTGCTGCAGGCGATCGACGGCTCGCTCCGGCGGCTGGGGCTGGAGTATGTGGACCTGGTCTTCTGCCACCGGCCGGACCCGGAGACGCCGGTGGAGGAGACGGTGCGCGCCATGCACGACATCATCACCCGGGGCAAGGCCCTGTACTGGGGCACCTCCGAGTGGAGCGCCGACCAGATCATGGCGGCCTGGCAGATCGCCGAGCGCCACCACCTGCACAAGCCGCAAATGGAGCAGCCGCATTACAACATGTTCGTGCGCGAGCGCGTGGAGAAGGAGTACGCGCGGCTGTATACGGAGATCGGCCTGGGCGCGACCACGTGGAGCCCGCTGGCCTCCGGCCTGCTCTCCGGCAAGTATCGGGACGGCATCCCGGCCGACAGCCGCGCCGCGCTGCCCGGCTACGAGTGGCTGCGCGACCGCGTGACCGACCCGGCGCGCCTGGATAAGGTGCGGGCCCTCGAGCCCATCGCCCGCGAGCTGGGCGGCACCCTGGCCCAACTCGCCATCGCCTGGTGCCTCAAGAACCCCAACGTCAGCACCGTCATCACCGGCGCCAGCCGCGTCGCTCAGGTCCACGAGAACATGCGGGCGCTGGAGATCGCGCCCAAGCTCACGGCCGATGTGATGGCCCGGATCGAGCAGGTGCTCGGCAACAAACCGCAATAGGCGCCTGTGAGGGGTCCTCGATTGCGCCATACGTCTTGCGTCTCAAGCACCTCGCCATGCACCTCGTTTCCCTCAACCTGGGCCTCCCGGAGACGCTGACCTGCTTCGGCAAGCCCGTGCGGACCGGCGGGCGCAAGCAGCCTGCGCCGGAAGCCTTCCTGGGCGTCACGGGTTTTGCGGGCGACGGCCAGGCCGACCTCCAGAACCACGGCGGCCCGGACAAGGCCGCGTGCGTCTACGTGTTCGATCATTACCCGTATTGGGAGCAGGCGCTGGGCGGCCCGCTGGAGCCGGGCGCGTTCAGCGAGAACCTGACGCTGGCCGGCGTCCGCGAGACCGAGGTCGCCATTGGCGACGTGTGGCAACTCGGCGCGGCGCGCGTCCAGGTCAGCCAGCCGCGTCAGCCGTGCTCCAAACTGGCCGGCAGACATGGGCGCAGGGATCTGCCTGAGATGATCCACGCCACCGGCTTCAGCGGCTTCTACCTGCGCGTGCTGGAGCCGGGCCTGGTCCGCGCCGGCGACCCGGTCACGCTCCTGGAGCGCGATCCGGCCGGGGTCACGGTGCAATTCGTCAACGAGTTGCTGTACAGGCAGCGCGCCGACCGCGCCGACTTCGCGCGCGCCCTGGCGGTGGCGGCCCTGTCCGAAGCCGGCCGGCGCGCCGTGCTCAAGAGGCTCAAGCCATGACCACTCCGAACGCCCACCCGATTCGCGAGTTCGTCATCGCCGGGCCGGGGCCGACCTGGCAGGACAAGACCGCGCTGGATCTGGCCGAGGCGGCCGGCCACGGCGAGATGGCCGACCGGCTGCGCCGCGCCGCCACGACATGCCGCGCCATAGGTTTTTAGAAGCGCTCGCTTACGGTATATCGGCGCCGGCGGAGGCTGTCCAGATCGCGAACCACTGTTCGCGCGTCAGGCGCAGGTCCAGGGCGGCCACGGCCGCGGCCACGCGCTCGATCTTCCCCGTCCCCAGCACCGGCACGATGCGCGCCGGGTGCCGCAGCAGCCAGGCCAGCGCCACCTGATCCGGCGCGGCCCCGCCCAGTTCACGGCCCACGTCTTCCAACGCCGCCCGCACCCGTTCGGCCTGCGGATCGCCGGAGGTGAACAACCGGCCGCCGCCCAGCGGCGACCAGGCCATCGGCGCGCAGCGCAGCCGCTGGGCCTGATCCAGCGTCCCATCCAGGAACGGTTCCAGCCTCAACACCGAAATCTCCACCTGGTTGGTCACCAGCGGGAAGGGCAGGCGCGCGGCCAGCAGCTCAAACTGGCCGGGTGTGAAATTGGAGACGCCGAAGTGCCGGACCTTGCCGGCCTGGCGCAGGGCCGTGAACGCCTCGGCCACTTCGTCCGCGTCCATCAGCGGGTCGGGGCGGTGGATGAGCAGCACATCCAGCGTGTCCGCGCGCAGCAGGCGCAGCGAGGCCTCGGCCGAGGCCAGGATGTGATCCCGGCCGGTGTCGTAGATGTGGCGGGTGTGCGCCGGCCGGTTGGCCGAGACCAGCTGGATGCCGCACTTGGTCACCAGTTGCAGGCGCTGGCGCACGGCCGGAGCCAGGGCCAGCGCCTCGCCGAAGCGCGCCTCGCAGGTGTAGTCGCCGTAAATGTCGGCGTGGTCGAACGTGGTCAGCCCCAGGTCCAGGCAGCGCTCCACAAGCCCGAGCAGCTCGCGCGCGGTCAGGCCCCAGCGGGCCAGGCGCCAGACGCCGAAGACCAGGCGCGAGACGGTGGGACCGTCGGGGTGCAGGGTGAGGGCGGGGACAGGCATCGGAGGCTCCAGAGCGGCGCGCGGCGAAGGGCCGGCCGCCGGCCCCAGTATACTCACGCGCGTCTGGCCGGCCAGACCCGAACCCCCAGACGCGCGGCGGCGGCGGCGGTCAGGCCGGCGAAGAGCAGGGTGCGCGCGGCGATCGCCGTCGCCAGCAGCGGGCGCGAACTGAAGGCCTCGGCCAGCGGCCATTCGAGCAGGACGATGCCGGTCAGGGCCAGCGTCGCGATCAGCCCGCCGCGCCCCGGAAACGCCAGCAGCAGCAGGGGGGCGAGCGTGGCCGCCCACTGCGGGCTCCAGCCTTTGGACCACAGGTGAAAGAGCAGGGCCGTGGCCGTC